>DASXAK010000178.1:0-10548 GCA_036406715.1 Bryobacteraceae bacterium | reverse complement strand
GAGGATGTCGTGCCCGTGCCGAAAAACATCTATGGGGTCACCAAATCGGCGGCTGAAGATTTGTGCGAATTGTTCCATCACGCTCGCCGTCTGCCCTGCCTGATCCTGCGCACCTCGCGGTTCTTTCCCGAGCCGGACGATCGTCAGGAGATCCGGCGAAGTTACGACGACGGCAACGCCAAAGTGAACGAGTTTCTCCATCGCCGCGCGGATATCGAGGACGTCGTCGGCGCGCACCTTCTGGCGCTCGATCGGGCACGCAATCTAGGGTTCGGCCGCTACATCGTGAGCGCGACGACACCGTTCATGCGCGAAGACCTGCCGGAGCTTCGCTCGAATGCGGCCGCCGTGGTCAAGCGCCGCGTGCCACGTTACGAAGAGGTGTACGCGCGCCGCGGATGGTCCATGTTCCCCGGAATTGACCGCGTCTATAGCAATGAGCGCGCGCGCCGCGATCTCGGCTGGATGCCGCGATACGATTTCGCGCGCGTCATAGACCTTCTGGCTGCCGCGAAAGACCCACGCAGTCCGCTCGCCCAGGCAATCGGGTCCAAGGGATATCACGCCACCGCGTTTGCGGAAGGGCCGTACCCGGTGGAATAGCGCGTCGGCCAGTTTCAAGATCCGAACACGCGCTCAAAAATCGTGTCGACGTTGCGGAGCTGGCGATCGATGGAGAAGGCTTCGGCGATCTGCTGGGGTTTGAGAATGGCGCGGATCTCAGGGTCGGCGTCAATGGCGGCGCGAAAGTCGCCTTCTTCCTCCCAGGCGCGCATGGCGTGGCCTTGCACCAGCCGGTAAGCCTGCTCGCGCAGCATGCCGGCGGCGGCAAGATCGAGCAGGAGCTGGCCGGAGAAGACCAGGCCGCGGGTCAAGTCGAGGTTGCGGCGCATCCGCTCGGGATAGACCACGAGCTTGTCGACCAGTTGGGTGGTTTTGTCGAGCAGGTAGTCGGCGAGGATCGTGGAATCGGGCAGGATGACGCGCTCGACCGAGGAGTGCGAGATGTCCCGCTCGTGCCAGAGCGCGACATTTTCAAAGGCCGCCTGGGCATTGGAGCGGACGACGCGCGCGAGGCCGCAGATCTGCTCGGCGGTGACCGGGTTGCGCTTGTGCGGCATGGCCGAGCTGCCCTTCTGGCCTTTGGAAAAATATTCCTCGGCTTCGCGCACTTCGGTGCGCTGCAGGTGACGCACCTCGAGCGCGATCTGCTCGCACATGGCCGTGATCAAGGCGAGGGTCGCCACGAAATTGCCATGCCGGTCGCGCGGGATCACCTGCGAGGCGACGGGCGCCGGTTTGAGGTTCAGGCGCGCGCAGATGCGGGCCTCGACTTCCGGACCGATATGGCCGTAGGTTCCGACGGCGCCCGAGGTCTTGCCGACGCGGACTTCATCGGCGGCGGCGCGCAGGCGGTCGAGATTGCGGCCGGCTTCGTCGTACCAGATGGCGAGTTTCAAGCCGAACGTGATCGGCTCGGCATGCACGCCGTGCGTCCGCCCGATTTGGACGGTGTGTTTGTATTCAAACGCCCGCCGCTTCAGCACGGCACGAAGCGCTTCCAGATCGCGCAAGAGGATGCCGGACGCCTGCTGGAGCAGCAAGGCCTGCGCGCTGTCGACGACATCGTTCGAGGTGAGCCCGTAGTGCAGCCACCGGGACGCTTCGGCGTGTCCGGCGCGGGCCATCGCCTCGCTTACCGCCGTGGTGAACGCGATGACGTCGTGTTTGACTTCTTTTTCGATTTCGAAGATGCGCGCGACGTCGAAGGCGGCGTGTTCGCGGAGCAGGCGCGCGGCGTCTTGAGGCACCACGCCCAATTCCGCCAGCGCCTCGGAAGCC
The DNA here is from genome assembly GCA_036406715.1 of Bryobacteraceae bacterium. Classification (GTDB taxonomy): domain Bacteria; phylum Acidobacteriota; class Terriglobia; order Bryobacterales; family Bryobacteraceae; genus PSRJ01. The sequence continues at coordinate 8,706 of DASXAK010000178.1, read as the reverse complement.
GCCAGCTCTACTTCGAGCCACTGTTGGAATCTATTCTGGTCAGTCCAGATGCGGCCCATTTCGGGGCGCGTGTATCGGGGAATCATGTGAAATTCAAAAGCGAAAGACTTCCGAAGGACGGTCCTGCGCCGCAATCGACAGCTCGGTCCGCAGCCCGCGCTCGTCGAGCGATTGCTGGGCGACCATGCGCACGATTTCGGGATGATTATTTTGTTCGCTCAAATGGCCAAGCACCAGCCGGGCGGTCGACGCATCGAGATCCTGCAGCAGGTATTCCGACATGCCCAGGTTCGACAGATGCCCCACCCGGCTCATCACCCGCTGCTTGATCGACCAGGGATACGGCCCGACCTTGAGCATATCGAGATCGTGATTCGATTCGAGCAGGAGCAGATCGGTGCGGCGCAGATGAAATTTGATGGAAACCGGAATATAGCCCAAATCCGTTACGACGCCGACGCGGACGCCGCCCGCCTCCAGGCAGAACGCCACCGGATCCACGGCGTCATGAGGAATGCTGAAGCTGGTGACCTCGACGTCGCCGATTTGGAAGCACGCGCCGGCCTGAAAAGTCTCGAGATGCGGCGCGGTTTCGCCCCAATCAATCGCCGGAGCCGTTAATCGCGTAAGGTAGATCGGCGCACGCACTTTCTTGCTGCGCGCCAGTACGGGCAGCCCCGAGACGTGATCCGAATGTTCGTGAGAAATCAGGATGGCGTCGATTTCCTCGAGGCTTTCGCCGACGAGCGCCAGCCGGCGGCCGAGTTCTTTCATGCTCAAGCCGGCATCGAGCAGAATGCGGGTTTGGCCGGTGGAGAACAGGGCGGCGTTGCCGGAACTGCCGCTCGCCAGAACGCAGAAAGAGACGGCGGGCAAACCTCAAGAATACCGCGGCGAGCGGCGAAACAAAAGCCCCGAAATGCGTTTTCATTCACCTGAGGCCGGGCGGGCAAATTCCCTTACTCGCAGGCGACAAGATCCGGAACGGATGCCAACGTCGCCGGCGCCACCACGATAGCCTACAATGGAGGAAACCGTGGTGAGGAACTGACGTTTCCTTTGCATGCCGAAGCAAATCGCGATTGTAGAAGACGAAGCGGAACTAGCGTCGCTGCTTGAATACAATCTCACGCGTCACGGCTTTGAAACGCAGATCCTGGGCGGCTCGCAGGGCACGCTCAAAGCCCTCGAAAACCTGAAGCCCGACCTGATTCTGCTCGACATCATGCTGCCCGAGGTGGACGGCTTTGAGCTGTGCCGGCAGATTCGCCAGTCCTCCGCGTTGGCGCGCACCCCGATCCTGTTCCTGACGGCACGGTCCGACGAAGTGGACCGCGTACTGGGGCTGGAGATCGGGGGCGACGATTACATGACCAAGCCGTTCAGCCCGTGGGAACTGGTGGCGCGCGTGAAGGCCCACTTGCGCAGGGAAGAGCTGGACAGCGATCCGCGGGTCATTGACATCGGGCCGTTCAAGCTCGATCGCGGCGCCCGGCGCGTGTTCCACCGCGAGCGCCAGCTTGAACTGACGTCCACCGAATTCAACCTGCTCGAGTTTTTTCTCTCGCATCCCGGCCGCGCCTATAGCCGCGAACAGCTCCTTGAATCGGTCTGGGGCGAGCAGCGGTTTGTGACGCCGCGCACGGTCGATGTGCACATCCGGCGCCTGCGCGAGCAGATTGAAGATGAGCCCGACAACCCGCGTCACCTGACGACGGTGCGGGGTTTCGGCTATCGGTTCGAGGAATCCGCGTGACCGGCCGGATCTTCCTGAAGCTGATCCTGGGGATCTTCGGGCTGCTGCTGATCGCAGTTGTTTTCATCGATTTTTTTGCCACCCGCGTCGCCACCAATGCATACATTGACAACCTGAGACAGCAACTGGCCGACAAGGGGCACATGCTGGGGTTGTCCATCTCCGATGCCGGCAGTTTCCGGCAAGAGTCGTCGAAGACGGTTGCCCAGACCGTTGGAGGCCGTGTTACCGTCGTGCGCGCCGATGGGGTGGTCATCGCGGAATCGGACGCCAATCCGGCCGAAATGGAGAATCACCGGACGCGTCCCGAGTTGATCCAGGCGTTCCAGGGGCAGACCGGCTCCAGCATCCGCCACAGCGCCACGCTGGGGATCGATTTTCTGTACGTCGCCGTGCCGATTCACAACGGCGCGATCCGGATTGCGGTACCTCTTTCCACGATTAACCGCGAGGTGAATGGAATTCGGATGAAAATTCTCGCCGGCACGGTGGTGGCGTTCATCCCCGCTTTCGTGATCGCTGCGCTGCTGGCGCGTTGGATCTCGCGCCGCTTCGGACGGATCGTGGAGCACGCGACCGAACTGGCACGGGGCAACTTCCATTCCCGGCTGCAACCGTCCGGGGCCGAATTCGGCGCCCTCGCCCAAACCCTCAATGACACCGCAGCCAATCTGCAGCAGACCGTCGAGCAACTGCAGCGCGAACACACGGAACTCGAAAAGGTGGAGCGAATCCGGAAAGATTTCGTGATCAACGTATCGCATGAACTGCGCACACCGCTGGCATCGATCCAGGGCTACACGGAAACCCTAATTGGCGGCGCGCTGCACGATTCCGAGCACAACATGCGGTTCCTGCGGATCATCCGGCACAATGCCGAACGGCTGGCCCGCCTCACCGAAGACCTGCTGACGCTTTCGCGCATCGAGCAAAAACGGCAGAAGTTCGAGTTTGACGTGCACCGGGTGAACGATCTGCTGCGCGACGCGGTCGAGTTGATGATCCCGATCGCGGAGAAGAGCCGGATCCGGATCGCGGAAGAACCGGCGGCCTCCGATGCCGAGGTGTGGTGCGACAGCGAAGCGGTCTCGCAGATCCTGCGAAATCTATTGGACAACGCGGTGAAATACACGCCTGCGGGTGGGGCGATCACCGTCGGAGCGCAGCCCGCCGGACAATTTCTTGAGCTGTATGTGCGGGATACGGGCGCCGGCATTCCGGCCGAGGAACTGCCCCGCCTGTTTGAGCGCTTTTATCGCGTGGACAAGGCCCGGTCGCGCGAATTGGGCGGCACCGGCCTCGGGCTGGCCATTGTGAAGCATCTGGTGGCGGCGCACAATGGGACGGCCCGTGTGGAAAGCCGCGTTAACGAAGGTTCCACTTTCTTTTTCACGTTGCCCGTCGACGAGGCCTCTTTGGGTCCGGAGCGGCTTAATCGTGAATTCACAGCGCTTTAACCGCCCTGTAACAGGCGCGCTGCTACCTTAATTGTGGCGCGGGGCAGTCTTGCCGGCGCCACACGTAGGTCTTGTATGAAGAAGATTCTATTGATCGAAGACGACGCCGATCTGTTTTCACTGCTGCAATACAACCTGGAAAAAGAGGGATTTCTTCTGACGGGACTGCAAACCGGCCGCGGCGCGATCGAATTGAGCCGCAAGGTGCGTCCTGACCTGATTCTGCTCGACATCATGCTGCCGGATTCCGACGGGCTGGATATTTGCAAAGGGATTCGCAAAGATCCGGATCTGGCCGCGACTCCCATCATTTTCCTGACCGCGCGCGCGGCGGAAACCGACCGCATCATCGGGCTCGAGATCGGCGCTAACGACTACGTCGTAAAGCCGTTTTCGGTCCGCGAGTTGATCGCGCGCATCAAGTTGCAATTTCGCAACCAGACCCAGACTCCGCGAGTGCTGGAGGCCGGCGGGATCGAGCTCGACCGCACGAGCTGCCAGGTTCGCGTCAATGGCGCGCCGTTGGCGCTCACGGCCACGGAGTTCCGCCTGCTGGAGTTTCTGATGAGCCGGCCGGGCGTGGTCTTCAGCCGCGAGCAGTTGCTCAATGCGGTGTGGGGACAGGATCGCGCCATCACGGACCGCGCCGTGGACGTCTACGTTCTCCGGCTGCGTCAGAAGGTCGAACGCGATCCGGCGAACCCGATCATGATTCATTCCGTGCGCGGTTTCGGCTATACGTTCGAGCCGAGCCGCGACCGGGCCCGCATCGCCTAGCGGAATTTTCTAATATTCGGCCGCGCGGCGCAGACGGTCGAGCACGCCGGCCCACTCCGGTGTGTCCGGGGGAGTCTCGACGGCGATCCAGTCGAGGCCCTGGGTGTCCAACTCATGCAATCTTTGATAGAGCAGCGCGGCAAACGCGCGCGGATCGTCTCCGACCCGCAGCCAGACTCCTCTACCCCCTGGCGGTTTCGCATCGCGGGGTAATAAGTAAAGCGGAGTGCAGGGCCGGTAGTGGCGCGGGTGCATGCCCGGCGCAGGGTGTGCTCCTTCGCCGACGGTCCCGCGACCGACTGGTCCGATCAGTGCCTCAATTTCGGGCAGAGGGATCACGCCGGGCCTGAGCAGTTCGGGAGCGCCCACGAGCGACAGCACCGTGGATTCGATACCCACGCGCGCCGGGCCGCCGTCCAGGATGAAATCGGCGAGCGCTTCGGCGACATGGCCGGCGCGTGTCGGCGAGAGTTCCGTGAAGCGGTTGGCGCTGGGACCGGCAATTGGCACACCGGCTGCGCGAATCAACGCCAATGCCAGCGGGTGATCGGGCATGCGCAGGCCGACAGTCGGCAGTCCGGCGGTGACGATATCCGGAACCTGTGGTTGTTTGGATAAGACGAGGGTCAGCGGCCCGGGCCAGTAACGGCCGGCCAGTGTTTCGGCGGCCGGCGGCCACCCGGCACACAAGCCGCGCGCCATTTCCACCGAATCGACATGAACGATTAACGGGCTGGTCCGCGGGCGGTTCTTGGCGGTGAAGATCCGCTCCACGGCTCGGGCGTCCAGTGCGTTGGCCCCGAGCCCGTACACGGTCTCGGTCGGAAAGGCGACGAGCCGGCCCGCTCGAATCAACTCCGCGGCGCGCTCGACGTCACTCGGGCAGCTCATCTTTGCTGTCGCCGGCGGTCTTGCCCGTCTTCCGCCACACCAGGAAGGAGTGAATTAAGGGCTCCAGGTCGCCTTCCAGGACGCGATCCACATCCCCCAACGCCAGCTTGCTGCGCAGGTCCTTCACCAGCCGGTAGGGCGCCAAGACGTAATTGCGGATCTGGCTGCCGAAGTTGATGTCGAGCTTGGAGTCTTCAGTCTTGCGCGTCTCTTCGCGTTTCTTTTCCAGCTCGTGCTCGTAGAGCCGGGCGCGCAGTTGCTTGAATGCGCTGTCGCGGTTCTTGTGCTGCGACCGTTCGTTCTGGCATTGGACCACGATGCCGGTGGGAAAGTGCGTGATCCGCACCGCCGAGTCGGTCATGTTGACGTGCTGGCCGCCGGCGCCGGAGGAGCGAAACGTGTCGATGCGCAGGTCCTCCGGCTTGATCTCAATCTTGATCTCTTCATCCACCTGCGGGTAGACGAAGACCGAAGCGAACGAAGTATGGCGCCGCGCGTTGGCGTCGAAGGGCGAAATCCGCACCAGCCGGTGCACCCCGATTTCCGATTGCAACAGGCCGTAGACGTTGTCGCCGTTAACTTCGAACGTGACGGACTTGATCCCCGCGCCTTCACCCTCCAGTCGGTCCGTAATCACGGTCTGGAAGCCCTGACGTTCCGCCCACCGGAGATACATGCGCAGCAGCATCTCGGCCCAGTCCTGGCTTTCGGTGCCGCCGGCGCCCGGGTGGATGGTGACAATGGCGCTGCGCTCGTCATTTTCACCCGAGAGCAGCATGGCGGTCTCGAGCTTTTCGAGCAGCTCCCCATACGTCTTCATTTCCCGGGAAATATCGCCGTCGACGTTCTCGCCTTCCCGCGCCAGCTCGAACAAGGTGTCGAGATCCTCGGTCATGGCGCGGATGCGGTCGTCATTGGCGATCGCCTCCTCCAGACGCTTGCGGTCCTGCATGACCTTCTGGCTTTTTTCCGGCTGGCTCCAGAAATCCGGCTGGCTGATCTGCTCTTCGAGTTTGGTTAGTTTTTGTTTCTGCGCGGGAGCGTCAAAGATACCTCCGCACGGCGAGCGCCTGTTCGCGGAGGGGAAGATATTCGCGATCGAGTTCTTCTACGGTCATTACTCCAATTCTAACAAATGCCCCCGCTTGCCGACATTCTTGGCGCGGGTTTTGCCGAGCGTGATTTCGACCCCTTCCGCCTCATGGATATGCCCACAGAAGAAGTATTCCGGCTGGTGTTTCTGAATGAAATCGCGCACCGAATGGGAGCCCGCGTGCAGCCCGCTGCGAATCTGATCGAGCGGCGTGTCAAAGGGCGGCGTGTGGCAAATCAAAACCAGGGGATTGAGGTCGGAGAAGCGCCGCAAGCGATCGCCGAGCTGCGCTTCGCTATATTCGCCTGGTGTGTCAAACGGAGTCGGATTCGAATAGCCTAGTCCGGCCACATGCCATTGTCCGAGCTGGAAATGCTGCTCGTGGAAATTGTTCAGTCCAAATCGGGCGCACATAGTGGCGACCTGTTCGGCGGATTCGTGGTTGCCGGGCAGCACATAGACTTTTTCGCCGCGCGCCTGCAGGATCTCGCCGCAGCGCTCGACGCCTTTCGCCCAGGTCACCTGATCCCCGGCGGCTATGTAGTAATCGGCCTCGACCGCCATGAGCCGTTCGAGCGCTTTCCAATCGTTGTGAATATCGGAAAAGATCAGGAGTCGCAATATAGAAGGAATCTTACCGTACTGCCGGTGGGCCACGCTCTCCAGCCGCTATACTTTGGGTGTCGGGCCGATCATGGGGGAATACGATACCGAGCTGTCGCGGATTGTCGCGGAACTGAACCGGGCCGCGCCCAGCCAGAAGCCGGCAGCGACCACGCTGGTTGCGGGCGGCTCGCTCGATCAACTGCTGGACAACGCCGCGCGCCGCAACGCTTCTGACATCCTGCTGGTGGCGGGCGCCCCGCCGGTTCTAAGGATTAACGGAGCGCTGGCGCCAGGCTCGGGCGCTCCTCTGGAGCCGGAAGACCTCCGGGCGCTGATCCTGCCGCTGCTCGCACCCTCTCAACTCGAGGAACTGCAGAGGCGCAAGTCGGTCGACTTCGGCTTTGTCCGTGAAGGGCTAGGCCGGTTTCGCATCAACCTGCATCACCAGCGCGGCACTCTCGCCGCCAGCATCCGCCTGCTGCCGTCACGCATCCCATCGCTCGAATCGCTGCACCTGCCGGCGACCTTGGGCAAACTAGCGGACCGCCGCCAGGGCCTCGTGCTGATCACGGGCCCGACGGGCTGCGGCAAGACGTCCACCCTGGCCGCCCTGATCGATATAGTCAACAGCCGCCGCGCGGCCCACGTCGTCACCATCGAAGACCCTGTCGAGTATCAGCACACCAACCGCACCGCGATCATCGAGCAGATCGAGGTCGGCCGCGATACGCCCGATTTTGCCGGCTCGGTGCGCAGCATCGTGCGTCAGACCCCGGACGTGATCCTGATCGGGGAGATGCGCGATCCGGAAACCATCGCGACCGCTCTCACCGCTGCCGAGACCGGCCACCTGGTGTTGTCCACCCTGCACACCAACGACACCATTCAAGCCGTCTCCCGGATCCTCGATTCGTTTCCGTCCGCCAACCAGCCGCAGATCCGCCAGCAGCTGTCGCTTTCGCTGCTGGCCGTCATCGCCCAGCAGTTGGTGCCGGGCGCCGACGGCGTGACACGCTGGCCGGCCACCGAGGTCATGATCGCGACCGACGCCGTGCGAGCGCTTATCCGGAAGGGCGACGACCATCAGCTACGCAGCCAGATCTCGGTTGGACGCAGCGACGGCATGATGACGATGGAACAATCGCTGGCCGACCTGGTGCGCACAAACCGCATCGCGCGCGACACCGCCCTCGCTCACTGCTTCCGGACCGACGACTTACAGCGATATCTGGGCGCCTGACCGGTGCGGCGCTGCGAGTGAGCCGGCAACTGCGGAGTTGGTATACTGCAAAAGCCCCGGTATTCTTACTTTCGCGTTGCCGCTAATAAAAATTGATGACTCGCGAGATCAAATTACCCCCGGCGGCGCCGTCCCTCGGAAAATCCGCCGGCAAGGTCCTCACCATCCTGGCCCTAGCCGCCTTTTTGCTGAAAATCATTCTGGCGGCCACCACGTTCGGCACCAACGACGCCCTGACCTTTGAATTGATGCAGGCGAAGGCCGAAACCCGGGGCGCCAGGGCGCTCTACAGGGAGGGCACAGAGGCGAGGAACAACAAAGGCACGGTCATCCAGATGATGCTGATGAACCATCCGCCATTTGTTTTGCGCCTGATGCAGTTCTGGGCACTTTGCCGCAGGCTGCTGGGCGGCTCGCTTCATTTTTGGCTACGCTTTACCTGCGCCTGCGCCGACCTGTTTGCGTTTTTCTTAATCCGTAAACTCCTCGGCGGCGCGCCGGGGGCCTTTTGGAATCTGGCCGTTCTCGCAGTCGCGCCCGCGGCCATCATGATTTCCGGTTTCCACGGCAACACCGATCCGATCATGATTGCCTTGGTGGTCGCTGCCGCCTACGCGATGGACCGACGGCTTCCCGTTTGGCTCGCCGGCATCGCGTTTGGAGCGGCGGTGAGCGTCAAGGTTTGGCCGCTCATTCTGGCCCCGGTCTTTTTCCTCTCGGCACAAACGCTGCGCCGGCGCGCCGCGTTTACTATCTCGTTTCTCCTGACCACCTTCGTATTGGCGCTTCCGCCGATTTGGACATTTACTCGACTGGTCCTCGGTAACGTGTTCAACTACGAGCCATTTTCCGGCTGGTGGGGGCTTTCTTATCTCTGGCCGGCAGG
>DASXAK010000177.1:0-8678 GCA_036406715.1 Bryobacteraceae bacterium | reverse complement strand
TTCGTACTCGAGTTCTTCGCGTGAGCGACGGCGATTCGTTTCCACGAGATCGCTGTAAGGAAATTCGCGTTGCGGGTACTTGTAGAGATACTTCATGTAGGAGTGCGTGGGTGTGCTGTCGAGGTAAAAGTAGTATTCCTTGACATCCTCGCCGTGGTTGCCTTCGCCCGGGGTCAAGCCGAAGGCACGTTCCTTCAAAATCGCATCTTGGCCGTTCCAGAGCGCCAGGCTGAATACCAGGAGTTGATACCGGTCGCAGATTGCGGCCAGACCGTCTTCGCCCCAGCGATAGGCCTTGCTCCTTGCCATGTCGTGGGATAGAAAGTCCCACGCCGCTCCACTCGAACTATAGTCTTCCCGAACAGTCCCCCAGGAACGCTCACTGACGTACGGGCCCCAGCGGCGCCAGAGCAGCGGTTTTCCCAACGTTTCCGTAAGGCGCCGGCCTTCCGCGGTGCTCGCCACCGCAATAGATTCCACTTGAATGCCGGGAAGTTCAACGTCGGCCATATGTTCCAATGCCGAGGGAGATGCGACGCGCGCTGCTTTTGCTTTCATGTTTCCCTCCGGACCGCACGCTGCCCGTTAGTCCTCCCTTTAGGCTCGGACCGTCGAATAGATGTATGTCCAGAGGAGTTGCTGTACTTTTTTCGTGAGTTCGCGGGGCAGGTCTCCGGCCTGCCGCGTCGCCTGGCAGGTCGGAAATACTAAGCGAAAATCCCGAGCTTCGCCGTCGCGAAGTTCGCCAGGTTCGGAAAGATCCCCGGCAACGCGCTATCCGGAATCCCGAACCAGGAACACAGCGTCGCGCCGTATTGATCGATCGACGTCGTCGGAATCCACCGGCCGCGCGTATCGGTATCGTCGGGGCCGCCCAGCGCGAACGTGGGGAACGCGCCGTAGATCTGGCCGCCGCGCACCGCACCGCCGAGGACCAGGTGATGTCCGCCCCAGGCGTGATCGGTGCCGTCTCCCGACGTGGGCTGGAACGTGCGGTTGAAATCGGATTCAGTAAACGTCGTCACCTTTTCCGCCACGCCCAGTTCCTGCGTCGCGTTGTAAAACGCCGCCAGAGCCTGGCTGAGCTGCGGATAGAGGACGTTGAGCGTGCCGGTTTCGCCCGTGTGCGAATCGAAACTTCCGAGGGAACAGAAAAAGATCTGGCGGTTCATGCCGAGGGCCGATTGCACCTGGATGATCTGCGCCACCTGTTGCAACTGCGCTCCGAGCGAGGTCTTCGGAAATGGCGTCTGCAGCGCAGGAGCTTGCGCGAGAGCCGCTTCCAGCGCCTGGGCATCGGCAATGCTCATCGACAGCACGTTGTTCGCCGCCTGCGCCAGCGTCACTCCGCTGTTCAGAGTCAGCAGGCTGGTCAGCGCGTTCCACCGCGCTTGCGTTACCGCGGCCGGGTTATTGAACCCGGAAAGTTGCAGCGACTGCCCCGGCGTCAACGTTACCGGTGACGTGCTTGCCCCTGCGCCTTCCAGGACATTGCCGGCCACCGAGACGAATGTCGGAAACGAGGACGAATTTATTTTCTGCGCCGCCACATAATCGGCCGCGCGGCCGGCCCAACCGGTCGGGCTGTTGCCCTGGGCGATCGAGCTCTGCCACTGCTGCTGCTGATCCGAATGGGAAAACAGATTCGAAGGCACGGGCACTTGGCGCGCCTGGTAAAGATCGCGCGTCAGGGGCTGCACCAGCGAGCCGACATTAGCAGCCACCGCGAGTTCCTTGCTCGAAAACAGGCTCGCCACTTCGGAGAGCATCGTATGGAAGCCGTACGGCGCGCCGGAGACGCTGGTAACCGGCGCGAGCCCGGAGCCCGAGAGCGCCAGCACACCGCGAATGGACTGATACGCCTTGTAGCTGGCGTCATCCATCGGCACGATCATGTTGTTCGAATCGTTGCCGCCAAACAGGAAAACGCACACCAGCGCGCGATAATCGGAGCCGTCCTGCGCGAGCGCGGGCAGCAGCCCGAACGGCCGAAGGGCCAGGCTTCCGACCGACGCCGCGCCGACTCGAATGAATCCTCTTCGCGAAAACATACTCGTTCTCCTATTGGATGACCTGGTATTCGCTCGAAGTCAGCACCACGTACAACGCTGCCTGGGCGCGCCCCTTCGGCACGGCGGCCGCGTTCGCGGCGCTGGCCGCCGCCTGTTGGAGTTCGGAGGACATCGAATGATGCAGGAACGTGTAGCTGATCGCGTCCAGCAGCCCGCTGATGGTACTCGCGGCAAGCACGAAGCGGCTCAGATCAAGCGTGGTGGTCTGGTCCAGCTTGCCGTACAATGCGGAGGTAATGACGTTGGTGCGGCTGGCGGCGGTCTGCGTCGTATAAATCTGGAACTCCGGCGCCGGCTCGCCGTTTTCCAGCCGGTACTGCGGCGAAAAATAGCTGAACACGCTCGGCGCTCGAAACACGTTCTGCCCCAGGAGGTTGGCCTGATTGTTGATGCGGTTATCCGCCCCGATGGTGGCATTCAGGCCGCGCAACAGGTTTGCCAAAAACAACACCGGCTCCCTCAGGTGGCCGAAGCCGGGGTTCGGCGCTGCGCTCGGATCGTCGCCGGCGCGCGCTTCCGGATCCGTGAGAATCGCGGTGATCACGGCCTTCAGATCGCCGCGCACCCCGGCTCCGTTGTCCGCGAAAACCGTCGCAACGCGCCGCACATACTGCGGGCTCGGATTGCTGGTTACCAGGTGCTGGATCAACTGCCGGCTGATGAATGGGGCCATCGTCGGCCGCGCGAGGAGCGCGTCCAGCACCGCATCCAGGTCCTGTTCCGCGGTTTGGCCGGCGGGAAGCTTGACTCCGCCAATGATCGTCTTCGCGGTCGTGTCGTGCCTCGTTTCCACAGGAATCATCGAGCCGAAAAAATACGCGGGATTATTCGGCTTCGGAATCGCGTCCGGCGCCGTCGGGTACGTCCAGCCGGTGAGGGCGCGCGCGGTGTCGGTCACGATGCTCTGCGTGTACGTCGCAATCGGCGCGCCGTTCGCGTCCAGCACCGGCGTGCCGTCCATCTTCAATCGCTTCAACCCGATGGTGAACAGTTGCATCAGCTCGCGCGCATAGTTTTCATTGGCGGCCGTGCCCTTCGCCGCGTTGCCCTTGTTGTTGTTCGCCATGTTCAAGTAGTTGCCCATGGCCGGGCTGAGACTGACAGCCTTCATGATGTCGCGGTAATTGCCGAAGGCATTGTCTCGAAAAATACGCCAGTAGGACGGATAGGCGTAGGCAAAGTTCGTCGACACCGCGGAGACCACCCAGATCTCGGAGAGAGCAAAGGCGACACGCTGCCGGAGCTGGTCGTTGCCCGTAACCGCATTCGCAAAGAAAGCCGCCTGGACAGGCGACAGGTCCCGGTTGATCTTGCCGTCAGCGCCTAGAATCGGCTGGTCGGGAAGATCCGAAGGATTCAGTACAAATTGTGTCTCCAGCCAGTTGGCGATACCCATCTGCTGCAATTCCATGATCGCGGTGGGAGTGGGGCCAAACGTAGCCTGATCCAGAAGCCGGGCCGCCGCCCGCTCGCTGAGGACCGCCTCGGACGTCGTGGTTTGGCCGAAGGCCGGCAGCAGACACAAACACGTCACGCTCGTGACCACGCGGCGCAATTGTTTCATTGGAACCTCCCCAAACCGCATCGAGGATAATAACCCCGGCCTTCCTCGAAAGTCTCACTAAAAATCTTGGAACTGACGAAAGTCAGGTCCGGTGGCGTTACCTGCTTAACAATTCCACCAGGGCGGTCGAAACCGCCGCCGGGTTTTCGCGCGGAAGGAAGTGGCCGGCGCCCGCAATCACCCGCTTCGCCGCCAGCTTCGGGAATAACTCCCGCTCGGCAGGTGTGACTTCCGACGAGCGCTGGCCGAGAACGTCGTCGCCGCCGTAGAGCAGGGTCGCCGGAACCGGAATCTTGGGACGCTTGGCGAGTTGCTCTTCCACCGCCTTGAACCGCGCTTCTCCGGGCGCGTTGCCGACGCGGTGTCGATACGAGTGAGTCACCACATCGACAAAATCGGGGTTGTCGAACGAAGGGGCAGTGCGGTTGTAGGTTTCGTCGGTGAAATGCCAGCTCGGCGACCAGGTCTGCCACAAAAACCGGCACAGAGGCCGGCGATTGGCGGCCAAACCCTCGCGGCCTCGCTCGGTGTTGAAATACCACTGGTACCAGAGGCGCGCCTCGGCCTCGGGCGCCCCCGGCCGGAACGGGCCGACCGTGTTCTGGATCGAGTATCCGCTCATCAGAACCACGGCGCGCACGCGCTCCGGGTGCAGCGCGGCGGCGATCGCAGCGGCCCGGCCGCCCCAATCGTAACCGGCGACGGCGAACCGGTCGAGGTGCAGCGCGTCGGCGAAATCGAGAACATCCTGGCCGATCGCGGCCTGCTCCGCCATGCGCGGTGCGGACGCATCGCGAAACCGTGTTGGCCCGTAGCCGCGCAGGTAGGGCACCAGCGCGCGATGGCCTGCTTTGGCCAGCGCCGGCGCCACCTCATCGTAAGCGTGCGCGTCATCCGGAAAACCGTGGAGAAGAATTACCGGGAAACCCTGCGCGGGCCCGCTCTCCTCGTACGCGATATTCAGCACGGGTGTTTCGATGGATTTTGCCATGGCGGTCTGGGCGGTGACTCGCTGCGCGAGGCCGGCCAGCGCGGCCGTTTGAAGAAACGATCTGCGACTGCGTGTCATCGAGGCCATTGTATACTGGCTGCTCACATGAAAAATCTCAACTGGAACCAGATCCCCACGTTCGACAAGCTCCCGGTCCGCAAAGACGCGCCGCCGGAATCGTCGTGGGGCGTTTTCGAAGACGAGGCGCTCGGCTGCCTCAATTTCTTGACGCCGCAGGGCGTAGTCGATGCCGCGGGCCTGGTGCAATCCGGCAAGGTGTTTCGGCTCGACACGAAGATCGGGTTCCTGACGCCTCCGCTATTCGGGCGCGCCGCCATGAAGCACGAGCTGGTTCACCTCGGCCCCATGGCGCACGATGATATCGTCCAGTTCAATACGCAAGAGAGCAGCCAGTGGGATGGGCTCGCGCACGTCGGTCACGGGAGGCACGGCGCGTTTTACAACGGCGTCAAGGTCGAGGAAATCCGCAACAACGGCAACGCGCGGCTGGGCATCCATAAATGGGCCGACCGCTTCGTCGGCCGCGGCGTGTTGATCGACGCTTATGGGTTTCGCAAAGCCAACGGCAAGCCCGTGAATCCGCTGCAGCGAGACGCCATCACGGTCGACGAACTCAAAGCCGCGCTGCACGCTCAGGGGACCACGCTGAAACCCGGCACCGTCCTGCTGGTGCGGACTGGGTGGCTGGAAGCCTACGAACGCTGCACTCCGGAACAGAAGGAAGCGATGGTGCCGTTCGAGAAGGTGGTGTCGATCGGCATCGATCCCAGCCGCGAACTGGTCGCGTGGCTTTGGGACAATCGCGTGGCCGCGATCGCAACCGATTCGCCGGGAGTCGAACCGCTCCCCATGGAGCTGGGCAACGACGGTCTGCTGCATTACCGCGCGCTGCCGCTGCTCGGGCTTCCGCTCGGCGAACTCTTCGTGCTGGCGCCGCTGGCCGAAGATTGCGCGGCCGACCGGCGCTACGAATTCATGCTGGTTTCGGTGCCGCTGCACGTCGAAGGCGGAATCGCGTCTCCGCCCAACGCGGTTGTGATCAAATAAAAAACTGGAGGAGACAATTCATGCCGGCTACGGCTTCTACGATGCTTGAGTTGGGCACCAAGGCCCCGGACTTTTCCTTGCGCGATGTTGTGAGCGGCCGCACAGTTTCGCTCGGCGCGTTTCAGAACAAGAAAGCGCTGCTGGTGATGTTCATCTGCCACCACTGTCCGTTCGTGAAGCACGTGAAATCGGAATTGGCGCGAATCGGAGACGATTACGCGGCGAACGATATCGCGATTGTGGCGATCAGTTCCAACGATCCCGCGGGCGCCGCCGACGATTCACCCGAGGGCTTGAAGCAGATGGCTTCCGAGTGGGGCTTACACTTCCCGGTGCTGTACGACGAATCGCAGGATGTAGCGAAATCCTACAACGCCGCGTGCACTCCCGATTTCTTCGTGTTCGATTCGAATCGGAAGCTGGTGTACCGCGGCCAGCTCGACGACAGCCGGCCGAGCAACGGCAAGCCGGTGACCGGTGCGGATCTGCGCACAGCCATCGATGCGGTGCTCTCCGGAAAGCCGCTCAGCGGCGAGCAGCGCCCCAGCCTCGGCTGCAACATCAAATGGAAAGCCGGCAACGAGCCGGCGTACTATCACACGGCAATCGTTGCTTAAAGTGGCGCAACCGTAGCCACGCTCTATTGAACAAAGGGGTTAGCTACGAATCCCGCGCAACTGTAGCCACGGCGGCCTAATCCTGGCCCACCATCTTGGCGCCCAGCGCGCCGCCGACCATGCTCAGAAAGGTGGTAAACACGAACAACACCACCAAGAATCCGATGAGGTCTGAGGCACTCTGATAAAGCTTGAGTATTTGCTGAAGTGCTGCCTGAGCCCGAGGATCGCCAATGCTCTTTAGCTGAGACTGAACCTCGGCCAGGCCGCCCGAGGCGCTCAACAGAAGAGCAAACACGCCAATCATCAGCGCCGCGATCGTGAACGTCACAACCCCGGTTATCCAGCCCATTCGCACGCCCGACCCGAGATTGAAACTCTGGCCCGTCCGCTTCCGGTAAAAGAAGACGCCAAAGTAACCGGCGGCGATCCAGTTCAGGTAGGGCAAGAAGAACAGACAGGTCGCGCCAATTGCGACCAATATGGCGATGCGCACCGCGACTGGATTACGAAAGTTGAGCGGCAGCGGCTTTACCGGTGCAGCCGCGGGCCGAGGCGGCGGAGGCGGTTCGACAACCTGGATCTCCGGCTCGACCACAGGGATCTCGCGTTGCGGTTTTCCGCATTTGTGGCAGAAGAGCGCGTCCGGAGGCAGCGCCGCCCCGCAACTGCAATAATCAGGCATCCTTCAGCAATTTCAGTGTAACCCAGCTACCGGAACCTGACTTTTACATCCGGTTTGTTCTCGAGGTGCGTGCTTTCGATAAAGTGCACCGCGCGTTTGGAGGTGGTCATGACGATGGATTGGGTATGGATGCCATCGCCGGTGAAGCGGACGCCGCGCAGAAGGTTGCCGTCCGTTACCCCGCAGGCGGCGAAGACCAGGCTGCGGCCGGGCGCGAGTTCGGCTGTGTCGTAAACACGGGTCACGTCGCGAATCCCCATTTGCTGCATGCGTTCTTTTTGCGCCTCATCCTTGACAACCAGGCGCGCCTGGATCTCTCCATTCAGGCAGCGCAGAGCGGCGGCCGTCAGTACGCCTTCGGGCGCGCCGCCGGATCCCAGGACCGCATGAACGCCGGTACCGGCCACGGCGGCAGCAATGCCGGCCGAAAGATCACCGTCGGAAATCAGGCGAATGCGGGCGCCGGCGTCGCGGATCTCCTGGATCAGTTTTTCGTGGCGCGGCCGGTCGAGGACCACCACAACCAGGTCATCCACGCCGCGCTGCAGACGGCGCGCGATGGACTTTAGATTCTGCTTCACGGGCGCATCCAGATCGACAGCGCCCTTGGCGGCGGGGCCGACGATGATCTTCTCCATGTAGCAATCGGGCGCGTGCAGCAGCCCGCCTTTTTCGGAAGCAGCCAGCACCGTGATCGCGCCGGCCGCGCCCGTGGCGCACAGATTCGTGCCTTCCAGAGGATCGACCGCGATATCCACCACAATCGGTTTGCCGGAATTCGGGTTGCCGACCTTCTCGCCGATATAGAGCATCGGGGCCGCGTCGCGCTCGCCCTCTCCGATGACAATCGTGCCTTCCATCGGAATGGTGTCCATGCACTGGCGCATGGCTTCCACGGCAGCCTGGTCGGCGATCTTCGGGTCCCCCATGCCCATGGTGCGTGCCGACGCAATGGCGGCATCCTCGACGACCCGGAGTACTTCGAGAGAAAGATCGAACATGTGGTAGTTTTCTCCTAATGGACAATGAAACCGTTTTGGTGCTGGCCGATCCGACCGAACCGCAATTGCGGAAACTGGCGGAACTCCCACCCGAAACCGACATCGCGGTCGGCAAGACGACGGAGGCGTTCGAACGAGCGGCTTCGGATGCAACCGTGATCTTCGCCTGGTCGCTCTCGGGGAAACTGCTGCGCGACGTCTTTCATATGACAGAGCGGGTGCGTTGGATTCACACACGCGCAGCCGGCCTCGACAATCTGCTGTTTCCCGAACTGGTGGCAAGTCCCGCGGTTCTCACGAATGGCAGCGGTGTCTTCAGCCAGTCGCTGGGGGAGTTCGTGCTCGCGGCCATTCTGTATTTCGCCAAAGATTTTCGCGGGATGGTCCGCAACCAAATGGCAGCCCGCTGGGCGGCGGTCCCGGTGCTGGAAATATCGGGAAAGACGGTGGGCATTGTCGGGTACGGCGACATTGGCCGGGCGGTTGCCACACGGGTGCGGCACATGGGAATGCGCGTTCTGGGCATGACCCGGCGCGGGCCTCTCCTTTATAATGCTGATCCGCTGGTAAGTCAGATTTTCGCCCCGTCCGACCGCATCACTATGATCTCGCAATGTGATTACATCGTGGTGGCGGCGCCGCTGACATCGGAAACCCGAGGTTTGATCGGAGAGGCGGAA
>DASXAK010000176.1:0-10360 GCA_036406715.1 Bryobacteraceae bacterium | reverse complement strand
GCGCATGGGTCGGAAAAACAACGGCCAGAGCGACCAAAGCAACGGCGCCTGCGAACAATGATACGGTGACTCCCCGGGAACGGATGATCCTCATAACTCTCCTCAGTACCACGTCTACGTGGTTGACCCTGTTGACGATCTTCACGATGTCCGAACCAGTATAGTAACGCGCAAACCGGCGACGCAACTGCTCGGAGAGAGCCCAGTGTGGCGTGAAGCGGGACGGGACGCCTGTGGTAAATTGTCAGCGTAGAGGAGCCGATGTGTTGGTCCGTGGTGCGATAAACCGGCGCTCGAAAGGATGGCGGCTCTGGCGGGTCGCCTGTTTCGTAGCGGTAGCGGCAATGCCTTCGGGAGTGGTTGCTTTTCAACATGGTGGCGGCAACTCTCCTGTTCCGAAGGTCGGGGACGCGAAGGTGAATCCCAAGGATGGCCTGCGTTACGTCTGGATCCCCCCAGGCAATTTCACCGAAGGCTGCTCGCCCGGAGACAAAGAGTGCTACGGCGACGAACTTCCCACCCATAAGATCACGCTGACGCGCGGATTCTGGTTGAGCCAGACGGAAGTGACGCAAGCCGCATTCCAGAAGTTGATGGATTACAATCCGAGCGTGTTTGAAGGCCCGAATTTACCCGTGGAGTCGGTCAGTTGGATCGAAGCCGACGGATACTGCCAAAAGATTGGAGGCCGGTTGCCGAGCGAGGCTGAGTGGGAGTACGCAGCCCGAGCCGGGACCACCGGCCCGCGGTACGGCAATCTCGACGACGTCGCCTGGTATTGGAACAACAGCAACTATAAGTCCCACCCAGTGGCGCAAAAGAAGCCCAACGCTTTTGGGTTATACGACATGCTCGGAAACGTCGTCGAGTGGACGCACACTTGGTATTCGGTGGAGCACAACGTCGAGACCATCAACCCGACCGGACCCTCCACGGCGGAATACAAATCCCTGCGAGGGGGTGGATGGTGGGACGAGCCGGATCTGGTCCGGGCATCATACCGGCGACGGTTCGAAACCGGGGACGAAGACTACAACATCGGTTTCCGGTGCGTGTCCGAATAGGTTCCGGCGACCCTGCTTCTGCCATGCGGAAGTCGGGATGTTGAGCGTTGCCAGTGTTCGCGGAAGAAACGCAAGGTCGTTCGTCTTCGACGTTCTTGTGTAATCTCTGCGGCCACGAAAGTTCGCTGGCACCTGGTCATTTCATCAACACAGAGCTGTCTTCCTGCGCCCATTGTGGTTCGAATATTCGGATGCGTTGGCTCGCACACCGGCTGAACCAGGAGCTGTTCGGCAGGAGTGTGCCGCTGTATGAATTTCCGGAACAGCGATCGGTTAAGGGACTGGGTCTTTCTGACCCAGAGTCGATCGCTGAAGCACTACAGAACCAATTTACGTACCGGAATACGTTTTACGATGGAACGCCTCGGTTCGACATACGTTGTGATCCCTCACCCATCGGCGATTTGGATTTCCTCATTGCGAGTGAAGTGTTCGAGCATGTTGACCCGCCGGTCGGCGATGCCTTCCGAAATGCAGCGCGGCTCCTGAAGCCGAGCGGTATCTTTCTCCTTACCGTCCCGTGGGTTTACGATGGTCCCCCGGGCACAGTCTGCCAGCTCTGTACGACTGGAAACTCGAGCAGGAAGACGGGCAGTGGATCATCATGAATCGCACGCCTTCCGGACAGACTGAGTGCTATCGTGGGTTGGCGTTCGACGGCAAGCCGGGTCCTTGCCTGGGAGCGACCCGCGAGCACTTCCCAAACCTTTTCGACTGGAAGCTGATGACATCTCAGGGCAGGATGGCGCTCGAGAACCGGCGACAGGACGGCACTGTTGAGCGATTTGAGAACCTCTCATTTAACGGTGGTACCGGTCAAGTTTTGGAGATGCGGATCTTCACCAAGGGCGGCCTGGAAGAGCAACTCGTTTCGGCCGGTTTTCGCCGTTTCGAATTTGAAAGCGACAACTACCCGGCCCATGGCATTTTCTTTCCGTATTCGTGGAGCCGGCCGATTGTCGCGAGGCGCTCCTAGCCTCCGGTGTTTCTTGCTCGTGGGATCAAAGTTTCAGCTGAGAGGATGGCGGGGACGACGGGGCTCGAACCCGCGACCTCCGACGTGACAGGCCGGCGTTCTAACCAACTGAACTACGTCCCCGCGTTGTCACCGTGGATAATCTGATGCTAACACGGCGGCTTCGCGCGGCGCAAAAACACCACTTTGATATCGTGTAGGGATGAAGTCTCGCATTCTCTGCTGCGCCGCTGGCCTCGTTGCTGTTCTGGCGGGCGCCGATCGGAAGCCCACTCCGGAAGAGGCCCGCAAGTTCATTGACGATGCGGAGCAGAAACTGCTCGCGCTCAACATCGACGCCCAGCGCGCGGACTGGATCAAATCCACCTTTATCACCGACGATACCGAGCTGATTTCGGCCAAACTCGATGAACGCGCGATCGCCGCTACTGTCGACTACGCCAAGCAGGCCACCCGATTCGATGGCTTAGCGCTCGATCCGGTCACCGCCCGCAAGCTGAAGTTGTTAAAACTTTCACTCGCAGTGGCGACGCCGTCCGATCCGAAGGAAAGCGAGGAACTGACCCGCATTCTTGCCGGCATGGAAGGCATGTACGGCAAAGGCAAGTACTGTCCCAAAGGACCGGAGAGTTGTAAGGATCTGGACGCACTCAGCAAAATCCTCGCCGAGAGCCGCGATCCGAAGCAGTTGCTGGATGCCTGGACCGGGTGGCATGCGATCTCGCGGCCCATGCGGAAGGATTTCGTGCGCTATGTCGAACTGGCGAATAAGGGTGCGCGCCAACTCGGATTCGCGGACAACGGCGCCATGTGGCGCTCGAAGTACGACATGCCGCCCGATGCGTTCGCCAGGGAGCTGGACCGGCTGTGGGACCAGGTGCGGCCGCTGTACGTGTCGCTCCACGCCTACGTGCGAACGCGGCTGCGCGAGAAGTACGGCGATTTGGTGCCGGCAAGCGGGCCGATTCCCGCGCAATTGCTCGGCAACATGTGGGCGCAGGAGTGGGACAATATCTACCCGCTGGTGGCGCCCGCGAACGCGGATCCCGGCTACGATCTCACGGCCCTGCTCAAACAGCACAAAGCCGATTGGAAGCAGATGGTCAAGTATGGTGAAGGCTTCTTCGTCTCGCTTGGCTTTGCGCCGCTGCCGAAGACCTTCTGGGAACGTTCGCTTTTCCTGAAGCCGCGCGACCGCGACGTGGTGTGCCACGCCAGTGCATGGGATATCGATCAGGTGGACGATCTTCGCCTAAAGATGTGCATCGATATTACGGGCGAGGATTTCCTCACCATTCACCACGAGTTGGGCCACAACTTCTACCAGCGGGCGTACGACAAACAGCCGAACCTTTTCCGCGATAGCGCCAACGAAGGATTCCACGAAGCGATCGGCGATACCATCGCCCTTTCGGTTACTCCGGAGTATCTGGTGAAAATCGGTCTGCTCGACAAGGCGCCGGATACGTCCAAAGACATCGGCCTGCTGCTGCATCGGGCGCTCGACAAAATTGCTTTTCTGCCGTTTGGATTGGTGATCGACCAGTGGCGGTGGAAGGTGTTTTCGGGCGAGATCCCACCGTCCAAATATAACGAGACCTGGTGGCAGCTTCGCCAGAAATACCAGGGTGTAGCGCCTCCCGGCGGAGGGAGCGTCGCTCGCAGCGAGGCCGATTTCGACCCGGGCGCCAAATATCACGTTGCCGCCAACTATTCCTACATGCGCTATTTTCTGGCGGATATTCTACAGTTCCAGTTTCACCGCGCGCTCTCTCAGGCCGCGGGCTGCAAAGGGCCGCTGAACCGTTGTTCGATTTATAACAATAAGACTGCGGGCGCCCGCCTGAACACGATGCTGGCGATGGGAATGAGCCAGCCCTGGCAGGATGCGCTGGAGAAGATCGCCGGCACGCGCGAAATGGATGCGAGCGCCATTCGCGATTACTTCGCGCCATTACAAAAGTGGCTGGACGAACAAAACAAAGGCAAGCCGGTCGGCTGGTAGCACACGCTGTTCAAACAGGGCTTCGCGGGCGCATGGAGTGCGCTGTTACAATCGCAGACATGGCCAACGAGACCTACGCGACCTTCGACACGACCGAAGGCAAATTCAAGATCAAGCTGTTTGCCGATAAGGCGCCGAAAACAGTGGAGAATTTTGTCGCGCTTGCGGAAGGGACCAAGACCGGGAAGCCCTTCTATGACGGGACCATTTTTCACCGCGTGATTCCGGACTTCATGATTCAGGGCGGCGACCCCGAAGGCACCGGGCGCGGCGGGCCCGGCTACCGGTTTGCCGACGAATTCAATCCTGAGTTGAGGCACAGCAAGCCCGGCGTCCTGTCGATGGCCAATGCCGGACCTAATACCAACGGCAGCCAGTTTTTCATTACCGTGGCGCCGACGCCGTGGCTCGACAACAAGCACAGCGTGTTCGGCGAAGTAACCGATGGCTATGACATCGTCAAGAAAATCTCTTCGGTGCCGCGAAATTCACAGGACCGGCCCTTGAAGGAAGTCAAGGTGAACTCGGTTAAGATCGAGAAAGCCTGACCGCTTGCGCCTGGCGATTCTCGGCGGGACGTTTGACCCGATTCACAAAGCCCACCTGGCGCTTGCCCGCGAAGCCGCTGCGCAATACCGTCTGGAGAAAGTGCTGTTCGTGCCGGCCTCTCATCCGCCGCACAAGTCAGGGGTGACTCACGCTCCCTACGAGCATCGCGTCCGCATGACGGAACTGGCTTGTGCGGGCGACTCTCGATTCGAGGTTTCCAGGCTCGAGCAAAACACCAGCAGTTATTCGATCGACACCATCACGAAGGTGCGCGCGCAACTCGGGCCAGCCGATACGCTCTTCTTCTTGATTGGCGCCGACGCCTTTGCGGAAATCCAATCCTGGCGCCGCTGG
Organism: Bryobacteraceae bacterium; assembly: GCA_036406715.1. Lineage (GTDB taxonomy): Bacteria > Acidobacteriota > Terriglobia > Bryobacterales > Bryobacteraceae > PSRJ01. The sequence goes on along the minus strand of DASXAK010000176.1, from coordinate 5,412 downwards.
CGGGAGGTGGTGAGTGCGGTGACGTTTATCGTGGCGAGCCGGCCCGGGCACGACTACGGCGTGCCGGAAGGAGCCGCCGTTGAGCGCATCGAGACTGTTGACTTGCCGTATTCCTCATCGGCCATCCGGCGTGCCTTGGCGGCGGGGGAACGGCCGCCTGAAATCCCTGAGCCGGTTCTGGATTACATTCATGATCACCATCTGTACGGTGTGCCGGATCAAGGGTAGCGGCGGGGACCTTCTACTCGACTCTAGGGCACGGCGGACGGCGAGACGCGGCGTTTTGTCGCTTGTTCAAAAGCGTAAGCGAGTGAGATTAAGCGCGGCTCACTGCACGCCATGCCCGTAAAACTTACGCCAAATGGCGCCGGCCTGGCGTTGAAGCCGGCGGGGAACGGCGGCGTGGGCGCGTTTGGAACCGTGCCGAATGGCACGATGACGGTCGGATACCCCGGCTTCGCCGCGAGCGCCGACCCGTTCGGTCCTGGAAACAACAGCGCGTCCAGATTGTTCGCGCGCATGACCTCATCGATTCCGTGCGTGCCTGCCAAGTCGATATCTTTGGCCCGGTCCGCCTGGTAGCGCGCGCGGTCCGCTTCGACATCCATTTCGTCGGAGATGTCGAGATTCGACTGCCCGAACCGCATGGCGCCCGCCTTAGTATGCGCCAGGTTCCACTGGCGTAACTCGGTCAAGGTCTTCACCGGGGCCGCCGCGCCCAGAGAGGCAAGCCACAGGTTGAAATCGCGCTTCATCCCATATTTCAGAACGACCGAACAATCGGCGTCTTTGCCCTTCGCGTCATTCGAGCCCGAGCAGGTGTTCCACAACATGAGATTTTTCGCGGGATCGGGGTTGAGCACGCTTGGAATGTCGGCCGGATCCACCAAAACCGCCCCTTGTTGTTTGAGAATCCCGATCGCTTCGGCCATGACCGCAGCCTGCTCGGCCGTCAGGCCGCCGCGCGGTTCCTTGGCTCCGGGCGCAGCTGCGCGGTCGTAGAAAAAGGCGCGCGGGATGCCGATACGCGCCCCTTTCAAAGCACCGTCGTCCAAGAAGCGTGTGTAGTCGCGGCTGGGCGGAGGAGGACATTTCGAGGTGGCGGGGTCTTGCGGGTCAGGCGCAGCGCTCTCAAGAACACCGAGCAGGATGGCGGCGTCGGCCACCGTTTTCGCGAGCGGGCCGGCGGTATCCTGGTCGGCGGTGATGGGGATCACGCCGTGCCGGCTGACGCGCCCGACAGTGGGCTTGATGCCCACCAGCATGTTCTGGTTCGATGGCGTCAGGATAGAGCCCGAGGTTTCCGTGCCGACGTTGGCGGCCCAGAGATTGGCCGCCGTGCCGATACCGGAGCTCGAGCCGCCGGTCTGCAGCGCCGGCCGTCCGTCGCCCGTGGCCGTCGCGCGGGTCGCGGCGCGGATCGTACGGATTGAATCCGAAGCCGCCGATGGCGTTGTAGTTGGCAGGCATCGGAGTGGGCCCACCTGCCACCCAGTTGGCCAGCTCCGTCATCCCGGTCTTGGCGATGATGATGGCGCCGGCCTCGCGCAGGTTCTTCACCAGGGTCGCTTCGTACGGCGGCACGAATCCATCGAACGCCAGGGCGCCGCCGGTGGTCGGCACGTCGGTAGTGTGGATATTGTCCTTGAGCGCGATGGGAATGCCGTGCAGCGGGCCGCGGACGCGGCCTTGCGCGCGTTCCTGGTCGCGGGCCTCCGCCTCGGCGAGGGCACGCGGATTCACCGTGAGTGCTGCGTGCAGCTTGTCTTCATAGAGCGCGATCCGCGTGAGGTACTGTGTTACCAACTCGCGCGAAGTGACGCGGTGCTGCTCGAGCGCTGCGCGCATCTCTGGGATGCTCGCTTCCACGACAGTGAAACGAGCCTGCCCCATCGCCATGCACGCGCCTAAGAGCGGGAGAAAAAGCTGGTAGAACATCCTTCCAATATTAGCCGCCGATGAATAGCGATGAAAATAAGGAATCTATCGGGGGTGCTAGTGCCGTGTCTGGTGGCCCGAGGCTTCCCATCGGCCCACCAGCAGATCGATGACGCTGAGCCACGCCTTGTCCGGATGTTCCAGCCGCTGATACAGCGCGATATATTCGGGTTTCTTGAGGCCCATGCCGGCGAAGGCCAGAAAATAGAGGGCGTCGGTTTCCAGGTCGTTGGTTTGTTCCCGGCTCCATTGGCGTGGATCGGCAAGCTGAGGTTCAAGATAGTCGATTACAGTGGCTAGTGTCGAGCCGTTCTTTCCCTGCACGCTCCAGAGGTCGATTCCCTGGACCTCCGCGATGCGGCAGACCATGGTGTAAGCTTCCAGGTTGAACACCGAGTACCAGGGCGTCGCCCGCACTTCCTCGCGGGGGGCGCTGCCGTCGCCACGGATCTGGCGGTGAAAGATCCGTTTGCGGTAGAAATCGAACGCCGTTTTTGCGGCTTGCTCATCGCCTACGAAAGTTGCCACCGCGGCCACTTGCGCCGTCCACCAGGACGCATGATTGTCGCCGCTCTTTTTTTCTTCCGCGCCGTTTTTACTTCGCTCTAGCCAGGCGAGGTAGTCCTCGAACCACTTGCGAATGGCCGCCTCATCCTTCGGTTCCCAGCCGCCACTCTGCGCCAGAAACTCGATTCCCTGTATCGCGCGGATGAGCACGCGGCCTTCGATAATGCCGTCCGGACGGCCGGCGTTGAGGTTGCGAATCGCCTGCGCCCCGTCAAGGTTGGGATTCATTCGCGTCTTCGGATTCACGAACCAGGTGTTCAGAATTTGGGCGGCGCGCTGCGCGTAACGGGAGTCATCAAATAAATAAGATGCGGCGCCGAGAGCAAAGACCGCGTCGGACATCGAGTTGAGCGAGGAGCGGTTGGCGTTGAAGCGGTCGGGGTTTAGCCGCCCTTCGCGGAGAATATACGGACCGGCCGGATTGTCGGGATTGGGCCACCAGTAGGGGGCTTCGCTGTAATAGTCGTGAGGGTCGAGATCGAGTCCGCGCGGCCGCTCGAAAGTGACGCTCCAGGGGCCTTCTTTCATGCGGCGGTCGGCCGCGTTGCGCAGGCGGCGGGCCGCATCCTGCGTCCACGCCTCCTTCCGCGTCATGGCGCTGCGCAGAGGATCGGCTTCCGCATCGGACACCAAGGTCATGGGCGCCGGAGCCGCCTGGCCAATGGCAGCCAGCAGAAAGAATGAGGCGATCCTCACTATTGCGATTGTAACCGGAACCGGACGCCGGCATTTGAATCTGCGCTTGACGGCCCGTGCATCCATCCCACTAATGACACATTCCTTCGGGGCGATCCCCAAGATAACCGGCCGCGGCTATGAAACCGCTTTTTCACTGGGGACTGGTGCGCTCGTACTCGGCATTGAATTCGCAACCGATCAGGGCGATGGCGGCCAGCAAATACATCCATACCAGCAGCGCGATTCCGGCGCCGATGGAGCCATACATCACGTTATAGTTGCCGACGTGCCGGACGTACCATCCGAACCCGGAAGTGGCCGCCAGCCAGAGCACCGTCGCCAGGATCGCCCCCGGCCACATGTGGCGCCACCGCTGCCGCCGGTACGGTCCGAAATAGTAGAGAAGCGCGGTCACCAAGACTGTGGTGGCCAACGCGACCGTATACCGGAAACCGCGGCTCAGCCACAACCAGACCCAGGCGGGTGGATTCCAGAGCGGATCCGCCCGCATGCTGTGGCTGACCTGGAGTTCGAGTTCGCTTCCGAACAGAATTAACAGCGAAGCCGCCAGCAGGGGAACGGCGGCGAGCAGAACCAGCAGCATCGCGACCGCACTGCGATGGAAGAAGCCTCGGTTGCGCGGAACCCGATACGCGGCTTGAAAACCCTCGATCAGACTCTTGATGACGCCGGAAGCCGCCCAGAGCGAAATCAACCCGGCGACGATCAGCACCGCTACGGGCCGAGCGCCGGTAATGCGAAACTGTCGCAGCACCAGATCTTCGGTGCCAGGCGGGACGATCTCGGAGAGGAATCCTTCCAGCGTCGTGGAGACAAATTCCGCGCGCGTTTGAACCAGAATCGCCGCGGCTGACGTGAGTACCGGAAAAAATGAGAGCAGCGCCGAATAGGCCGCACCTTTGGCGATTCCGAAACAGCCGTCATTAAAAGCGGAAACCATGCTGCGCCGCAGAACCCAGAGCAGGGCGGGGTTCCGGCGCGCGGGGCGGGGCATCCCCGGTCTCCTAGCGCAGAACCACTTTGGCGACGCCGCTGTTGCTGGCGCTGTCGGCGGCGCGCAACACCACCACGTGCTCGCCCGGAGTGAGATTGTTCAAGTCGAGGGAGAACGACTCGCGCAAGGAATCGATCACGCCATCCGCCGCCTCCACCGGAAACCAGCTGGATGCGTCCAGCGAGTACTCGCAGCGGCGCAGCGCCGATGCCGCATCTGTCGCCGAAAACTCGATGTGAGCGGAGCCGGCGGCATACCGGACAGCGCCGATCGTGATCGCGGGGGGTGTGTTGTCAATCATCACCGGCGAGCTGACGAGCTGTGACTCGCGGGCCGAAGCCGATGGATTGGACTCGCGATCCGACGCGATCACGCGGAAAAAATACTTGCCGTCGGCCAGTACATCAGCATCAAACGTGACCGAAGTGTCATGAACATCGCCCTTGAAAAGCTTCCACTGTGTTTCATCATCGCCGCGGAAATACAGGTTGTACACCAGGTGGTCACCATCCGCATCTTCGGCCTGCCAGCTCACGACGATCTGCTGGCCGGCGGCTCTTGACAAGGTCTGCGTCGGTGTTCCCGCACCGGTCTGAGTCGAGTCGCTGCTGTCCGTAACCGTCACGGTGTAAGCGGCTGACGATGCATTGGATTTGGCAGCCTGGGAGCCGGGAGCTGATTGGGTCGTCACGTTGATGCTCCGCACAATCGGCGGCGAGTTCTGTGGAAGGTACGCGAGCGACACGGCGGTAATCCCTGGTGTCGCCCCGCCCGAGCCGGTTAGCTCCGCCTTCCACTGGACATACCGGGCGTTCGGACTCGGGATGCGCGAGCTGGCCGGATTGGTGAGCGGCTCGGACCAGTCGCTCCAGGTTCGATCGGGTTTCGCCGAGTTGCCGGAACGCGTCCGGAATTGAAGGCTCGCGCCGGAAGCCACCTCTCCGCGCCAGCTCAAACTCCCCCAGCGCGCGGCCGTGCCGGCATCGTGGACCGGCGCTTCGTACGTACCACTGGCCCCGGGAGTCTCGTCCAGACGGAAAACGCGGCCCATGTTGCCGGTAGCGGCCAGGACGGAATTGTTCGACGACAGCAGCCGCGTGGTCTCCCCCTGTTGCGTCTCGAGCATCAGGGTCACGCGCCGGTCGGGCGTCAGGCTGTAGATACGGCCATTCGCGTCGGTCGAAAAAACCAACTCGCGGTTGAGTGCCAGCAGG
>DASXAK010000175.1:0-6381 GCA_036406715.1 Bryobacteraceae bacterium | reverse complement strand
ATCTCCATAGGCTACGTCATTGCGGCATTCATCAGCGGCCGGTCGATCGGCCCGAATCGCGACAGGATGCGTTCGGGCGACGGATTTCATCTGCGCGATTGGTTTATGCAACTCATAGCGTGGGCAGATCGAGCCACTGTCCGATGGCGGTCAGCACGATACTAACCGCCATCGCGGCGAGCAGCATGCCCATGATACGGCCCACGACATTCACTCCGGCCGAACCGATCGCGCGCGAAATCGGCGTTGCCGCGAGCAGAATAAAGAACTGAATGGCGAGCACAATAGCGACGACGGATATCGTGGCCAGTTGCCCCAGCAGGTTGTACCGATCATCGTCGGTCAGCAGAATAACGGTGATGAACGCCCCCGGACCGGCCATCAAGGGAAACGCAAGAGGATAAACCGCCAGCACCTGATGGGACTCCTGCTTGGCGTCCGCACTGGCGCCAATTCGGCCATGGATCATGTCCAACGCCACCAGGAACAGGACGATTCCTCCCGCGATCTGAAACGCACGAATCGCAATCCCGATCCGCCGGAGGAGGAAGTTGCCCGCAATCACGAAAAACACCAGCAACGCCAGCGCAACCAGGACAGCTGTGAGAGCCGTGATCCGGCGTTCGCGCCAATCGAAGGAAGCCGTGAGCGCCATGAAGACAGGCAGCAACCCGAACGGATTTATGACGAGAAACAGTGTCACGAATTCGCTCAGATGGTCCTGCCACCACATTCACTCTATTCCCCGATTGTGCAAATGCATACAAGCGTCGGACCGGACACTATTAGGGCTGCGGGTGTCACCAGCGCCAGTCACCATGCCGCCAGACCCACCAACATGGTCCGAAAACAGGGCCGCCATAGTTGCGGTATTGATCATAGTAAGGTGGAGGCAGGCAGTACCCGGGCGGCAGCACGCGGTAGGCCGGAGCCCAAGTAACGCGTCGGCCGGCATGATGACGCGATCGTGTGGGGCGACGCTTGGCGGCGGACCGCGGTGCTTTGGGTGTCGGTGCGGCCGCCGGCGGCGCTGGCGTGGTCTGGTCGGGCGACGGCGCTGGGGCGGCCTGGGCCGGAGACGATGGCGCGCCTTCGGCCGTCGGGGGTGACGCCCCTGGGGCTGCCGGCTGTGGCGCGTTTGGGGCCGCGGGCGTCGAGGCGTCTTGCGCCGCGGCGCGCTCCAGCGGGATACTCACGAGCAGCGACAACAACGCCGCGAATTTCACGAGACGTATCGCCAGCATTTTTCCAACCTCGTTTGCCGGAGCCAATTTAGCACATGCCGCGGACCTCGATAGCCGGCGCCGACCCCTCCTCGATCTCGCAGGATGCAAGCTCGACGAACGGTCCCGGGTTACGTTTTGCCGGAAACCTGACGATTAATATTAGAACGTCCGTTACTTTCCGGCGCAACCGCTCTCGCTCTGATTGAACCGTCCCGAATTTGAGCGCAGCACCATCGACAGCCGCAGACAGCGGAAGCCCGGTAATTTCAGGCGCTCCGGACGCCGCGGCTATGACGGCCGCCATGCTTGTGGCTCGTGCGAGTCTGAATAATCCATTGATAGACATGACCCCGCCCCCTTGGGGGCCAACTTGTCATAAAATTTCTGCGTTACCGCTAATTCTGCGCCGTCAATTGAAATCGTTCGTTTAATGGGTGGGTAATATCCAAGCGGAAATCCGAACTACTGGGAGGAACGGCCGTGGCGGTGCAGCTTGAGCACGGCGTAGGCGCAATCGTTCGCGGGCGTTGGAATTTTGAGTTTCCTGCCGAGTTCCGCGACCTTGCCGGCAAGCCAGTCGAGTTCGAGCCTGCGGCCGCGTTCGAGATCGTGGAGAAGCGATGCCTTCATTCCGAACGGCGCGGCATCGGCGAATTTCAACCGGTCTTCCGCCAGGTCCTCCGCCAGCGCAACCCCGCTTGCGCGCCCGACCGCCACGACTTCCCGCATCAGCTGAAGAAAGAACGCGCGTGTGTCGCTGTCGGCGAGAATGGACCCGAGCGGCATGCGTGTCGCGGCGGTCGCTCCTGAGAGCCCGACGAGAAAGGTGAATTTCTTCCAGCGGTCGACATCGATAGCTTCTGACAGCGCCGCGTCGATGCCGGCCTTTCGCGCGCTCTCGACGAATGCCCGCAGGGCAGGGTCCGCCCGGCCGTCGGAGCGGCCGAACCGCATGGTCGCGAATTGGCTGGTATGGCTGATGACTCCGGGGCAGGAAATATTCGAGGCGAGGTGTGCGGTGCCGCCAACCACGTGGTCGAATCCCAAGATCGGCGTGATCAGTTCGACGCTGTCGATGCCGTTTTGCAGCGTGATGAGCCGCGTGCCCTCCCCGATCAGCGGCCGCGCACCCTCCGCGGCTAATTCAGTGTCCCAGAGCTTGACGGCAAACAGCACGATATCGACTGGACCAATGTCGCGCGGGTCGCCGCCCGCCTTCGCGTTCTTCACATGAACATTGCCCAATGGGCTTTCGACCCGCAGCCCTTGCGCCTTTATGGCGGCAAGATGCGCGCCGCGGGCGATGAAGGTCACGTCCTCGCCGGCAGCCGCAAGCCGCGCACCGAAATACCCGCCGACCGCGCCGGCGGCCATGATGGCGATCCGCATCCGTCACCTCTCAGCGTGCGATCGAATTTGCACGCTCGCCCATCATGCCTCAGCCCCGGATAGTCGCCCAGAGGAACCCGACGACGCGGCGCAGATCCGGCCGGCGTAACTAAGCCGCGCTCACCACCAGCCCCAGCCCGGTCCGACGCCGAAGCCGATCCCGAAGCTCACCGGCGTAGCTGCAGCATAACCGTAGTTCGGGCAGGTGCAGCCGCTGTAGGAGGGAGCGTAGGCATAGCTGTATGCCGGATAGCCCCAGCCAAGGCCAAAGCCGAGACCGGAATAACCCCATCCCCAGCCACGACGGAAACGCCACGCTGTGCGCCAGCCGCGAGGGTAACCCCACGCTGTGCGCCAACCGCGGCGGTAACCCCACGCCGCGCGTGCGACGCCGACGCGGCCACGGAACGCAGTGCGGTGGAATCGCGCGGCAGCGAATCCGGTTCGAGCAAACCCGGTTCGAGCGAATCCACCGGTACGAGCGAACGCCATGCCGGCTGCCCGATGGCCGCCGAAACCAATCTTGGCGCCCGCGTGCATACCCCGTGGGGCGGCCGATGCCGGCAGGGCTGCAAGAGCCCCCACGGCCACTGCCGTTGCAGTCGCAATCATTGTGCTACGCCACATCGATATCTCCTTCATCTGTTGCATCTAACGAATTTGGGCGCGCAGGGCGGCCCGATTACCTGAAAAACATCATGCTCGCTTAAGTCGTTCCACAGCCGGCCAGTGACAAATCGCCCGAAGATTAACTTGCTATTCCGGTCAGGAAGCCGACTCCCCAGAATGACTTGTTCGATTTGTTAAATGAAAGCCTGTCTCGGCGCGGGCAGATAAATCATTGGAATGAGAGCCGATGTGTCCGGAACGCGGCGTTGTGACGCGTCCGGGGTTAAGAACATCCCGTTGGATTACCGCGTTGCGTAGATAAGCTCTCGGAGCCCGAGAGCATGGCTAAACCCCACAATCGAAGAGAGTCCAACCATGAACAGCACGCGAATGCGTTTGGGTGTGCTTGCCCTCGCCGCAACCATCGTGAGCCTCCCGGCGACGACACAGGCAATTGCGCAGCAGCCTTCAAATCAGAAGCAAAACCAGGCAAACCAAACAACAGACTGGAATGCGCTGACCAACGTGCGAATCGAAATCTTCAAGGCCGCGTTGCAGTTGAGTCCCGACCAGCAAAAGTATTGGCCGGCCGTAGAGCAAGCTATCCGCGCCACGGAACAAGCCTGGCATCAGCAGGTCGCAGCCGTTACGGAGGGGCGCGGCCAGCAGCTTGCGGGCGATCCTGCCCAGCGGCTGCGCAATCGCGCCAATAGCTTGGCTCAACGCGCCGACGGCCTCAAAAAGCTCGCCGATGCATGGCAGCCGCTCTATCAGACCTTCAACCAAGATCAGAAGCAGCGCGCGCACCTGCTGTCGATGGACATGTTTCGCGACCTGCGAGGCGCCGTGATGACCCAGCGCTTCGAGCGGTTCCAGAGGCGCATCGAGCGGTTCGGCCAAACGGGATGAATAACCGTCGCTGCGTTGACTTCAGCCTAAGTTTTCCTCACCGGCCGGGCACACCCGCTGCGGATGAAACCTCCGCGGCGGGGCTGCCCCGCCGGGCGCGCTCGGCCGGGCGCTAGGCGCGCCGGCTCAAGGAGCCTGCCCGGAATCGCGTTTGGGGATCAGGAGAGCGCGGACAGCCATTTTCTCGCCCTGAAAAATCCGTCCGCCCGCGCAGGGTGGCCCGGTTCCTACTTCACGCCCCCTGACCAGCGGCGTGACATCGCGTACAAGCCGGTGGCATTTCATTGAGCGCAAATACGCTGCGAAGAAACGAACTCGGACAAGAGAGCTGCACCTGGTCTGCCAGAAAGCTCGCTCATGTAGTTCGGGATGGCGAAGGCGACAGGAGGAAAGCTCGACAGTCGACCCGCGATTTCCAGTTGAGCTCGTATCCTTGCAACAGGACCGGGCACCCGCACGCCATCCGGCATTAGGCTGAACAATTCAACGACGGCTCCGAGCCGGGCACCTGCGGCCCGAACCGCGCGGAGCAAAGCGGCATAGTAGCGGGGGAGATCCGCGAGCTCGAGTTTCTTCTCGCCGACACCGTCCTGGAACAGCAGGAGATCGATTCCGGACGCATTCAATATGTCGGCCCAGAATGCGGCAACTACATCGGGATGCGATGATGAATTCGTGAACCCTGAAATCGCGACTTTTGAGCCCGGCCGACGCGACTTGAGCTCTACCACGGTATCGGAGAGATACTGCTTTAACACCGCGCGTTTGGCATCATCCTGCCAAGTCTGATCGTCAATCTCGTCGGTGATATACCAGCGGGCAAAGGAACCGCTCGCCATTATGCGATCCAAATCGGGAAGCAGCATATCGAGGTCATGCAGGCGTTCGCGGAAATACCATCGGATGCGATCCGCGCCGTGCCTGATCTCTTCCCAGTACTGCGTGTCCAGGTGCAAGCCCGTCCAAACCTGCATCCTGGCCTGCGCTGCGAAATCCATCACAAGCGGGAGCGTAGCCACAGCCGAATTGTATCGCGACGTCGGAAAAAAAGCCGTACGGTTCAGGACCGACCACTGCAAAAACACGTTGCCAAGCGTCAGCGTCTCGAATTCGTCGAACAATCGCCGCCAGTCGGAATGTGACCAGGCGGCTTGATCGTTGGTCGGTTGGATGAAGGTGCCGCGCAACCGACTGCTGTTGCAATTCGCAGAAACAGCCGACGCCGCGGACGCCCCAAGACAACTAGCCAATCCGAGGAGCATCCCGCGTCGATCCGTGTCTGCGGTACGCATCCCGGCAGCCCAGCACACGCCGGCTAAACGCTGCCCTGCCCCACGAACGTATAGCCCAGGCTCTTGAGACCATTGACCGTTTGTTGGAGGTAGGAAATGCTGTCGCTCGAATTGTAGAAGAAGCTTGCCACGCCATCCCGTACCACCAATGTACGCTGCGCGTCTGCGATGATGTCGGCAGGTAACCGAGGTGGGAACGAGAAAAACGGCTCCGGCTGAATGCCTCCCAAAGTGTCGGCAAGCACCTTGCAACCGTAGATATCGTTCACGGAATAGGGGAAATACTGTCCGGCGAAGCGAGTATAATCAACTGTGCCGCCGGATAGTAGGCCGCTGTAATAAAGCGAGCGCTCGGCGCGAGTTGAAAAGGCGCGGCTGCCATTAGGGGCGAAGTTCGTGACCGCTTGATATCCAAACGGCGAGGCTGCATAGGATGGAAAGGTGAAGCAGTTGGGCAGGCTCATGCCCGAGGCGGTCAGCTCCGCGAAAGCCGAACTGAAACGACCCATTGCCCAGGCCGGCGAGGTATCCTCAACGACCGGACCGACGTAGTTGAGCGTGTGATCGGCATTCTGCGTGATGCGGAAGAACTCGCAGTCGTCGCCGGTGACCCCGGTATAAGGATTGGGGACATTGCTGTACTGGTGCGTCCAGCCGTGCAAGATCAAGGTCCCGCCTTTGCTCTGTAGATACTTGAGCGCGCTGATGAGAGTGGGTCGGGTTCGCAACGCTGTGCTGACCGGAACACCATTGTTATAGACCCCCAGCGGATCTAGATACTGCGGAGAGATTTGGAACCCGAATGGTACCTTATTGGCCGACAGCCAATTCGCTATCTGCTTCAAAGTATTGGGGTTGAAGGTAGGGTCGATGTCCTCAAGCCGGACCAGGGCCCGGTGTCGAGTTGGTGTGGCAGGTGCAAGAGCGTCGAACAGAAGGTCGCAGAACGCCAGATA
>DASXAK010000174.1:0-9904 GCA_036406715.1 Bryobacteraceae bacterium | reverse complement strand
CGGGAGCGGTCCACGTTTGCTCGAGCTGTAACGCCGTACGAATTGCGAGCTTCCCATCCACCCCTGGAACATACGGCGACCTCCCGCGCGCCGGATAGTCCACCATGTACACGGTGTAGCCGTGTTCCACCAGGTAGTAAGCCCATCCCGGACGGCCGTCCGGCGTCTGACGCCACACCGCGCCAGTCTGCCCATTGCCATGGAAGAACACAATCGGGTTCGGGTGCCGCATTTGTTTGGGCACCCAGACCTCGGTGTACATCGCTTCGCCCATCGTTTCCTTGCCGGCGCCGCCTACGTATTTGCCTCCCGCGTAAAAAAAGCCTTGCCTCGCGATGCTGTCAGTCGAAAACGTCGGGATTGAAGCGGGCGGCATCGCGATTGACGCCTTATCCTTCTGCGGTACGTTCTTCTCGATCCAGCGCTCCATGAACCGCGCGATGTCATCGCTGTTCTTCTCGAGCATCATTTCGTGCCCGTTGCCGTGAATGCCCACGTCCTCCAGGCGCACGAACTCCGTTTTCACGCCCGCCTGGTTCAACCACTTCGCCAGGCAGTGATCGAAAACGCGATGATATCCGCCTTCCGCTGACAGATACACCACGGGGATCTTTTCCAGGTTGACCAGCTTGCGCGCCGGTTCCTTCTGCAAATAACAAGGCACTACATCGCCCGGAATATCCGATTTTTCTTCGAGCGTGACTTGCAACTCCGACGCCCTCTGAATCGGAGGGTCGTAATGGATCGGATCGTTGGTCACGCCCCAGCTCAACCCGCCGCCGTTGTTATAGGCCACCTTAGCTGTATCGACTCCCTTGATCGGCGGCGCGGCTGGCTCGACAGTAACGATTCCCTTCACCTGCGCGGGCCGTGCATCCGCCATCAACCAACCTACTGTTCCTCCTTGCGAGTGGGACAAAATGATGACGGGGGTTTTGATCATATCCAGCAGCGCGACGAACGCGTCGCGGCTGAGTTCATCCTGCGACGCCGGCCCGCCGCCCTGCAGGAATTGGACCTGTGTTTTGGCGAACTCATCGAAGATCGGATCGCCCATCAGTCCGGTGCCCGGAAACTGCGTGTGCAAATGCGCGCGTGGAAAGTCGCCCTTCTTGGCCGACGCCGTGAATGTCGCCTCCAAATTGGCCGCATTGCGAATCGTGAGATTGCCGTCGTGATCCGGCACGTAGGGCGAACGTCCGCGCGCGGGTGAATCCACCAGGTACTGCACATAGCCTTGCTTGGCGAAGTAATAAGCCCAGCCGGGCCGTCCGTCCGGAGTTTGCATCCAATCAGTGGCGGTCTGCCCGGCGCCGTGAATGTAGACGATCGGATACGGATGCCGGATCTGCTTGGGCACCCAGACCTCGACATAAGCATCGCTCGCCATCACTTCCTTGCCAGGCTCGCCGACATACTTCCCGCCTGCGTAGAATATGCCCGTGCGCGAAAGGTCAGCCGTTGAAAACGTCGGAATCGTGCTCGGCGGCATTCCTCCCGCCGCCTTCACTTTCAGCGTTTGCGCTCCCGCCAACGCGGCCAGTAATCCACCAATCAGCAGCCTCATCCGCATGCGCTTACCCTCCCAAATCACGGCCAGTATACACCCGGCCTTCGTCGCTGACCGCTTGCAAATACCGCTCGGCCGAGCGCTCCACAACCGCGTTGCCGTCGCTCATAACGGTACGCCGCGGAAACGCGCCGTAAATACGGTCGAACCGGTAAGTCCGCAATGTATCTGCGATCCGGCGCACCACCGCCGGCGCCAGCGGAGTCCAGTTCGGGTAGCTGTACATGAAGCTGACCCAACGGATGTCCATGCACACCTGCGGCTGATCTCCGGACAGCAGCGCGCCGCGGCCGCCCGCGCCCGCACTCCAATGCAGCACCTGAAAACCATCAAAGTGCCCGGGCGTCAGGATCAACGTAAGCGAATCGAGCAAAATCGTCGATTCCCCGGACCAGAACCGCACCCGCCCGTCCGGCCGCATGACCCACTGCGCGTCAGCCTCGTGAAGGTAAATCGGCGCATCCCCGAATGTCGCGCTCCAATCAATCATCGACGCGTAGTAGTGTGGGTGCGAAATCGCGATCGCATCGATCCCCCCCAGCTCCCGTATCCTCGCCACGGTCTCTTCATCCAGCAGCGTCACGCAATCCCATAGCAGATTTCCGCGACGACTTTGCACGAGAAACGCGCGCTGCCCGATGCCGAACACGGGTTCGGTATGGATCGAGTACAGCCCCGGTTCTTCCTCCTGAATCCGGTTTCGGTATCTGCCGCCCATCTCCGCGAGCGTGGTCCACTTCTGGCCATCCAGCCCGACAAACTGGCGCGGGTCCTGGCAGATCGGGCACCCGTTCCGCGGCGTCTCCGATTCCGGATATTGCACCCCGCACGTCACGCAGATGTACTTCGCCATCGAAGAATGATATCGCTTCACATACCGCCGGCGATCTATTCGCCGGCGCTGAGTCGTCGCGCCGTCAGGCGCGGCAGTACCGAATCACTTTTGCCCTTTGCCCTTTTCCTTTTTCCGAAATACTATCGAAAGACACGCCGGCGCCCGCCGCCGGCGCCACCGGAGGTGAGCGATGCGGTTATGGGGAATCGGGTTGCTTTGCCTGGCTGCTTCAATGGCCGCGCAGGGCACGCGCGACGGCGAGTGGCCTTCCTACGCCGGGGACCTTCGAAATTTCCACTATTCGCCGCTCGACCAAATCAACGCCTCCAACTTCAACCAGCTCGAAGTCGCCTGGCGATTCAAAACCGATAGCCTCGGCAACCGCTCCGAATACAAATTAGAGGCGACGCCGTTGATGGTTCACGGCATCCTCTATACCACCGCCGGCTCGCGCCGCGCTGCGATTGCGCTGGATGCCGCCAGCGGCGAATTGTTGTGGATTCATGGAGAACGGGAAGGCGCGCGCGGTGCTGCTGCTCCGCGCCAGCTCTCGGGACGCGGTCTTTCTTACTGGACCGACGGCAACGACGAGCGCATCCTCTACGTCACGCCCGGATACCGGCTGGTCTGCCTTGACGCCAAAACCGGCGCATCTATCCGTTCCTTCGGCGACAAGGGCTCGGTGGATTTGAAACAGTTCGCGGTCTATGGAACCGGCCAGCCCATCGATCTCGTCAACGGCGAGATCGGCCTCCATGCCACTCCGGCCGTCACGCGCAGCGGTGTTGTGCTGGTCGGCTCCTCGTTCCGCGAGGGCGGCACGCCCAAGACGCACAACAACACCAAAGGTATGGTGCTCGCCTTTGACGTGCGCACCGGCAAAAAGCTCTGGCAATTCAATACCATTCCGCGCCCGGGCGAATTCGGTAACGACACGTGGCTGAACGAGTCCTGGGCGGTGAACGGCAATACCGGCGTGTGGAGTCAGATGGCGGTTGACGAGGACCTCGGCCTCGCCTACCTGCCCGTCGAAACCCCGTCGTCCGACTTCTACGGCGGGCACCGTCCCGGCAACAACCTGTTCGCCGACAGTTTAGTCTGCGTCGATCTCAAGACCGGGCAGCGCAAATGGCATTACCAGTTGGTCCACCATTCCATCTGGAACATGGACATCGCCGCTGCGCCCGTGCTGGCCGATCTCACCGTGAACGGCAGGCCGGTCAAAGCCGTGCTCGAATCGAGCAAGCAGGCTTTTCTCTACGCCTTCGACCGCGTCACCGGCCAGCCGATCTGGCCGATCGAAGAGCGGCCCGTGCCGAAGGGCGACGTGCCGGGCGAGTGGTATTCGCCCACTCAGCCCTTTCCCACTCGGCCACCCGCCTTCGATCATCAGGGCGTCACCGTTGACAACCTGATTGACTTCACCCCGCAGCTTCGCGCCGAAGCGGTGCAGCTTGTCTCAAAGTTCAAGCTGGGCCCGATCTTCACGCCGCCTGTGGTGAGCAAGGCCGAAGGCCCGATCGCCGGCTTCCGTTCGTCCGGCGGCATGAACTGGCCTGGCTTCTCGTTCGACCCAGAGACCCACATTGCTTACATCCCGTCGTTCATCTCGTTTCCGCCGGTGGGCTTGCTGCCTCCCCCGAGCAAGGAGTTCTCCGACATCAACTACGTCGAGGGTTTCGCCACCACGGGAGTTCGGTATGTCTCCGGCCCCGGCGAGAACGTCGGCGCTGATGCTCCGCGGCCTGCACCACGGCCGGCCGCGCCCGCCCGTGCCGGAAACGCAACCACGGCCGCCGTCGGCAACGAAATGAACCTGACGCCCGAGGGCCTGCCGCTGTTGAAACCGCCGTACGGCCGCATCACCGCCATCAACATGGATAAGGGCGAATTCGTGTGGCAGATCGCGCACGGTGACACGCCCGATTACATCCGCAATCATCCCGCCCTCAAAGGTTTGAACATCCCGCGTACCGGACAGACTGGCTACGTTGGCGTGCTCGTGACCAAAACGCTCGTGATCGCCGCCGATCCGCAGGTAACGACGGGCGAGAATCGCCCGCGCGGCGCCATGTTGCGCGCCTATGACAAAGCCACTGGAAAGGAACTCGGCGCCGTGTGGATGCCCGCGCCGCAAAGCGGTTCGCCGATGACCTACAGGATCAACGGCACGCAATACATCGTCGTCCCCATCAGCGGCGGCAACTATTCCGGCGAGTTCCTCGCCTTCCGGCTACCGGGTTAGGAAGTCGCCGCGCCGTCAAGGCGCGGCCGTACCTGATCACTTTCAGCTTTTCCCCTTTGCCTTTTGCCCTTTGACTTTTTCCGCCCCGCCCGGCTCCATCCGCTGCGCCTTGTAAGCGGCCGCCGCCGCCGGCGACGACAGATACTCCAGCAACGCCTTCGCCGCCGCCGGATCTTTGGCATGTGCCGACACAAACCCCACCAGCTGCGTTGGCGTCGCGATCTGCTCTGGCAGCGGTCCCACCACGTCGATGCCCGGCTCGCCCATTTCACTGACGAACGTCAGCCCAATCTCGGCTTCGCCCTTGGCCACCATCTCCATCGCGCGCGCTCCGCCTTGCGCCCGTTTTAGCTTGGGCTCGATCTGCTGCGCGATTCCCAGTTTCTTCAGCGTTTCGTCGAACGTGACGCCCGCCGCCGCGCCCCCCGCCGGATTTGGGTACGAAACCGATTTGGCCGCCAGCAGTGTGCGTTTCACCGCGTCCGGCGTCGAGATATCCGGTTTCGCCGCCCCTTGCCGCACCGCCATCCCCAACGCCACGCTTGCCAGCGGCGTCGCCGTGCTCGCGACCACGTTGCCCGACGCCAGCACTTCCGGATACGGCGGCTGCACAATGGGCACATCGAATGCCTCCCCGCGCGCGACCTGCTGCTTCGTCCCCAGCCCCGATCCAAATGTCGCCTTCACCTTGTGCCCGGTTTTCTGCTCAAACCCGGGGATCAGTTGCTCGATTGCCGCCCGGATCCCGCCGGGTGCAACCAGAGTAATCTCATTCTGCGCGCGGCCCTCGTATGAACCGCACACAACTACCGCAATCGCGACGCATGTTGATACGTATTTCATCTGACGCTCCGTTCTGCAATACGCCGCCTATGCCGGTGTGGTCAGCGGCTTGCCCTTCTCGGCGAGCAGGATGGCCAGCAGGCGGGCCGGCTTCGTGGTGCTCGCGTTTCCCGACACCGCGTGAAGCTGGTTCGGCGTCTCGAGAAACATCTGGCCGGTCGCATAGGTTTTCTCCGGATCCTCCCCCACCTTCGAGCGAATCTCGCCCTCGAGCACATAGGCGATCGTAATGCCCGGATGCCGGTGCGCGGCCGAACTCTCGCCCGGAGCATACGAAACTTCCACCGCCGTCGCCGACCAGTTCTTCAAAGTCAGGTCCGGCAGGTCGTGCTCAAACAGTGCCTTCCTTCCCCCGCGGCTCTGCGCCTCTGATACCAGTGCAGGGACCAACAATGCCGCTGCGCTTTCCAGTAACACTCTCCGGTTCATGACGTATGCCTTTCCGATAATCTTTGCCGACCATCATATCCGAGCCCAGGCCCTCTTCGCGATGTATACTGGGCCGAAATGAGGCCTGCATCATGAAGTCGGGACTTGCTCTTTTCTTCGGAATCGTCTGTGCCGTTCACTATGGCGCCGCGCAGCCTCCCCAGGCCGACGATCTGTTTCGCCTCATTCGCGCGAACGATCTCAGCGGTCTGCAGCGCCTCGCCGCCAATCCCAACGTCTCCACTGGCGTCGGCGAAACCCCGCTACACTATGCCGCCACATTCGGCAGCGCCGAATCGGTGCGTCTTTTGCTCGACCGCGGCGCCGATCCCAACGCGCGCACTCGCGCCGGAGCCACGCCGCTTGTTTCCGCCGCGTATGATCTTGCCAAGACGCGCTTGCTCGTTGAAAAGGGCGCCGACGTCAATGCCCACGCCGGTAACGGCATCACGCCCTTGATGGTCGCCGCCTCGGTTCACGGCAACGTCGCAACCGTTCGCTATCTCCTCGACAAAGGCGCCGATCCGAAAGCGGTTCGCGACAACGGCGATGACGCGCTCACGACCGCCGCCCTCAAGAGCGAACCCGAAACCGTCAAATTGCTCCTCGCGAAAGGCGCGGACCCCCATCGCGCCAACAAGGCTGGCGTGACCGCGCTCATGAATGCGTTCCTCAACGTCGGCGATCCCGAAATGGTCCGGATGTTGCTCGCCGCCGGCTCCGACGTCAATGCCTTCAATACGGACGGGGGGCACAGGCCGATCGGCCCCATCACCACCTTTCATTTGACGCCCCTGATGTATGCCGCCCCCGCCGCCGATCCCGCAGTCATCGCCACTCTCCTCAAGGCCGGCGCGAAAGTGAACGCCGAGGACTATCGCCACATGACCGCCTTGATGCTGGCCGTCGCGACCGACCGTCCGCACCTCGCCACCGTGCGTGAATTGGTTGCCGCCGGCGCCGACGTGAACGCCAAGGATCAGTTCGGCGATTCCGTGATGGATTGGGCCCTGAAGTTCCATCACCCCGAGATCCTCGCGGCGCTCCGTCAGGCCGGCGCCGTCGAGAAGAAACCCGCCAAAGCTCCAGTGCGGCCGTCGGATTTCAACGCGGGCAGCCCCGCCGACGCCATCAACCGGGCCGTGCCCCTGCTGGCGAAATCGGGCGATGTCTTCTTTACAGCGGGCGGCGGCTGTGTCGGCTGTCATCACCAGGCGCTCAACGCCCGGGCGTACGGCTCGCTGCGAGCGGCCGGCCTGCACCCCGATGAGCACTTGCGCCGCACCTTTCTCGACAGTATGGTGGCCGAACGTCCGGGTCTCTTGGCGGATTCGCCCTTCCTCCTGGCCATCGGCGGCGATACCGATACGCTGTTCTACGAGATTGTCGCGCTCGGCGATATGGGTGAGCCCGCCAGTGCCTCGACCGATTCCATCGTTCACTACCTGGCTTCGCGGCAGAACCCTTCGGGCGCCTGGGATCGTTCCGCCGGCCCGCGCACTCCTATGGAGTCGAGCACCATCTCGCGCACCGCCTGGTCGATGCGCGCCCTGAAGAAGTATGCCTGGCCGGCCCGCAAGACGGAATTTGATCAACGGATCGCGCGCGGCCGCGACTGGCTCCTCAAGGCGCAACCCGCCACCAGCTACGAGGAAGCCGATCGCATTATGGCGCTGCATCTCGCCGGAGTCTCTGATGCCGCGCTCGCGACGTCAGTCGGCAAGCTCATCAAAGACCAGAGAAAGGATGGCGGCTGGTCGCAAAATCCGTATCTCGATTCCGACCCCTATGCGACCGGCGTGATTCTATCTACTCTCTCCGAAGCCGGGCTGCTGAAGCCCTCCGACCCAGCCTATGCTCGCGGCATCGCGTACCTGTTGGCCACGCAGTTTCCCGACGGTTCCTGGTATGTTCGCAGCCGTTCGCCCAAGCTGCAGCCGTATTTCGAAAGCCAGTTCCCCTACGGCCACGACCAATGGATGTCGGCAGCCGCGACCGCGCGCGCCGTCATGGCGCTAGCCCCCGCCGTGGGGCAGGTCTCCGACCTGCCCGCCCACTAACGCCCGCAAGAGAAACTCGCCGCGCCGCCCGCCGTCGCGGCACCTAATTACTTTTGCCTTTTGCCTTTTCCGTGTGTTCCGCAATCCACCACCGTACCCCCACAAACAAAAACCGCCAGTCCCGAAAAAACTCCTGCGGCTTCCCTTCAAACAAATGCCCCACAAACTGAAACACCCACCCGATCACGAACAGGCCACCCGCCGCCCACCACCACCCCGCGCGCCACACCGCCAACGGCACGAGCACCAACGACACCACGATCATTGGAATCCCAAACGTATGGCACATCCGATTGATGGGATTCTGGTGGCTCGCCGAATATTGCCGGATCCACTCGTTCCACGTTCGATTCCCCAGCATCATACGCTTCTCCCGCTTGCGTCCTCCCGTGCATGCTCCTACAATACCCGCCGGAGGAAATATCGATGTCTCCGAAGCTGGCTATTGCGATGCAACCGGTTACCCTGCCGAACCTCGTTTGGGCGACGGGAACCGTACACCAGATCTTAGTTCAGCCCGGCGAACAATTCTATGTTTTCGCCATCCACCAAACCAACGGGACCACTGTCATCCTGCGTCTGGCCGATCCACACACCGGTACGCCGATATCGGGTGTGACCAGCAACAACCCCGTTTTCGACTTGCTGAAAGAAGCCTATTTCCGCAAACTGAACGTCGAGGTCGGCTATCGCGACTTTGGCCCCGATCCGCAAAGCGGCATTAACAAACTCTGCGTCGATCGCGTCAGCCTGGTCCAATAGGAACCCTCCGCAGCCGAGGCGTTCCAAACACTACTCTGAGCCTGGAGAGGCGCAGCCTCTTCTCATCACCGGCGCGGCGCCCCGCCGTGGCGCGCCGCGCGCGTTCACTCCGTCGCTTCCGCTTGGCAAACGAGAGTGCTATCATCTCCGCCAAGTGTGATCTCGTTAAGGAGGCGCTCAGACCCATGCTTCGCCTGACTGTCGCCGGCTGCCTGCTCGGAATGATTGCGGCCGCCGCGCCCAACTCCGTGAATTCCGTCACGTTCCACAAAGACGTTCTTCCGATTCTGCAGAAGAACTGCCAGGGCTGCCACCGGCCGGGCGAAGTCGCGCCGATGTCGCTCCTCAGCTATGTCGAGGCGCGTCCGTGGGCTAAGGCTATCAAGGCCGCGGTCGTTTCCAAGAAGATGCCGCCGTGGTTCGCCGACCCGCAGTACGCTCACTTCGCGAACGATCGCCGCCTGAGCGATGCCGATGTTAACACCCTCGTCGCGTGGGCCGATAACGGCGCTCCCGAAGGCAATTCCAAGGACGCGCCGCCTGCCCTCACGTTCCAGAGCGGCTGGAATATCAAGCCCGACAGGGTCATCGAGATGCCGAAGGACTTTCAGTTGCCCGCCACCGGCACCATCAATTACCAGTTCATCCGCGTCAAAGGCAACTTCACAGAAGATCTCTGGGTGACCGCCGCCGAGATGCGTCCCGGCAACCCCGCCGTGGTCCATCACGGAAAGGTCTGGGTGGTGCCGCCGGGCTCGAAATGGATGGCCAACGCCGTCCCCGGCGAAGCCTACGAGAATCAGGAATCCGGCCGAACCTCCGAAGGAGATGGCAACGACATCCTCGGCAAATTCAATCCCGGTTTGGGCGCTCAGCGGTTTGACATCAACGGCGCCGCCAAGTTTGTCCCGAAGGGCTCCGACCTCGTGTTTGAGCTGCATTACACCGCCATGGGCAAGCCGGCCACTGACCGTTCCAAGCTCGGCCTCGTGCTGGCCAAGCAGCCGCCCGCCACCCGCTACATTCTTCTATCGGGCGCGCCCTCGGGCCTGAACCTGGTCATCCCGCCCGGCGATAGCAATGCAGAGGTAGTCGCCGAAGCCACGGCCCAGAGCGATTTCAAGCTCGCCTATATCCAGCCGCACATGCACCTGCGCGGC
>DASXAK010000173.1:0-9417 GCA_036406715.1 Bryobacteraceae bacterium | reverse complement strand
CTATCGTCAATCGGGATGTGGGCGTGGGTGAAAGTGGACCCGGGCGCGCTCAGCGTGATCGCGCTTTCCTCGCATGCCAAGGACATGGCGGAGAACATGTACCGGGCGCTGTGGTCGTGGATCATTTGCGTCGCGGTGACGGTGCTGGTGAGCCTCGCGACGCGACCGAAATCGGAAGCGGAGTTGAACGGGCTTGTTTACGGCTGCACCGAAATTCCGTCGGAGCACGAATTGAAGCTCACGCAGCGCCCGATTTTCTGGGCTGGCGTGGTGTGCGCGGTTTTCATCGTCTTGCAGATTATTTTCTGGTAGAGATATGCACAAACCCGGAATGGTTTCTATCTGGTTTCTCATCGGCCTTCTGCTGGTGGCGTACGGGCTTCTAATCTTAGGCGCGGGAATTTACGAAGCCGTGATTCCGCCAGCGGAGCCGACGGTGCTGGCGAATCTCCATCCGGGAATCTGGTGGGGCTTGTTGATTCTCGCGTTGGGTGGCTTCTATTGCTGGCGCTTCGAGCCGCGGAAAACAAAATAGAAGATCGGGGCCGTTTGTTACACTTGAGCTTCGAGGAGCGGACGGAGCCGCCGCATGTCCGCGATCAATTTGGGGCGAATTCAGGGAGCATCCAGCGAGGTTGTTCGCGATATCAACCGACGGATCGTGCTCAACCTGATCCGCACCCGGCAGCCGATTTCACGCGCCGACCTGGCTCGCGTATCGGGATTGCAGCGGTCGACGATTTCGCTAATTGTCGAAGAACTGGTTGACGACAACTGGGTGATGGAAGGGCCGACCGGGCGGCTGCCGCGCGGCCGTCGTCCGACCTTCCTGCGGCTGAACGATGACCGCGTAATTATCGGCGTGGATATCCGGCCGACGCAGATCAACGTAGCGCTGGCCAACGTCAACGGCAAATTCACATCCCAAGAGGTCATGGAGACGCCCGCAGATGCGAAGGCGGGGGTGGACGCGCTCATCCAGCGGATTCAATCGCTGATGCGATCGTGCCGGGGCAAGAAAATCGAAGGCATCGGAATCAGCCTGCCGGGACGGCCGAGCGGAGGCCATCTCGTGTTTGCGCCCAACTTGAAGTGGAGCGACTTCGATATTCGCGGGCCGATCAGCAAAGCGACGGGCCTCGACGTCGAACTCGAGAATGCCGCGAATGCGTGCGTGCTGGCGGCGGTGTGGTTTGACCGCATGGAATCGTACCGCAACCTGGTGGTGGTCACGGTTTCGGAGGGAATTGGCGCCGGCGTGCTGATCAACGGGCAGCTCGCCCGCGGGTTGAACGGGATGGCGGGAGAGTTCGGACATGTGCCGCTCGATGCGCAAGGGCCGCGCTGCGGCTGCGGCGGCCGCGGCTGTTGGGAAGTGTTCGGCTCCAATCGGGCGGCGCTGCGATACTATTCCGAATCGAGCGCGCAAGCCGAAGGGCTCAGCTTTCCGGACTTGCTGAGCCTGGCTGAGCAGGGCGACACGAAGGCTGCAAAGGCGCTGGAGAAAATGGCGCACTATCTCGGCCGCGGCATGCGCATGATCGTGGCCGGGCTGGCGCCGGAGCGCATCCTGGTGATCGGAGACCTCACTCGCTCGTGGCACCGGTTCGGCCCGATCATCGAATCCGAAGTGCAGGCTCAGGTGCTGCCGGGAGCCGGCGCGCCGCAGTTGATTCCAGTCCATGAAGATGGAATGGCGCGGTTGCGGGGGACGGTGGCTCTGGTTTTGCAGAAGGATTTCGGCAACACCCGCGAGGTGGTGGGGTAGTTGGCGGGTTGGCAGGTCGGAACCCTGCCCCACGGCTGATATACTCTCTGGACGGAGGCGCCATGAGCCGACCGAACCGCCGTAATTTCTTGAAAGGTGCTGCTGCGACCGGAGCTGCAGCCCTGGTTTCCACTCCCCAAGTCAGCCTTGCTCAAGAGGCGAAGCCGGCGCGCGCGAGCGCTCCGTCGGCTGCCGCTCGGGAGGCGGAGTCAGGCGGCTCCGCGCCAGCAGTCGAGGTGCTGACCGCCGACCGGCCGGGCGGCGACTTCATGACGGATGTCTTGAAGTCGCTGGGGTTCGAGTACGTCTGCGCCAACCCGGGATCGAGCTTCCGCGGTTTGCACGAATCCATCATTAACTACGGCGGCAATCGCAACCCGGAGTTCATCACCTGTTGCCATGAAGAATCCTCGGTGGCGATGGCGCATGGTTACGCGAAGATCGAAGGCAAACCCGCCTGTGTGCTGGCGCATGGAACCGTGGGCCTGCAGCACGCGGCGATGGCGCTCTACAACGCCTACTGCGACCGCGCGCCGGTCTACATGATCGTTGGCAACGCGGTGGACGCGGCCACGCGGCGGCCCGGTGTCGAATGGGAACACAGCGTGCAGGACGCGGCGGCGATGGTCCGCGATTTCGTCAAGTGGGACGATCTGCCGGCATCGCTCGAGCACTTCGGCGAATCGGCGGTGCGCGCCTACAAGATCGCGATGACGCCGCCGATGATGCCGGTGCTGCTGGTGGCCGATCTCGATCTGCAGGAAAATCCGCATCCCGAAGCATGGCCGCACATTCCGAAACTGACGCTGGCGCGGCCGCCGCAAGGAGATTCGGGGGGCGTCGCCGAAGTGGCCAAGCTGCTGGTAAACGCCGAGAATCCGGTGTTGATCGCCGGGCGCGTGGCGCGTACGGCGGCGGGGATGAAGGCACTGGTGGAACTGGCGGAAACGCTGCAAGCGCCGGTGATCGACCAAAACGAGCGGATGAACTTCCCGAGCAGGCACCCGCTCAATCAATCTTCGAGCCGCGGGCTGGTGGCGCAAGCGGACGTGATCGTCGGCCTGGAGTTGACAGATTTCTGGGGCACGGTGAACTCGTTCCGCGATCAGTTGCACAAGACCTCGCGGCGCATTACCAAGCCCGGAGCGAAACTGGTGAGCATCACTACCGGCGATCTTTACATTAAGAGCAATTACCAAGACTTCGAACGCTACCCCGAGGTGGACTTGGCGATCGCGGCGGATGCCGAGGAGACACTGCCGGCGCTCACCGAGGCGGTGAAGCGGCTGCTGACCGCCGATCGCAAGCGCGCTTTTGAGGAACGCGGCGCGAAGCTGGCGTCGGCGCATCAGAAGGCGCTCGAAGCCGCGCGCGTCGAAGCTGCCTACGGATGGGATGCGAGCCCGATCAGCAGCGCGCGGATGGCCGCGGAGTTGTGGGCTCAGATCAACAAGAAAGATTGGTCACTGGTTTCGGGTGGAGGCGGGTGGCCGGCGCGGCTGTGGTCGTTCGACAAACACTATCAGCACATCGGCGGCGCGGGCGGCGCGGGAGTCGGGTACGGCGCGCCGGCATCGCTGGGCGCGGCGTTGGCTAACCGGAAATATGGGCGGCTCAGCGTCACGATCCAGAACGACGGCGATTTGATGTATGCACCCGGGATTCTCTGGACCGCGGCGCATCACAAAATTCCTCTGCTCTCGGTGATGCACAACAACCGGGCCTACCACATGGAAGTCATGCACCTTCAGCGCATGGCAAACCGCCACCAGCGCGGCGTCGAGAACGCCGGGATCGGGACGACGCTGACGGATCCGAACATCGACTATGCGAAGGTGGCGCAAGGGATGGGCGTGTATGCCGAAGGGCCGATCCTGGAGGCGAAGAATCTGGGGCCGGCGATCCAGCGCGCCTTGGCGGTGGTGGAGAAGGGCGAGCCGGCGCTAATCGATGTCGTGACCCAGCCGCGCTGAGGAGGCGGTATGAGACTGACGGTCATTCTACTCGCTGCGGCAATCGGTGCTTTTGCGCAAACATCGAACGCGCAAAACGGGCGCAAGCTGTTCGCGCGTGTTGGCTGCTATCAATGCCACCAATACGAAGCGCAAGGCGCCGCCGCGACCGGGCCGCGCTTAGGTCCGCGCCCGATCCCGTTCGCGAATTTCACGAAGTATGTCCGCCAGCCCACGGGCCAGATGCCGCCCTACACGGCGAAGGTTGTGAAGGATGCCGAACTAGCGGACATCTACGCCTTCCTGCAGTCGCTTCCCGAGCCGCGGCCGGCGAAAGACATCCCTCTGCTCAACCAGTAAATTCGGGACGCGCGGTTTAACCCGCGAGTCCGCGCAGCGATTCGCTATAGGGCGCGCGAGCCACACCTTTTTCGGTAATGATGGCAGTGACGTAACGGGCCGGGGTGACGTCGAACGCCGGGTTCTCGACCGTCGTGCCGGCGGGCGCGACCGGCTGGCCGAAGACATGGGTGACCTCGGCCGCGGAACGCTGCTCGATGGGAATCTGATCGCCCGAAGCCAGCTTCAGATCAAGGGTGGAAATCGGCGCGGCCACAAAGAAGGGCACGTGGTTCTCGTGCGCGAGAACGGCAAGAGAGTAGGTGCCGATCTTGTTGGCGACATCGCCATTGGCGGCAATGCGGTCTGCGCCCACCACCACGCAGCCGATGCGGCCCGATCGAAGAAAGTGGCCGGCCATGTTGTCTGTGATGAGCGTGGTGGGAATGCCGTCTTGCTGGAGTTCCCAGACAGTGAGGCGCGCGCCCTGGAGAAACGGCCGGGTCTCGTCGGCGAAGACATCGACGTGCTTGCCGGCCTCAATGGCGGCGCGGATCACGCCCAGAGCGGTACCGTATCCAGCGGTGGCGAGGGCGCCGGCGTTGCAGTGCGTGAGCACCGTACGGTCGTCGGGAAGGAGTTCGGCGCCATTGCGGCCAATGGCACGACAGATGGCGATGTCTTCCTCGCGAATCAGCCGGGCCTCCTCGACGAGCCAACGGCGAATCTCGGCGAGGGACCGGCCGCACAGCTTTTCGTAGAGGCGGCGCATCCGCTCGATGGCCCAGAACAGGTTGACGGCGGTGGGGCGCGTCGCGGCAAGCGTGCTGCAGATGTTTTCAAAGTGGCGGTCGACATCTTGCTCGGGCGCGTGAAGCATTCCGAGCGCGACACCCATGGCGGCCGCCACTCCGATGGCGGGGGCACCCCGAACTACCATGCGGCAGATCGCGTCGGCCACTTCATCGGAAGTCCGGCACGTCACATATTTTTCTTCGAGCGGGAGACGCGTCTGATCGATCAGAACAACGGTGTCATCGATCCATTGAACGGTTTCTACCATGGGCGCATTAACGGTGCACGGAATTGCGCTGCGCCAGGAGCGCAACGAAGAAGAGCGCGTTGTACGAAGCATGCATGAGAGTGGAAGCCTTGGTCGATCCGGTCAACTGGCGGACAGCGCCAAACGCGGCGCCCGCCAGCGAGATCAGGACGACGTGACGCCAGGAGTTGCCGTACTCCTGATAATGCAGCAGGCCGAAGGGAACCGCCGCCACCAGCACGCCGGCCGTGACTCCCATGCTTCGCACGGCGAGCGGCTGCAGGAATCCGCGGAACGCGAGTTCTTCGAAGAGCGGTCCGAGCGTTATGCCGAAGACCGCCACGAGCGCCAGCGAGGTCGGATCTTTTAGCATTTCGGTCATGGGATTGTTCGTGGCGGGTGTTCCGATCAAGATACTGATCGCCGAAACACCGAAGGCGGTGACCAGGCCGGCGCCGGCGATCAAAACGGGCGCGAGGTGCAGTTCGGTCCAGCCGAGGGAGCGCCAGAACGGGCGCCCATACTGCCAGCGGAAGAGTAGCATCAAGGCGCTAAACATCAGCGCGTAGCCGAGAAACTGGGCCGGGAGCAGCTCAATCATCCGGACTCTGGGCTGAATGCGCAGCACGAATTCGAGCGCCCGCACGATGCCGATGCCGAGCAGCAGGCAGGGGATCGCGAGGCCAATGAAGATGAGCAGGTCGGTATAGCTCCAGAAGGGCTCGCGCGGGGGCGCCGGCGGCGGCGACTCGGGCACCGGCGGCTCCGGCTGTGGAGGAAAGCCGAGCGGTTCAAAGGGCTGCTGTTCCGTCATGCCTCGGTCTCGATGAGGACGGCCGCGAGCAGCGGCAGCAACAGCTCGTGATGGCCGGTGATGGCATAGCCGGCGCCACCGGATTGCGCGTGCGGCCGCTCGACCACATTGACGCGCGGGCGGTAGTGCTGGAGAAAATCGAGATTCACGGTCGTGAAGCGGCTCAGCGGATGCCCGAGATTGCGAACGGCAGAAACGGCTTTGAGGAAGACCTCAGGGAGCACTACGGCCGAGCCGCAGTTCAGAAAAATACCGCCCTCGTGCAGTTCGGTGACATATGCGCACAACAGGCGGAAATCGCGGAGGCTGGCGGACCCGAGCGCCGCGCCATCGGCGGCCGGATGCATATGCGGCGTGTCGGTGCCGATCGCCACATGGACGGTAATCGGCGTCTGGTGGCGATAGGCCTGCAGCAAAAGACTCGACGCGCCGTAGTCGGCTGCCGCCGACGATTCCAGGCAACCGCCGAGCGATTCTCCGATGCCCAGCTCTTTGCGATCGCCTTCGAGGATGGCGCGGTTCATGTCGCGCCCCGTCTCTTCGGCAGCGCCGAAGCGGCCGTCGGGAAGCACCGCTTCAACGTCTTCGCTGGTGTGGCCTGCACGCGCGATTTCGAAATCGTGGATGGCGGCGGCGCCGTTGAGCACGAACGCGGTGACGTAGCCGCGGCGCATGAGATCAATCAGGACCGGCGCGAGCCCGCATTTGATGACATGGCCACCCAGCGCCCAGATCAGAGCGCGACGGCGCGCGCGCGCGGCAGAGATGGCGTCGGCCACGGCGCGAAACGAATCGCCGGCCAGGATGCGGGGCAGCGAATCCAGCCAGCCGAGCATACCGGAGCCTTTGCGATAGGCGGATGCGAAATCGGCCGTTTTGACTTTACCGCCGCGTTCCTTAAGTCCGATGGTTTTCAGGCCGGTGAGATCGAGAGGACGCTTGGAGTACTGACTCATGTGCAAGTGCGCCCGGAGTGCATCGACTTATTATCTCGTAGATCGAGTGGTGTGGGGCCGATTGACAGTCGGCGGCAGGTCGGAGACAGGTCCGGAGACCTGCCCCACGAACTAGACGGGAACTGACGTGGATCCGCTCACCAGAAGAAACTAATCAGGCGCCGCAGCCACGAACGGCGCTGGGCGTGCGGTTCGGCGGCGGCAAGTTCCGCCTGCCAGTCGCGGCAAGCGTCATCCAGTCTGGCCAGGCATTCGGCGACCAGACCGCGTTCGCTGCGACCGATTACGGGGTCGACACGCTCCTGCGGGGCGTAGCGCCCGAGCGAGATGCGCAGCAACCCGCTGAAGGGATCGGACAACTGGTGTTTGAGACAGAGCCGGCGGGCTCGCGGTAGCAGCGCCGCCAGTTCGCGCTTACGTGCCTCGTACTCGCGTTGTTCCGGCTCTACGTCATCGCTGACCGTCGGGGCGCCCGGCATGCGGTAGTATTTTTGAAACGCGGTCTCCCATTGATCGACGGCGTTGAGGTAGGCTTCGGTCGCGGCGCGCAGCCGGACAACAAGCTCGTGGTCCGTTGCCGGTTGGTCGCCCCGCTCCATACCCTACGCGGACGCCGCCGCTCCGAGCACCTTGCGTAACGCTTCGGCGGTGTAGCTCTTCTTCGAGCGGGTGATCTGTTCGGGGGTGCCACAGGCGACGATGCGGCCGCCGTACTCACCGCCGTCGGGACCAAGGTCGATGATCCAGTCGGCGGTCTTTACGACGTCGAGATTGTGCTCGATCACGACCACCGTATTGCCAAGATCCACGAGGCGCTGCAAGACGTCGAGCAGTTTGCGCACGTCGTCGAAGTGAAGACCGGTGGTGGGCTCGTCGAGCAGGTAAAAGGTGCGCCCGGTCTGGCGTTTGCTCAGCTCCTTGGCGAGCTTGATGCGTTGCGCCTCGCCGCCGGAGAGCGTGGTCGAAGACTGGCCGAGATGCACGTAACCGAGACCGACATCGAAGAGCGTCTGAAGCTTGGTCTTGATCTGCGGCAGGTTCTCCATCACCGGCAGCGCTTCTTCCACTGTGGCGTCCAGCAGGTCAGCGATGGAGTAGCCCTTGTACTTCACCTGCAGCGTTTCGCGATTATAGCGGCGGCCGCGGCAAACGTCGCAAGTGACATAAACATCGGGCAGGAAATTCATCTCGATGCGCTTGAGCCCATCACCCTGGCAGGCTTCGCATCGGCCGCCTTTCACGTTAAAGCTGAAACGGCCGGGCTTGTAGCCGCGCTCGCGGGATTCCGGCAGCATGGCGTAGAGGTCGCGGATGGGCGTGAACAGGCCGGTATAGGTGGCCGGATTCGAGCGCGGCGTGCGGCCGATGGGCGCCTGGTCAATGCGGATGACCTTATCTATATGGCTGATGCCTTCGATCGAGTCGTGCGCGCCCGGCTGTTCATGCGAACCGTAGATCTCGCGCGCCAGCGACCGGTACAGAATTTCGTTCACGAGCGTGGATTTGCCGCTGCCCGAGACACCCGTTACGACGGTGAGCACTCCGAGCGGGATTTCGACATCGATGTCCTTGAGATTGTGCTCGCGCGCGCCGCGAATCAGAAGCGATTTGCCGTTCGGCTTGCGGCGCTGCGGCGGAACCGGGATTTCCACCGCGCCGGAGAGATACTGGCCGGTGAGCGAATTGCGATTGGCACAGATGTCGGCGGGTTTTCCCTGGGCCACCAAACCGCCGCCCAGGCGTCCGGCGCCGGGGCCGAGGTCGATTACATAATCGGCGCGCTCGATGGTCTCGGCATCATGCTCCACCACGACGACCGTATTGCCGAGATCGCGCAATTGCGCGAGCGTTTGAAGCAAGCGGCCGTTGTCGCGCGGATGGAGGCCGATCGAAGGCTCGTCGAGCACATATAGGACGCCGCGCAGTTTGGAACCGATTTGCGTCGCCAGCCGGATGCGCTGCGCCTCGCCGCCGGAGATCGTGGCGGCCGAGCGATTGAGGCTGAGGTAGTCCAGCCCGACGGCGGACAGAAATTCGAGACGGCGGCGGATTTCGTCGAGTACGCGGCCGGCGATCTGCATCTCGCGGTCGCCGAATTCCCAGTTCCGCACCGTCACCAGCGCGCGCGCCACCGGCAGGCCGGTGAACTCGGCGATCGAAAAGTTCTTAACGCGAACAGCGAGACTGGACGGCCGGAGGCGTTTGCCGTGGCAGGATGGACATTCCGAAGGCGACATGTACTCCGTAAGCCATTCACGGTAGGTGTCGCCCGACGATTCATAGCCTTCGTCGAGAATGCCGAAAATTCCGGGCGTGTCTGCGGCGCCTTCGAGCAGCAGTTGCCGCGTTTTGGCCGGGAACTTGTCAAACGGCGTGTTCAGGTTGATTTTGAATTTGCGCGCCAGCTCGCCGAGGCGATGCTGCATGAGCCACGAGTTGCCGCCGGGCCCGAGGCCGCCATCGAACAGAGGCTTGGCGCGATCAACAATCACCTTGACTTCGTCGAACGACCACTTGCTGCCCAAGCCGTTGCACTCCTCGCACGC
>DASXAK010000172.1:0-19405 GCA_036406715.1 Bryobacteraceae bacterium | reverse complement strand
ACACCGACGCGGACGACTCACTGCCGTTTCGCACCGGGCCGCAGCGCATCCGGCTCCGGATCTCTTACAGCAACTACCGGCGGTTCGGGGCGGAATCAACTTTTCGGCCGCAGTAGGGACGGGGCAGGCCGGAGGCCTGCAACACTTACCGGTTCAGGAAATCGAACAGCGTTGTCCGCGGGACGCTGCCTCGCATTTGCAGCGCGGATTGAACCTGCAGATTGCCCTGGCTTAGCTCGAGCGAGGCGGCCACGATATCGGCGTCTTCGCGCTGGCTGAGTTCGGTCTTTAGTTGCACCGCGTATTGATTGGTGAAATCAGTCGCATTCTGGAGGCGGTTCTCGACAGCGGCATAGAAAGACTGGGAGGCGTTGAGCCGGTCCGATGCCAGCTTGATCGATCCGATCGCCGAGTTGATGCCGGCCAAGTCGTTGTTGAGCAGGGCCACGCGCAGGCTGTTGAGCGCCGCGAAGGCGTTGTCGGGTGCGAGCGAATCGTCGGGATTGCGGGTGTCGAAAACATCCTGCGCCGTTTGGGACGCAAGAAACGATCCGCCGGCGGGATTCTCAATCAGCCGGGTCGAGGGAGAAGTCAGGAGGCGATCGACGCCGTTCGGGTTGGCGAGATTGAGCTGATATGCGGGCGCTGTGTCCTGATCGCCGCTGAAGATGTATCGCCCGCCCGATTGCGTCTGGCTGAAGCTGACGAGTTGCTCCTGAAGAGACTGGATGTCGCCGGCGATGCTCTGCCGTCCGGCGGCGGTCTGGGTCGCGGTGACACCTTGGGCCGCGAGGGTCAGCGCACAGTCGAGAAGCTGGATCGAAGCCGAAAGGGTGTTGTCGGCCACGCTGGCCGCGGCCTGAGCCGTCGCCAGATTCGATTGGATCTGCGTATTGCGTTCCATCGCCGAACGCAGCCGCAGCAGATCGCTGACGATATCGGGATCGTCGGAGGCGACGTTGACGCGCTTGCCGGAACTGATCTGCCGCTGCGCTTCGGACACGCGCTGCTGAGCGCGTTCGAGGTCGCTCAAAAACAACTGCGAAGCCGGATCGAGATTGGTGATCATACGATTACCTCAAAATGTCGAGCGTATCCTGGGTCAACTGGTCCAGCACCGTGATGAATTTCGAGTTCGCCTCGTACGCGCGTTGAAACTCGACCAGGATCATGGCCTCCTCATCCAGCGACACGCCCGATAATTGCTGGCGCTGGTTCTTCGCCTGGGCGACCAGCGATTGCTGCACCTGCTGCCCCTCCTGCGCGGCCTGAAGCTGGTTGCCCACGCCGGCGGCGATCTTGCCGTAAAACTCCGCGTAGCTGATGCCGTCGATGCGGTCGTCATCGCTGCCTGGCATGGCGAGCTGTGCGATAGCGAGCGGAACGCCGTTGCCGACGTACGGAGGGCCCGGATCAATGGCGGCCAACTGGTCGGGAGCTACGGTTGGATCGACGGCGAGGGTGGAGGCCGTGGCGGTGAGGTTGCCGGTATCGTATTGAAACAGCGGAACGCCGGAGACCGGAGGCGGGCCGTCCGAAACATTTCCCCAACTCAACAGGTCATTCACACGGTCCGCGAACTGCTTCGCCAGCCGGTTCAGGTCGCCAGTCTGGGCGGCATCGCCGGCAATGGAGGGCAGGATGCGGTTGCGGATGTCCAGCAGTGCACCTAACTGTCCGTCGATGGTCTGGCTCGTCAGATCGGTGCCGTCGGCTGCCACTACCTGAGCCCGCGGCGCCCCGGTCGGATTCACTGGATCGTCGGGCATGACTAGTGTGGCGCTGAGCGCGAACTGGCGGTCTTCGATGAGCAGCGGCGTACGGCCGTTCAGCAGAATCGTTGTGGTTCCGTCGGTCTGCTGCACCGCGGTGAAATCGACGAGGGTCGACAAATCCTCGAGAGCCGCATGGACCTGGGCATCCATGCCCATATCATGAGAAGCCGATCCGGTCTGGAGAATGAAACCGTTATATTGCCGGACCCGGTCGACCAGCTTGTTGACCTGGTCGACCGTGCTGTGAAGCTGGGTTTCGGTGTCGCGGGTCAAATCCTGCAAGCGGGTGGCGGCGCTCTGGAAATTCTGCGCCACATCCGCTGCGCGTTCGAGCACCGTTTGGCGCGCCGCCGTGCTACCGAGGTTCTGTCCCCAGGCGGAAACGCTCTGGAAGAATTGATTCAATGCATTCGGGATTCCCGTAGTGCCCGAGATGTCGAAGATCGCCTGGATCGCGGTAAGGCTGGTGGCCGCTTGTTGTTGCTGGCCAAGTTGCGTGCTCTGGCGGCGGACCGCCTGTTCGGCGTACTCATTGCGCGTGCTTTCCATCTGGCCGGCTTCGACGCCGCCCGGCAACCCCCGCGACGGATCAAACGGGAGCGCGTTAAGCCGCAACAGTTGCTTGGCGTAACCTGGCGTCGACGCATTGGCGACATTGCTCTGAGAGACCTCGAGGACCCTCTGGTACGCTTCCAGAGCGGAGGCGGAATTGTACAGCGTCGACAGGAGATTCGGCATGGCCGTTTACCCTCGCGCCAGCAGATGGGCCTGGCGTTCGACTGCCGCGGGGTGGCCTTGCGGGGTGTAGCCCGCGGACAACACGCCCAGGCAGCGGATCCAGTTCGCGTGGTAGAGTGCCGCGTTCTCCAGCAACCGGGCCGCGCGGACGATCGCGCGATGGAGTAATCGGGCTTGGCTGACGGCCTCGGGGCGCGAGGCCGGGCTCATCCCGGAACCGGAATTACGAAAGTCGGTAATTTCCGAGATGGCGGTTTGGAGCAAGCGGGCACAGCCATCCATTTGATGGGGCGTCGGAGAAAGCAGGAGAGAGCAGGCACGGTCAACGGCCGCGCGGGCTGCCTCCAACCGCTCACTCGCGGAGGCCGCCATGCCGTTACCCGTGGGCGGCGAGGGCTTCGGAGACGATCGCTCGGCTGGTGGCTGCCGAGTCCGGATGATAGCGCCCGTTCTGGTAATCGTTGACCAGGGCTTGCACACGCCCCGCCCGTTGTGACGCGTGCGCCGCCAGCGCGCTCGAGAGACGGCCTAATGCGCTGGACAACTCCACTCGATCCCCTTCCGACGACCCGGGAGCGCCGGTCTTGCCGACGTTGTCCCGCCCAGTTTTCTGAGTTTCCGCCTGCCGCGCTGTCTCGGCGGCCGAAGGACCCAACGATGTTCGATCTTGAATTCTCATACCTGCGCCTGCCTGGCTAATACTCTTATCGGCGGGGGGCCGCCTGCTCTTTAGCCAATCGTCGATAACATTCGTACCATTTAGTTAAAGTTCTCACACAAACTGCCGATGGCAGGGTGTTAACCCGCCATGCCGATTCCACGCGTGCTCTGGATTAATGCCGGGTACTCGATTGAGCCCGATGCCGCAATGGCGGTTTGGGAGAACGTTTGCCAAGCACCGGCTCCAGCCTTTAATTGTTTGAAAAATAAGAGGTTCGATGCGGTCATCCTGCAGATTCCGATCCCTCATTGGACGGCCGAGGCGTTGCTCGAACAGGTGCGGCGGCTGGCTCCCGGCACCCCGGCATTCGTTCGAGACCCCGAGGCGGGAGTTGCCGACGCGGTCCGGCTGGTACGGGTGGGCGCCGACGGAGTGTTGCCGGGCGATCACCGGGACGCCGCTCTGATTCTCGAAGCCATCCGGCAACACCGCCAGAACAGCCGAGCGAAGGAAGGCCCGGAGATGAACCTGCTGGTCGGCGTCAGCCCGCCAATCCAGCGGGTCTGCCACATTATCCGGCTGGTGGGGGCGCGGCGCGCGACGGTCCTGATTACCGGCGAGACCGGCACGGGAAAAGAACTCGCCGCCCGGGCGCTGCACGAGGCGGGGCCACGGTGCGCCGGACCGTGGGTCGCGGTCAACTGCGGCGCACTACCGGGGAACCTGCTCGAAGCGGAGTTGTTCGGACACGTCAAAGGCGCCTTTACCGGGGCAGTGCAGACACGGATCGGCCGCTTCGAACAAGCCCAGGGCGGCACGCTGTTGCTCGACGAGATCGGAGAATTGCCGCTCGAGCTGCAGTCCAAGCTCCTCCGCGTTTTGCAGGAGCGCGAGTTTCAGCGGCTGGGCAGCTCGGAAAACATAAAAGCGGACATTCGGGTGGTGGCGGCGACAAATTGCGACCTGGTGCAACGGATCGAGCAAGGCCGGTTTCGCGAAGACCTCTATTACCGGCTGAACGTGGTGCCGCTGGCGATGCCGCCGCTGCGCCAGCGCACAGGCGATATTCCGCTGCTCGCCGCGCACTTTGTCGGGAAGATCTGCCGGGCGGAGCAGATCCCGGAAAAGATCATCGCGCCGGAGGCGCTCGAGCATCTGTGCCGCTATGCGTGGCCCGGTAACGTGCGGCAACTCGAAAACGCGGTGGAGATGGCGGTGGCGTTGAGCGCGGACCGCCGGGAACTGACGCCGGACGATTTCCCGGCATCGCCGGCGCCATTGCGCCTACCCGAAACATCGGAACTACCGGTTGTCGCGGTGCCCGATTCCGGCCTCGACTACGAGCGAACGCTGGCGTGGATCGAGCGCAGCATCCTCGAGCAGGCACTGCGCAAGACGGGGGGCAACAAGAAAGCGGCAGCGGCCATGCTGCATCTCAAACGGACTACGCTTTCGGCAAAGGTGCGTACACTGAATGCCTCGGCGGCGTAGTGAAGAAAAAGGATTAGCCGCCGATGAACACGGATGAACGCGGATCGGGAATAGAATCTTATCGGCGTTGATGCCGCCGACGCACGGCGGCGAAGAACGGGAGCGTCAGGGCCAGGAGCCAGGTGGGGGAAGGCTCCGGTACGGACGAGACAGGCAGCGAGATTTGCCCGTCCGCCAGGCGATCAATCGAGATGGCGGCGGCGGTTGGGTCCGCCAGGCTCGTGTCCGCCGGGGACAGCGAAACGGTGATGACTCCGCCCGCGGCCGTCGATGCAACATCGAAGAGCACGTGACCCAGACCCACACTGGCTCCTGCGGCAACAACGGCTCCGCTGCCGATGAGGTCGAACAGATCGGATGCGATCAGCGTCGCACCGGCGGATGTGGCGATGTCCGGCCCGAACAGGGAGTCGCCGGCAAAAATGTAAGGGTCGCCCGTGAATGTAGTCGCACCGGTGAACGTAACGGCCGGATCCGCCAAGAGGCCAAAGGAGAAGGCTCCGATTGTCACATCGGTCAGCCCGGTATTGGTCAAGTCCACGTCGAAAGCGTTGTTCACTGTACCCGGAGCCGCCGCCACGGGAGTGAGCGAGATGACGAGGTCTGCCCGCGCGAACGAAGCGGCGGACAAAGCCATCGCAAGAACGGCGAGCAACCGAGACCGGCGCGGGAGAATCATTTTGGCTTGCATGGAGCCTCCATCCATTTGAAGTGACAGTTTCCTCATAACGAGCTTCACGGCAGGGACGTCCCGATCCGCGTCCGAGCGAGGTTGACGTCTGTGAGATTGATCAGCCCATCACCGTTGATGTCGTCAGAAATGTTGTAGGGCTTGGCCGTCGCGCTGTTGACGACAACCAGGTCAGATGCGTTCACGACGCCATCGTCATTTGCGTCTCCCAGCAGGACGCGCAGCCGTTGGCTGAAACCGGAGCCGCCGCCGACCGCGTTCCCCGCGATATCGGTCAGGGCGTTCGGGCCGGTTCCAGCCAGCGCTACGACGACATCTGCAAGGGCGATGGGGTTGAAGGTCCAAGTCAGCGTCTTGGTGCCGAGGCCGCTGAAACCGGTAGCGCTGATCCCTCCGAGACTGGCAACGCTGCCGGCCATGATCGGCTCGGTAAACACCACCTGTATTCCGGAAACCTGCCACGGCAGCCGGCTGCGGGGCGAGCCAATCAGGCTGTAACTCTGAGAACCAAACCGAACGCGGAAATCGGAAATCGCCGGCGGCGTCTTATCGATGTTGACCGTGACTGTTGGCGCATTGCTGTCATTTCCGGCTCTATCCGTACAGGAGCCGGAAAAGGACTGTCCCGCGCCCTCGCTCGTGAACGTGGTTGGAGCGGTGCAGAAGGCGATACCCGACAACGGGTCGGTCCCCGTAACGCTGGCGGTTACGTTGGTGTTGTTCCACCCGTTGGCATTGGGGGCGGGAGTCGCGGTGGCGGTTACCGTGGGCGGCGTCTTTTCGATTTGAACGATGAGCGTTTTGGGAGCCTCGGAATTGCCGGCATTATCCCGAGCGGAATAGCTTACGATCGTGACGCCTTCGGCCGAAATCCCGAACGCGGCGCTGTTTCCACTGACCGTGTTCCCGCCGGTCTGGGCGCCGCTCAGCGAGTACTGAATCTGTTTGACACCGGAGCCGCCGGCATTATCCGTTGCGGTGAGCGTTACGGTGACGTTGCTATTGTTCCACCCGTTGCCATTCGGGCCGGGCGAAGGAACTGCGATTGTCGTTGGCGGGGTCACGTCGCTGAGGGTGGAGAAACTCTTGCCCGACGCCCCGGTGACAACATAGTTCGTCAACGGATTGTGGTTCGCGTCGAACAGGTCGATACGGGTCAGCGTCGCGGTCCCGATGAAAGAGGCATCGCCGTCGCCGCCGACCGATGCCAGCAGGCCGGCCTTCATCGAGAATGGCGTGCCAAACTTGATCGGAAAGTCGGCGACGCCACCAAATCCGAGAGGGACCGCACTGGTGAAGGTGCCTGCGCCGGATATGGAACTCGGACCGGGGGTAAATCCGGCGGTGTTTCCATCGAGGCTGATGATAAAACCGGGCGCGCCCGCCCCCGCCTGGAATCGGACCACAGGGAACACACCGAGAGACCCGGTCCCGGGATCGTGCTCAAAGCTCAAGTTGGCGCCTGTATCAGACGGATCGAAAGGTATCTGCGCGGTCCGTGCGGTCAGGCTTCCATGCACGTCGAAGGTATATCGCACAAAGCCATTGCTCGGAATCGTAATAAATGGGGGCAACGTGGTCACCGTGAAGGTGTCCTGAAAGAATGCGGCGCCGCTCGAAGCCGCGAGCGCCAGGGGGTTGCCGGCGGGAGCGGTGACCTCGCCATGCGACGAGGCGCCGAGTTGCCAATAATCGGCCGTGGCGCTGGCGGAACCAGTGTATTCTCCGGCGAACCCCGGGTTTCCCAGCAGGACCGGGCCTACGCTCTGAGTCGCCGATACCGGCCCCGCGGTCGCGGTTTGATCATTGACATCGCCGCTGTAACCGCAGAACGCAATTCCCCCTTGCGGAACGCTCGGAGCGAGGACGGACCCGAAGAACAACCCGATCGGCAGGGGAGAGCCGTAGGTCGAGCAAACTCCCGGAATGCCGGGACCGCTGGGAGTTCCTCCGACTGCGGCCGCAACTGCTTCCAACTGCTGCGCGGCGAGCGGGTGGCCGCAATAGCCGGTTATCACGAAGCACAGGAATGATGCCTTGACGATCAGTCGCTGCATATATGACGCTCCCTGGCGCGCTTGACGCTAGCCGAAATTTCCTTCTCATTCGAATAACCGAAAACGCGAGTCTGAAACGCCAACCGGCCGAGCTTTTTTTGTGCCGGAAAAACGCGAAAAGGTTCTAGCCGTACCGCCGCAGGTACAATGGCAAAAAGCCTATAGCGTGAAATCATGGGGTCGGCGGAAGCAGGAGACATTACCAGACTGCTGAAGGCGTGGAGAGGCGGGGATTCCTCCGCGCAAGAGCGCCTGATTCCGTTGGTGTATAACGAACTACGCCAGCTTGCGCGACACTACCGGCAGCGATCCGGTTCGCAAGAGACGATGCAGACTACGGCCCTGGTTCACGAGGCGTACATGCGGCTGGTGGACATCCGGGATGTCGAGTGGCGCGACCGCGTTCACTTCTTCGCGGTTTCGGCGCAGTTGATGCGGCGCATCCTGGTGGACTCGGCGCGCGCCCGCGGCGCCATCAAGCGGGGCGGAAATGCGGGACGGGTGGAAGACCTGAACCCGGACGAAGTCCCCGCGCCCGATTCGACGCGCGCGGCCGAGCTGATCGAGCTCGATGACGCGCTGACGAGCCTGAGCCAACTGGATCCGCGGCGCGCCCGCGTGGTCGAGCTGCGGGTGTTCGGCGGTTTGACCATGGAGGAAGCCGCGGAAGTGCTCGGGTTATCCGAGCAGAGCGTGAGGCGCGATTGGAAGCTCGCCAAAGCCTGGCTGCTGCGCGAAATGTCGCGAGACGGTGTTTAGACGGCCATTCTTGACGCGCGGAGCGGCGCCGCGGCCTCCCGCTATCTCTTCACCATAGATATTCCTTGGCGATCTCGCGTTTGTCGTAGCCGTCCAGCACGTGCACGACCCGGATCTTCTTCAGCGAGACCGGGGACAGTTGGCCGATCGGTATATATATAATGGTGCGGCCGGCGCGCGAGGCCATGCTCTTGAAAATCGAGCGAGGGGGCTGCGCGGCCACGTAGACCACGTAGCGGTGAATCGAGTAGTCGAGCGCGGCCATCAGCAGGCGCTCGGGCTTGGTCTCGGCGAATTCGTAGTCGGGGTCTTGCCAGACGTCGTACATCCGCCGCGGCGGAAGGCTCATCAGAAAGCCGCCGTATTCGGCGCGCCCAATCCCGGGACCGACCAGGTTGTCGAAGGGAAAGGTCGAATAGAACGCCATGTCGGATTCGTTCTGATTCTCGCCGAGCCAAGTGGTCATGTAGGAGTAGCGGTTTTGGCGGTCCTCGTCGAAGATCACCACCACAGAACCCACGTCGCCATTCAGCTTCTGAAATTGCCGCACATAGATTCGGCCCTCGTGCCAGCGGCGGATGGTTTCGCGCATATCGATGCCGTCGAGGATCGAGGTGG
The DNA here is from genome assembly GCA_036406715.1 of Bryobacteraceae bacterium. Taxonomy (GTDB): domain Bacteria; phylum Acidobacteriota; class Terriglobia; order Bryobacterales; family Bryobacteraceae; genus PSRJ01. The sequence goes on along the minus strand of DASXAK010000172.1, from coordinate 10,615 downwards.
TGAACGGCTCGGCGCGCGCGCGCTCCTCGGACAGAATGCTCTTGCCCTTTTTCTTTAAGAACCGGCCGTAATCTTCGATCACCAGATCTTCGGGCGGATACGAGCAGATGCTGGTTCCGTTCAACTGGCTGGCCCACTCGCCCGGAACCAGTTCTTTCTTGCGCGGCTTCAAACCATACGGGCGAAGGCGGCGCTTGGTGCTGGGAAGCCGGCGGCGGAGGCGGATACGGCGCGTGTCGATCCAGACCTCCTCGCCGGAGAGGTGCGCGGTCGGCACGTCGGAGGCGGTTTTCTGGGGAGGATAGCGGTTGGCGACCTCCCACACGTCCCACGCGTAGTTGTCGTCGGCGAGAGCGCGGGCGGCGACGGTCAGGTCGAAGATGCCGGCCGAGAGGTTGTTCTCTCCCAGCGCCAGATTGCGCGTGTACCTTGCCAACAAACGGCGCTGCCAATGCGCGATGCGCTCGCCGGTATGGATCTCGTATTCCTTTTCGGCTTCCCGAAACAGGCCGAGTTGGGCGTGCCGGCGGTCAATGGGATTGGGATCGGACAGGTCGCCGCGGAAATTCTCGTACCGCCATTGCAGCGCCGGGTATTCCACGGTAATTTCGCCCAGACAATCGGGGTGCGGGTTGATCAATTCGATACCTTCCCGGCGCGTGCGGGCGAGCGGCTGCGCCTGCGGTTCTTCCATAGCGTCCAGCACGGGATCGAGAAGGTTGAGCGCCAGCACTACCAGGACGCGCGCTTCCGGATTGGCGCCCTGCAGCTTCCAGGCGATGCCTGCTGCATGCCGTGCGATTTCGTCCGACCGCGGCTGCGGGTAAACGCGGTACGCTTCCAGGTACCGGGCGATACCGATGTGCCGGATGGCATACGGGTCCGGGTAGGTGTCGGGCAGATGCGGCCGGCTTCCCAGGTCGGGATCGGCGAACAGGATCTCGGCGCCGATCTCGCGACCGGTGCGAACGGCCTCGGTAAACGGATCCGCCGGTTCTACCGGCACGTACACGGCGCGCTCTTCTTCGGATTTTCCTGCTGCCTTTTCGTCGGCATAAAGGATAACCGACATCTCTGGCAACCGTTCGACGGCGCGGATCCACGCATCCCGGAGCGTGGACGGCAACTCGACCGCGACCACTTCCGGTCTCTCGCGCAGCAGCACCTGGCGCACTTCAACCGCGAACTCGAGGCGGCCCGGCACCACGGGAAAATAGGTGAACCGGCCGCGCTGGAGGCTGCCGGCGTCAGGAGACGGCGGGCCGGTTTCGGCGGGCATACCGCAGCGCCTCCTCTCCCAGCACCTCGGTAATGGCGGTTTCGAGCGCCGCGGTCTCGTGCATTTTTTCCGTCGCCAGGCTCTTAAGCTTGATGGCGAAACGCCCGATGTTGATGCCGTCGCGGACCGTGTAGCGTTCGTCGGCGGCGTGCGCCATCTGCAGAAAATCGGTCACGTACTGAAGAATCCGCTCCTCGGCAAACGGCAGGTTCTCGCGAAGGATGTGATATTCCTCGTCGCGTTCGGGGAAGTCGATAAAGATCTGCGGCTGCAGGCGCGAGTGGATATATTCGGGTAGTTCGAACGTGGACGCATCATCGTTCATCGTGGCCACCAGCCGGAACTGCGGATGCGCCTTGATTTTGATGCCGGCGACAATCGACTCGACGTACCGCCGGTTATCGAGCAGGGGCGCCAGGCTCGCCCAACTCTTCTCGCTCATGCGGTTGCCTTCATCGAGAATGGCGATTCCGCCGCGCAGCATGGCGGTCACCAGCGGCGAGGCCACGTACCGGAGGCTGCCTTCGCCCTCGAGCACCGGCGTGACCAGCAAATCCTCGGGACGGGTATCGAGCGTGGCTTGCAGGATGTAGACCTCCCGCCCCATGCGCTTGCCGGCCGCATAGGCCAGGGTGGTCTTGCCGACGCCCGGCTTGCCGAGTAGCCGCGGGTTCATCGGCACGTCCTGCTCGTGCACCACCATCCACGCCGCCAGCAACTGCCGCATGAGCTCTTCCTGTCCCACCCAATGGATGGGAAGCTCATCGGGGTGCGCGAGGTGCAAGGTGACGCCTTCGATCTCAACCGTCATAGCACTCGATCTTATTATGGAATCAACCGGCGGGAAAGTGGCCGGCAATAGAAGCGGGCCGGCTAGCGCAGGGTGCGGAGGCGTTCCTGGCGGTCGATGATCTGCTGAATGCGCACGCCGTAATTCCCATCGACGACGACGACTTGCCCGCGCGCCACCAGGCAGTGGTTGACGAGGATCTCGACCGGATCGTCGACACCCCGGTTGAGCTCGACGATCGAGCCGGTCGTCAGCTTGAGCACGTCTTTTAGCGGAAGCTCGGTTCTGCCAAACGAGATGCTCACGGGCAGTTCGACATCGAGCAGCAGCTCCATGGTGCGCGATACGGGTGTCGCCTCTTCGGACGGTGGGGAAGCGTCGTTACCGGTGTCGCGCGCGCGCGTAGAGGCGGCCGCCAGCAGATCAAGAAGGCCGGTACTGAAGGCGAATGCCAGCGGGGCGAGCGGCGTCTCGGCAAACGTAAGGGTAAGCGCAGCCCAATCCTTCTGATCTTCGGGAGGCGCCGCTTCCGATTCCTTGGTGCCGAGAACCTCCTGCCCCAGCGCGGATCCGATGGAACGAGCCAGCGTGGACAACCATTGGGAGAGAACTTCTTCCCAGTTCTTCCGGGACTCGCCCTCAGCGGACGCTTCCAGGCCGGCGGCCTTGATCATGAGGTTGGCCACCGCTTCCCAGGAGGGTTGCGGAGCCCCGATCCATACCGCGGCTTCGGGAGAAACGGAGAAGCCCTGCTTCCACCACAGCAGTTCCGCCGCATTGGCCGGCGTGGTCCCCAGGGTCTGCCAGCTCACTTGCGGCCGCTCTGCGGTCAGGAACTCGAGCACCTCGCCCAGATTTTCGGCCCAGGAATCCACCAGAGCATGGATCTCGGAAACACGGTCGAGCCGGCTGGCGGTTTCGGTGGGGTTCATGCCGATACCACACCGTGAGAAGCGGGCCACTGCGCGGCCAGGCGCGCACGCAGCCGCATGATTGCCTGTGACTTCAACTGCGAGATCCGCGACTCGTGAAGTTTCAACACCTGGGCAATCTCGCGCAGCGTCAGCTCCTCCCGGTAATACAAACTCAGCACAGTGCGCTCGATCTCCGGAATCTGGTCGATGCCTTCGGCGACGAGGCGCTCGAGCTCCGATTGCTCGAGCAGAGTGGACGGCAGATTGTCGTCGGAATCCGGAAGGTAGTGCAGCAAATCGCGCCCCTGCTCCTGAGGAGCGTGCTCGAGGCTCGCGATATTCAGACCGCGGATCTCGACGAGCCACCGATGATATTGGTCGAGATCGATACCGAGCTGGGCGGCAATTTCATCTTCCCGAGGCGCCCGTTTCAGCCGCTGTTCGGCGGACGAAATCGCCGCCTCGATCTGTTTGGCCTTCCGGCGCTTCTGGCGGGGAGCCCAGTCGAGGCCACGCAGGCTGTCGAGAATCGCGCCGCGGATCTTGTATTCCGCGTACGTCTTGAGCTTCACCTTGTGGGTCGGATCGAAATTGTCGATTGCGGAGATCAGGCCTACCACTCCGGTTGACACCAGGTCGTCGAGGCTGATGTTTTCCGGCAGCCGTTCTTGAATACGGCGCGCGATGAGCCGTACCTGCGGCAGGTGCTCGAGAATGAGCCGCTCGCGTTCCGCCTCGCTGATCATTTCAGACACTCCATAGGAGCCCATCCCGTCTCTCCCTGAGCCGATCAGGCCGCCGAGACCGCCTCCTGTGGACGGCAGCCCAGAATCATCTCCGCCAGACGGCTCGCCGAAGCCGCTTCGAGGTCCTCCGGGATGCGCTGACCGGCCGTAAAGAACGACAGCGGCTTGCCCGTCCGCACACTCTCGTTGAGAATGGGGCCGGGCGCCAGCGTCTCATCCAGCCGGGTGAACAACAGCCGGCCGGGGCGGAAGATCTCGTAGGCATCCACCACGCGGGACAGATCGGCGGATTTCATCGAAGACGATAGGACCAGTTGGGTGTCTATATCGGAGCGCGTGGCGAGAAATCGCGCCAGATCCGAGCCGCACTCCAGCTCCGAGAGCCCGCATCCCGGTGTATCGATCAGGATCAGATCCTTCGCCTGGTGTTGTTCCAATGTCTGCGCGAGCGCAGTCACGGTTTCGACGAGTTCGAAGCCGACTCCCAGGATCACCGCATACGACCGCAACTGCTCGGCGGCCGCGACACGATACGTGTCCATGGAAGCCAGCAAGATCGGCTTCCGGCAAGCCAGCCCGTAGCGAACCGCCAGCTTCACCAGAGTCGTGGTTTTGCCGGCGCCGGGCGGACCCACCAGCGCCACTATGCGCGGGCGGCCCTCTCCGCGGCCAATCAAGGGCTCGACCACTAATCGCGATTCGATCTCTTCGGCCAATGCTGCGGAGCACCACTCCAGGCCGCCACCAGCCCGCCGGCTGGTCCACCCTGCGCGAGCGGCTGCCGCCTGCACGATCTCCCGCGCGAGATCCGGAGCCACCTCCTGGGCCGCCAACAGCGCATACGCCTCGGACAATTCCGGAGCCGCCCCGAGCCATTGCGGCGGCGCGAATGCCGATTTGTTGAGGGCGCGGCGCATGGCTTCCAACTGTTTCTTCAGCTCCGCCACTTCGCCGGCAAGCCGGGGCGTCACCGGCGCTTCGGCCTCGCCGCCCGAATCGATGCCCACCGCAAATACCACTTCGTATTCGCCCAGATGCCGCGCTTCGGGCACCGCTTTGCGGCTCTCGAGCAGCATCGCTTCCGCGCCCAGCTCGTGACGCGCTCTCGCGATCGCTTCCTCCACGCTGGCGCAAAAGTAGGACTTGATCCGCATCACGTCGTACGGCGGGCCGGCGACAGCGCCGGGCCCGCCCCCGAAGATCTATCGGCGGATGAGTGCCTGGGCTGTAGGCGTCCACTCACGAGATCGTGCCGAGCGACTGCACCCGCTGCCCGGCCGGCACCTCGTTATGCGCCAGAAAAACCAGGTTGGGTTGCACCGTTTCGGCGATCTGGCGCAGGAAATACCGGCAGCCGGACGAAGTGATCACAACCGCCGGAGTCTCGAGCGCGGCGATCCGGCTCGTGAGGCGGTTGAGGATGTCGCGGATCGTCTCCGGCGCCAGGTTGAGCCGGCTGTTCTGCTCCCCATGCTCCACCGCTGCCTCCACAGTCTGCTCGATCGACGGGTCCAGAAACCACGCCGGCAGCTCGCCCGTGCGGCTCAAGTAGGGCTTTACCACCGTGCGGCGTAAAGTCTGTCTCACGTATTCGGTCAGCAACACCGGGTTGCGCGTGATGGCGGCGGCTTCCCCGAGAGCTTCCAGAATGGAAGCCGCATCGCGGATCGAAACGCGCTCGCGCAGCAGGTTTTGCAGCACCTTCTGCACGGCTGCGAGCGGCAGCAGCTTGGGAACGAGGTCTTCGACCGCCCGGGGATGCTCGACGGCGGCGCGATCGAGCAACTGCTTGGCATCCTGGCGCGAGAACAACTCGTGGGCGTGGCGCCGTATGATCTCCGCGATGTGGGTCCCCATCACGCTCACCGCGTCCACGACCGTGTAGCCGGCCTGCCGGGCCTGTTCGGCACGCTCGGCGGGAATCCAATAAGCCGTCATGCCGAAGGCCGGCTCGCGCGTGGCCTGCGCTTCGAGCGGCGCGTCGGCCCGCCCGGTTGGAATCGCCAGCTCGCAAGCGGCCGGCAATTCATAGCGCGAAATCTCGACGCCCTTCAGACAAATCAGATATTCGCGGCTCTTCAGCGCGAGGTTATCGGAGACGCGCAGCGGCGGCAGCAAATAACCGAGATCGCCGGCGAGCTGGCGGCGAATCGAGGCGATCCGGCGTAGCAGCGGCGATTCGGCGCCGCCATCCACCAGGCTGACCAGGCCGAGCCCCAGATCGAGCGACAACGGCTCGACGCGTAATAAGGCCTCCAGGTTCTCGCGCGAGGCGGCGGGCTTGGTCTCAAGGGGTTGGACCTGCGCCTGGATCTCTTTCTGCCGCGCCCGCCATGCGGCAGCGCCCGCCCCGCCGCCCAACAGCAGAAACGGCAACTTGGGCAACCCGGGCAGCGCGGCCATCGCGACCAGCACGCCCGCCGCCAGCAGCAAGGGCTGCGCCGCCCCGAACACCTGGCGCCGGAACTCGACGCTCAACCGCGCGTCCGAGCCGCCGCGAGTCACGATCAGGCCGCCCGAAATCGAAATCATCAGCGCCGGAATCACCGTCACCAGCCCGTCGCCGATCGTCAGTACCGTATAGGTCTCGAGCGCCGCCCGAAATTCCATGCCGTGCTGCAGCACGCCGATCAGGAACCCGGCCAGAATGTTGATTGCCGTAATGAGAATGCTGGCTACCGCATCGCGCTGCGTGAATCGCGACGCGCCATCCATCGCGCCGTAGAACTCGGCTTCGGTGGCGAGCATTTTTCTGCGACGCCGCGCCTCGGCTTCGTCGATCAACCCCGCATTCATGTCCGAGTCGATCGACATCTGCTTGCCGGGCAGCGCATCCAGGGTGAAGCGCGCGGTGACTTCGGAAATGCGCACTGCGCCGTGGTTGATCACGACGTACTGGATCGCGATCAGCACCAGGAAGATCACTGCGCCAATGATGTAGTTGCCGCCCACCACAAAACTGCCGAACGCGCCGATTACCTCGCCGGCCGCCTTGGTTCCGGTGTTGCCGTTGAGCAGAATCAGACGGGAAGACGAGATGTTGAGCGCGAGCCGGAACAGCGTCAGCAACAGCAGAGTGGTGGGAAACGAGGTGAACTCGATCGGCCGCACGATGTAGAGCGATACCATCATCACCGTCAACGACATGAGCAGGTCGGAAACCAGCAGCAGGTCGAGGACGAACTTGGGCAAGGGAGTGATGAGCGCCAGCACGATCGCCAGCACCGCCAGCGGCACTGCCATCTCGCTCAGCCAGGAGAGGGACTCGGTCCACTTCGGGCGCGCCGGCGCCGTGCTCTTCGTGGCGATCGCTTTGGCGGGACTCATCGAGCGCACTCAGCCGGTTTCCAGGGGTTGCCGAAAAAGGCAAGGCAGGCTGAATGTCTGCCCCACCAACCCCTGCCTGCGTTTGAATTCCCGGGGTGCAGGCGATTCCGCCTGCCGACCGGCCTCTGGGCAGCCTTTTTCAGCAGCCGCTTCACGCCGGGCGCCTCCCGTGCATCAAATTGAAGATGTACGCGAGGATTTCGGCTACCGCGCGGTACAGGTGCGCCGGAATCTCCTGGCCGACGTCGACCGACTGATACAACGCCTGTGCCAGCGGCGGGTTTTCGATAATGGGAACCTGGTGCTCGACCGCGCGCTGGCGGATCCGGCGCGCCAGGTAGTTCTTGCCCTTGGCGACCACAACCGGGGCCGCCATGCTCTCCATCACGTACCGGATCGCCACCGCGAAGTGCGTCGGGTTGACCACCACCGCTGTCGCAGTGGGCACCTGTTTCATCATCTGGCGGCGCGAGCGCTCGCGCTGCAGCCGGCGGATCCGCGCTTTCATTTGCGGATTGCCTTCGAGATCCTTCAGCTCTTCCCGGACTTCCTGCCGCGACATGCGCAAATCGCGCCGGTAACGGCGCATCTGGCGGAACAGATCGACCGACCCGAACACCAGAAATACCGCCGCGGCTTTCCAGAACACGTCCATCAACGATGTGCCGAGAAAACGCGCACCGTTTTCCACGCTGCCCAGCGGCAGCACCAGAAAACCTTCGAGCTTGTCGCGCACCACCCAATACACCGCGCCCAGAAACAGTGGAAGCAGCACGGCTGCTTGCGCCAGGGCCGCCAAATTCTGTTGCGGCAGTTCGCGGAGTTTGGCGGCCGGATCGAGGCGCTTCCAGTCGGGAGCCAGTTTCTTGAGGCTGAAACCGAAACGCGTCGTGGCGAGCCGGAACGCCAGAGTCGCCGCCGCAACGGCCATGCCGCCTAAGACCAGCGGCAGCAGATGGGCCGCGAAGAGTTCCCAACTCAGCCGCGTCAAGGCTTGCGGCGTTAGCTCTCGCGTGAACGCCAGCGCGAACAGCCGTCGGGCCGTCCGGCCGAAAGCCGTGAACCAGTGCGCGCCGCCGGTGCCCAGGATGCACAGGAACACCAGGAATTGCAGCGCCGCCACAAACTCCCGCGCCGCTGGGAATTGCCCTTCTTCGCGCGCCTTGCTCAGGCGCCGCGGCGTGGGCGGCTCGGTCTTTCCAGAGCGGTCGGGCATGCGGCGTCATGACCCCATCGCTTGCCGCACCGCGGCCCAGGCGTGCCCGCTCAGTTCGCGGAGGATGCGCGGAAACAGCAGCGTTGCCCACCCGAACACCACCAGCGTCAGCAGCATCTTGAGCGGGAATGCCAGCGAGAGCAGCTGCAACTGCGCATTCACGCGTCCGAGCAGCGCCAGCGCCACATCGACCATCACCAGCAGCGCCACTACGGGCAACGCCAGCCTCAGCCCGACGCTGAACAGGATCGCACCCAGCCGGATCATCGCCGGCGCGGCCGAGGACCCGAAGCCGTACTGCCCCGGAGGCACGTGATCGAGACTCCAGGCAAACAGACGCAGCACGTCGCGATCGAGCCCCGCGGCAAAGAAGAGGAGGCTGGCCGCCAATTGCGCGAACACCAGCAGCACGCCCGCATCGGCCTCGGTATTGGGATCGATGGTCGAGGCGTAGGCGTAGCCCGCCTGCAATCCGAGAATCTGCGCCGCCAAAACAAACGCTTCGAGCACGATGGCGGCCGCCACACCAATGCCGATTCCGGTCGCGGCTTCGGCCAGCGCCCAACCAGCCAGCCGTCCCGCCGAAACCGAACCGGGATCGATTACCGGCCAGCGCGCCGAAAGCGCGAGCGTCAGTCCGGCCGCCAGGCCGATGCGGGCCGCCGGCGGCGCGCCATTGATGCCCGGCAGCGGCACAAACACCAGCGCACCCGTAACGCGCGCCAGTACCAGCGCGAATCCTAACAGACTGGCGAGCGAAAACGTCAGGCTAGCGGGCATAGCGCGAAAAATCGCTCAGCAGCGAAGTGGTGTACCCGATGCTGCGCTGGAGCATCCACGGCAGCAGCAGCAGAAGGCCGAGGAGGAACACCACCAGACGCGGGATGGTGGCGAAGGCCGCATCCTGCATCGAGGTGGCGATCTGCACCAGGCTGACCACGATGCTGGCGGCAAACCCGATCGCCAGCAACGGCGCGCCCAGCCAGAACGTGGCCATGAGTGCCTGCCGAATGATTTCAACCGCGGCTTCGGGCGTCATATCTCCGGACTAATAAAAACTCCGCATCAGCGAGCCGACCACCAGGTTCCAGCCGTCTACCAGCACGAACAACAAAATCTTGAATGGCGCCGAAATCATGATCGGCGGCAACTGCACCATGCCGACTGAAAGCGTAACCGAGGCTACCACCATGTCGATCACCAGGAACGGCAGAAACAGCACCGCCCCGATCTGAAACCCGGTCTTCAGCTCCGAAAGAATGTAGGACGGAATGAGAATCTTCAAATCCAGCTCGGCCCGATTGTGCGGCGCGGGCGCGCGGGCGATCTCGAGAAACAGCCGGATGTCCTTCTCGCGCGCGAATCGGGCGAGGAACACGCGCAGCGGCTGCGATCCCCGCTCGAACGCCTGTTCGGGAGTGAGTTTGCCGGCCTCCATCGGCTCCCAACCCTGGTGATACATGTCCGCGACCACCGGCTGGATGATCACCATCGTCAGAAACAGGGCCAGCCCGATGAGCACCTGGTTGGAGGGCGTCGACTGCGTACCGAGCGCCTGGCGGAGAAAATGCAGCACCACGACGATTCGCAGAAACGGCGTGACCGACATGACCGCGGCCGGCAGCAGCGTCATCAGGGTCAGCAGGATGACGATCTGCATCGGAACACTCAAGCCGTCCTTGTTTGCCGAGATCCCGAGCAGGGAAAGTGGCGTTGCCGCCAGCGCTGGCAGCGGCAGTGCGGCGCCGATCAACACACGTTTCATGAGCGCCCCTCATTGGCGACTTCCGCCCACTGCCGTGTGGCGACCACCGAGCACCCGGCCGGCGAGCAGGCGACGACCAGCATTTGTTCGCCCAGCCGGATCAGGTGCAGGCTGTGCTGCGGCCCGAGCGGCAGGCGGTCCAGGGCTTCGAGCAACCGCCGTTCGCCGCGGCGCGGCCGGACCGAGGCGAACCCGCGCCGCCTCAGCCACCACAACGTGATGCCCAGCAGACTGAGTACGGCGCCGATCGCCGCCAGTTGCCCGATCAGGTCCATGGTTCCCTCAAGCGCGTTCCCCTCAAGCCTGCTCCCCTCAAGCCTCGTCCCGAAAATCCGTGATGCGGACACCCAGCGCGCTCTCGATGACCACGATCTCGCCCGAGCCGCAAAACACGCCGCCGATGTAGATGTCGATGTTCTCGCCCGCCGAGCGGGACGTGGAGATAATGCTGCCGGCCTTCCATTCGAGCACCTGGCGGGTGGTCAGCACGCGCCGGTCGAGTTCGATCTCGATCTCCACCGGAACGTCGCCCAACGCCGCGATCTCTTCATGAGGAGTCATCGGCAGAATCGTCCGTC
>DASXAK010000171.1:0-2512 GCA_036406715.1 Bryobacteraceae bacterium | reverse complement strand
GGGGAGCGTGACTTTGCCTTCGCGCAGATCGCCGCCGACCGGCTTTCCGAGTGTCTTCTCACGGGCCGTGAAATCCAGCAGATCATCCACCAACTGGAAGGCCATTCCGAGATTCCAGGCGTATTCGGCAAGCTGCTCCTGGGTTTGAGCGTCAGCGCCGCCGGCCAAAGCGCCCAGCTTGGCGCAGACTGAGAACAGACACGCCGTTTTGCGGTCGACCAGCTCCATGCAATCGGCCTCGCTCACGTCGATGCGGCCGATGCGCTCGAGCTGTAACAGCTCACCTTCGACCATCATTTGGGTGAGCCCGATCAGCAGGTCGAGAATTTGAAAATTGCGCTCGCGCAGAGCAATCTGGAAGGCCTGCATGTACAGCCAGTCACCGGCCAGGACACAGGTGTGGTTTCCCCATTTGATATTGGTGGAGGGGCGGCCGCGGCGCGTCTGGGCGGCGTCGATGACGTCGTCATGAACCAGGGTGGCGGCGTGGATCATCTCGACCACCGCGCCAAGTTGAATGGCGCACGGGCCGGCGCTTCCCGCCAGCTTGGCGGATAGCAGGAGCAGAGATGGCCGCAGGCGCTTGCCGCCGCTGGATTGCAGGTACTGGCCAATCGCCGTAACCGCGTCCACGGAAGCGACAGATTCGAGTGTGATCTTCTTTTCGACCTGTTCCAGCTCATCCTGGATCAACTCGAAAATCTCGCGCGCTGTCAGAGCCTGCCCAAGCTTGCCCAAGTTCATTGGAAGCAACCAGTTTACTCGTTTGGGGTCCCGCGCCGCAAACATAAGCGCTCGAAATTGCGCGTGGTCTGGCCGGCGATCTCTTCGGTTGTGACGCCACGCACCTCGGCGAGACGGTGCGCGGTTTGCACCAGGAACGCCGGTTCATTGCGTTTTCCGCGCATCGGTACCGGGGCCAGGTATGGGCAGTCGGTCTCAACCAGCAGGCGGTCAACGGGAGTGATTCGGGCGGCCACCCGGACTTCCTCGGCCTTTGGGAAGGTGAGGACGCCCCCAAAGGCGAGGTGAAAACCGAGATCAAGCGCCTGCTCAGCCTGGCGCGCATCGCCGGTGAAGCAGTGCATGATGCCGGCGCCGCGCCAGCGCGCTCCCAGGACGGCGAGCGTATCGTCCCAGGCCTCCCGCGTGTGAATTACCACGGGCAACCCGGCATCCGCAGCGATCTCAAGCTGCTTTTCGAACACCGAGCGCTGCACGTCGCGCGGCGAAAAATCATAGTGGTAATCAAGCCCGATCTCGCCGAATGCCGTGACCTTGGGATGCCGGGCGAGATCGCTTAGCCGTTCAAACGTGTCCGTTGTGGCTTTCGAGGCGTCGTGCGGATGCACTCCGACGGTCGCGTAGACGAACGGATAGCGGCCGGCGAGGCGAATGGCGGCTTCCAGGTCCGGCGGGCCGCTTCCGGTGCCAATCGCCATCAGCGTTTCCACACTGGCGGCGCGGGCACGCTCGATGGTCTCTTCGCGATCGTTATCAAATTGAGAATCGTCGAGGTGGCAGTGCGAGTCGACCAGCTTCACTTCAGCCGCGCTCCGACAGGGATTTCCTCGTGGAATCCAGCTAGCACCGGCTTGCCGCCTTCGACAGAGGCGGCCACGATCATCCCGTTGGAGGTGAGCCCGCGCAGTTTGCGGGGCTGCAGGTTGGCGACGATGACCACCTTGCGGTTGATGAGTTGCTCGGGCTTGTACGCTTCGGCGATGCCGGCGACGATGGTGCGCGGCTCGGGCTCACCGATGTCGACTTTGAGGTGGAGCAGCTTGTCGGCGCCTTTTACGGGTTCGGCTGAAAGGACGAGGCCGACGCGGAGGTCGACTTTGGCGAAGTCGTCGATCGGGATTTTTTCAGTCGGTTTTTCGGCGGGCAGGTCGGAGACCTGCGCTACTTTGCCCAGGAGGGCATTTTGCTCCGCGGTGGCGACTACTTCGAGCTCCCGCATTTTTTCGATGGCCGGCTTCGCATCGATTCGCGGGAAGACCGGCGCGATTTCGCCGATTTTCTGACCGGCGGCCAGTTGGCCCCACTTCAGCTCGGCGAGACGCACGGACTCGATCGGCTCTTTCATCCCGAGCTGAGCCCAGATCTTGGGCGTGGATTCCGGCAGCACGGGATAGAGCAGGGCAGTGGCGATCCGGACCGCTTCGGCCGCGGTGTAGAGCGTCGCATCCAGCTCCGCCTGTCCGTCCGGTTGCTTGACGAGTTTCCACGGCGCTTTTTGCACGATGAACTTGTCCACCGCGGAGATCAGGATCCAGATGGCTTCCAGGCCGCGTGAGAATTCGAGACGGTCAAAGGCGGCCTCGGCTGCGGGAATGGTCTGGCCGGCGAGCGCGGAGATCTCCGCATCCGATCCCGCCGGAATCACGCAACTCCGGTATTGCTGGATCATCGAAAGCGTGCGGCTGGCCAGATTGCCGAGGCCGTTGGCGAGATCGGAATTGTACCGGCCGATCAAGGCGTCATAGCTGAAACTGCCGTCTTGGCCGAA
>DASXAK010000170.1:0-13082 GCA_036406715.1 Bryobacteraceae bacterium | reverse complement strand
TTCATCATGCGCAGGGCTTCGTCGTCGAGGAAGGAGCCGTGCTCGATGGAATCGATGCCCGCTGAAATGGCGCGCTTAGCGCCGGCCGCACCGTGCGCATGCGCAGCGGTTTTGCGCCGAAGAGCGTGAGCTTCGTCGACGAGGGCATTCAGCTCGGCTTGGGTCAACTGCGGCGTATCGACGTCATCCGTAAGTGAGAGTACGCCGCCGGTGGCGCAAGTCTTGATGACGTCGGCGCCGTATTTGTGATTGAAGCGGACCGCCCGGCGCGCTTCATCGGGCGAATTGATAACGCCCTCTTCGATGCCCGTCTCCTTCACGAAGCCATAATGGAAACCCTCGCCCGAATCGCAATGACCGCCGGTCGCGCCGAGCGCGTGAACGGAGACCAGCATGCGCGGGCCCACGATTTTGCCGCCGGCGACAGCATTGCGCAGGCCGACATCGATGAAATCGGACGAGCCGAGATCGCGGACCGTGGTGAACCCGGCCATCAAGGTCTTGCGGAGATTGTCGGTGGCATCGAGGGTTCGTTCGGCGACGGTCTTCTGCTCGCCATCGATGATCTGCTGCCGGTAGTCGGCCGAGTAGGGGTTGGAAAGATGGGTATGCGCGTCGATGAAGCCGGGAAGCAGGGTGGCATCACCGAGATCGATGGTTTCGGCGCCGGCGGGCACTGTGGCCGCGGCTCCGGCGGCTTGAATTTTTCCGCGCGACACCACCACGATGCCGGGTGTCACGAGGCGGTCCGACTTACCGTCGAACAGGCGTGCGGCGCGCAAGACGATGGGATGATCCTGAGCGACAGCCGTGCAGAGCAGAAGAATGGCGGGGAGAAAACGCACGAGGGCAGTATAGCGGAAATGTGGGATAACAGGAGTTGACCTTATGAGTGAACGAGAGATCGGATTTGTTGGTGTGGGGCGCATGGGTGGACGCATGTGCCGGAGGTTGATTGAAGCAGGATATGTGCTCACGGTTTTTGATACGAGCGACGAAGCCGCCGAAGCAATGGTCAAGCTGGGCGCGCGGCGCGTCGAGACCCCGGCGGCGGTAGCGTCGGCGGCGGAGATCGTGCTCGCGAGTTTGCCTTTTCCGCCGGTGGTACAGGCTGTCGCGCTGGGTCCGAAGGGGATCGTCGAAGGCACGCGAGTGAAGATTTTCGTCGATGTCTCGACGACGGGTTCGACATACGCCAAGCGGGTGGCGGAAGGTTTGGCGGCGAAGGGGATCACCGCGGTGGATGCCCCGGTGAGCGGAGGGATTGCCGGCGCCGAAAAAGGCACTGTGGCGGTAATGGTGTCCTGTGATGATGCAACCTTCGCGCGAGTCAAGCCGGTGGTCGAGGTAATCGGCAAAGTGTTTCACGTCGGAAAGCGGCCGGGGCAAGGGCAGACGATGAAGCTGATGAACAACCTGCTCTCGGCGACCGCGATGGCGATCACGTCGGAAGCGGTAGTCATGGGAGTGAAGGCGGGGCTCGATCCCAAGCAGATCATCGACGTGATCAACGCCGGGAGCGGCCGTAACAGCGCCAGCCAGGACAAGTTTCCGCGCTGCGTGCTGCCCCGCACGTTCGATTTCGGATTTGCGATCGGACTGCTGAACAAAGACGTGCGGCTTTGCATGGAGGAAGCCGAGGCCTTGGGCGTGCCGATGGTGGTGGGGAGCGCGGTGCGGCAGATGCTGTCGATTGCGACCGCCAGCGAAGGCGCGGATGCGGACATGACCGACCTGGTGAAGACCGTGGAGAAGTGGGCTGGTGTGCAGGTTGGCGGATAGGACGGTGGCGGAGGTTTCGCTTTCTCGCCGGATGGCGCGGGCGGCGCGGCAATTGACGATCGAACAGCTTCCGCCCGAGGTGCGGGATAAGGTCAAAATTGCGCTACTCGACTTTCTGTCTTGCGCGTATGAAGCGCGGGATCTGCCGTGGGGCTGCCAGGCGATCCAGCGAGTAAGCCGCGCGGCCGGCGGAACGGCCACCGTGATCGGAACGCCTTTCCGCGTCGCGGCCGCCGAAGCGGCGTTTGCCAATGCGACCCTCGGACACGGATTAGTGCGCGAGGACATGCACACCGGCGCCGTCAGTCACCTGGGAGTGGTCATCTTTCCGACCCTGCTGGCGTTGGCACAGCAGCGGCGCGTGACAGGTGGCGATTTTATGGCCGCCGTAGTGTGCGGTTACGAGGTGGGCGCCGCGGTCGGCCGCGCGCTCATGGATCAGGAGATAGTCAGGCGATTTCGTCCCACTGGAATCACGGGGCCGCTCGGCGGGGCGGCGGCCGGCAGCCGGCTCTTCGCTTTCAGCGAGGACGCAACTGTTGGCGCACTCGGGTTTGCGGCGAATGCAACCGGCGGGCTCAACGAGTGGCCGTACTGCGGCGGCGACGAGATGTTTTTTCATCCCGGGTTTTCGGCGCGCAATGCAGTAACCGCGGTGGAGTTGGCGGAACTCGGAGCGTTGGCTTCAGAGACGGCGCTGGATGGGCGTGCGGGATTATTTGCTGGGCTAGGCCGGAGTGACAAAGTCGACGAGGTGACTGCGTTCACGGGAAAGCCGTTCGAAATTCTGTCGGTCTATCACAAGCCGGCGCCGGCGTGTAACTACGCGCAGACAGCATGCCAGGCGGCGCTGGCGCTCTCGACAAAGATCGAGAGCAGAGAAATCGAAAGCATTACGGTGAAGGCTTCAGCCGCGGCCGCCGGGTACCCCGGATGCGATTTTGCGGGGCCTTTCGAACGCATCTTGCAGGCCAAAATGAGCATCCAGTACTGCGTCGCGGCAACCTTGGCGCGGCGCGCGATCGAGGAGGCCAATTACCGGCAGCTGGCGGATCCGAAAATTGCGCGGCTGGCTTCGATTACTCAAGTCGAAGCCGACGCGGAGTTCACGGCTGCTTATCCGGAGGCGCAAGGGGCCGAGGTGATTGTGACGGCGCGCGATGGGCGGACGGTTAGATACCGGATGGAGGATTTGCGGCCGGCCTCGCCGGAGGAAATTCGCGCGCGCTTCCGCACAGCGGCAGGCGCGGCGGCAGAAGCGATTGAAGTATCGGTGGATCGTTTAGAAGAACAGGAAGATATCGGGGCGCTGAACGCTCTTCTGGGGACATGAACAAATATCAAATGTTGATTGGCGGCGCCCGGGTAGACGCGGCGGGCGGCGCGTGGTTTGAATCGGTCAATCCGTTTACCGGCCAGCCGTGGGCGCTGATTCCGCGAGGCGCCAAAGAGGATATAGAGCGCGCGGTGTGCGCGGCACACAGGGCCTTCTACGAGGGCGAGTGGCGGAAACTGACAGCGACGGCGCGCGGAGCACTGCTGCGCCGATTGGGTGATCTGATTGCCGGAGAGGCTGAGCGGCTGGCGACGATCGAAACCACGGACAACGGAAAATTGTTCGCCGAGATGCGGGCGCAGCTGAATTACATCCCGCAGTGGTTCCATTATTTCGGCGGCCTGGCGGACAAGATCGAAGGGCGGGTAATCCCGATCGACAAACCCGGCGTGTTCAACTTCACACGTGAGGAGCCGCTGGGAGTGGTGGCTGCGATCACGCCTTGGAATTCGCCATTGCTATTGGCGGCGTGGAAGCTGGCGCCGGCGCTGACGGCGGGCAATACGGTCGTGTGGAAGCCCTCGGAGTTCTCGTCGGTCTCGGCTCTGGAATTCGGGGCTCTGTTCGAGAAAGCAGGAATACCTCCTGGAGTCGTAAACATCGTGACCGGCTTCGGGAATGAGGTTGGAGAACCGCTGGTGACCCACGCGGCGGTGTCCAAGGTGGCGTTCACCGGAGGCGACCGTACCGGCGAGCAGGTCTATCAAATGGCGGCGCGCGGGATTAAGCGCGTGACGCTGGAACTGGGCGGCAAGTCGGCCAACATTGTGTTCGACGACGCCGATCTGGAATCGGCGGTGAAGGGCGTCGTGTCGGGAATCTTCGCAGCAACCGGGCAGACGTGCATTGCCGGTTCGCGGGCGCTGATTCACCGGCCGATTCACGATGCGTTCGTCGAGCAGCTACTGGCGCTGGCGCGGACGGCTCGGATGGGCAATCCGCTAGATTTGACGACGCAGGTCGGGCCGGTAACGACGCGACCGCAATATGAAAAGGTGCTGGACTACATCCGGATCGCAAAGGGCGAGGGCGCGGTGTGCCGGTTGGGCGGCGGAGCGGCGGCGCGTCCGGAGTGCGGATCGGGGTGGTTTGTCGAGCCGACCATTTTCACGGGTGTCGAACCACAGATGCGGATCGCCAACGAAGAAGTCTTCGGTCCGGTGTTGTCGATTATTCCGTTCGAAGACGAGGACGAGGCAGTGCGGATCGCGAACAACACAATCTACGGGCTGGCCGCCGGTGTGTGGACGACGAGCATGCGGCGTGCGCTGACGATGTCGGAGCGGCTGGAGGCGGGCACCGTGTGGATCAACACGTACCGTGCGGTGAGCTATATGTCGCCATTCGGGGGATACAAGCGGTCGGGGATCGGGCGCGAAAGCGGGATGGACGCCATTCGCGAGTACCTCCAGACCAAGAGCGTGTGGATCGACATTTCGGGGAGCAGTCCGAACCCGTTTGTGCTGCGATGATGGGGGCAAGCCAGGGGCATGCCCCACTCGACGACCCGACCGTAGCCTACATCCTGGAAACGCGACGAGCGTTCGAAGATTTGCGGCAGTTGGCGGCGCAGTTGGCGGGCTTGCTGGTGCTGGAGGCGGCTGGGGCGAAGAGCGGCGGTCCGGAGCACCCGATGCTCGCGGCGGCCGGCCAGCGGCACGCGGAGGCGCTCGAGGCGATCCATGGCGCGCGGGCGACAATGCGGGCGCGGCGGCACCACGAATTTCTGCTGGCGGCGGCGGACGCGATCGGCGGCGCAATCGAAGCGGCGAACCGGGGGATCGAGATTGACCCGATTTTGACGCCGCTGCGAACCGCTTATGGGCACTTGCAGGGCGCCAGCCGCGAGCTGCCCGGGTTCGAGATGGTCTCGTTCGAGCAAGGCTGCTGCGCGGTACCGATGAGGTCAAACCGATGACGAGTTACTCGCTCTGGGTGATGGAATTTGCGCACGTGCCGAATTATCCGGTCAGCGGACTGAACTATGGCTCACACAACCAGGGGACGCGCCGGCTGCCCTATTGCTACATCCTGATCAAGGGGCAAGGCAAAATCGCCATGGTGGACGTCGGGTACAACCACAAGGAATACGGCGCAGTGCTCGCCACCATGTTCGGCGGGCGCGACTGGCATCCTCCCGATGTGGTGCTGGCGGAATGCGGAGTGGCGCCGAAAGACGTGACGGACATATTCCTCACGCATGCGCATTTCGACCACATGGGGAATATCGAGGATTTTCCGAACGCAACGTTTTATATTCAAGAGCGCGAATTATCAAAATGGGTGTGGACGCTTTCGCTCGAGCGGCGCTTCCGGTGGCTGATGCTGGGCATCGATCCGGCGGACATCCTGCGCACGGTGGACCTGGCGCGGCAGGGGCGGCTGGTGTGTGTCAACGGCGACCGGGAGGACGTGCTTCCGGGCATTGATCTTCACGCGGCTCCGGATACTCACACGTATGGATCGATGTACGTGCGGGTGCGGAACGACGGGTCGGCGAATTCGCACGATACGTGGATCTTCGCAGGCGATCTGGTCTACACGTTTGAAAATCTCCGGGGAGACGATCCAAAGGATCCGGAGTATATTCCAGTCGGGTTTGCCAGCGGGAGCCAATTCAACCTGGTGATGACGACCGACGAGATGGTGAAGCGGGTGAACGGGGACATCCGGCGGATTATTCCGGTGCACGAGGATCGTCTGAAAGACCTGTTTCCCTCGCGTGTCACCAAGGAAGGCTTGCGGATCACGGAGCTGGCGCTGGCTGAGGGAGAACCGAGCCGCGTACGATAGCAATGCCGCGCGCAGTGGGGGAGGTGGATCGGCCGTATGGGCGATACGGAGCGCCCAACACGAACCGAGCTACGCGCGACCGAACGCGCTATGAAACAGCAGTCGCAACCAAAGGCCGTATCTCGTCAGACCAGATCCGACTCATGGCTGCTGGATCGTCGGCGACCACGGACTCAATTTCGACCGTGGAACCGCACTCGGAGATCCACTGGTTCCCGACGAGCGAGAATTCCAAGGTATCTTCCTGATCCGGGATTACTACCGTCATTCGCTCGCGAGCCGCGCTGAGTAGAATGGCTTCCACTCGTCGGCCCGTCGCGAAGCGAAGAATCATGTACATCTAAGCCCCTCCTTATCGAGCTATAGCGATTGTCTGATCCCGTCGCGCCAAACAACAAGCTAGCTTTGGTTATGGACGTAGGTGGAAAGCGTGCGGAGGTTCACGAAGCGGCGATTTGCGGCGCACGCCACCAGCCGCTAAAGTGTTAGCGAAATGAAAATCAAAATGTGGACGAAAGGTTGGAGCTTCATCTTCGTGGTGACGGCCGCTCTGGCACAACAGGCGCCCTTTACGCCGGCTCCCCAGATTCTCCAGATCCACAGGGAGCAGATCGTGCCGGGGCGCGAACCGGATTACATGCGCGTGGAAACTGGAGCGGTGGGCACCGAGTCACAGTTGAACTTTCCGCATGTGTACTTGACACTGCAGGGCATCAATCAGACCGGCGACATCTGGTATGTGAACGGCTACGATACGTATGCCGATCTCGAGCAGCTCGGAGCGCAAATTGCGGCCAACCCGGATATAACGAGCGCCCTGAATAACATTTCAACCGAGAAGGCAGACCTGGTCGCGGATCCACACGCGATCTTCGCGCGGTACCGTGACGATCTGAGCTTCGGGCGCGGTTTGAGCGGGCAGCGCACGAGATATTTCGCTATTTCGATCATTTCGTCGCGTCCCGGTCACGTGCGCGACTACGCCGACATTCGGCGAATCATCCGGGCAGCACACGAACGGGCCAGCAGCGGGGAGATTCACTCCGTGTACCAGGTGGAGTCGGGGATGCCGGACGGCACGTTCCTGATTTTCACTCCGGCCGCGACGCTTGAGGATGCCGGAAATACCCGGCAATTCGATCAGAACACGTTTGAGAACGATCTGGATACGCAGAGCCGGGCCCGTTTACGAGAGTTGAATGACGCTGCGGTGGTGCAATCGGAAACTCAGATTTTTCGCATAAACCCAGCCATCAGCTTTCCGGCGAAAGAGTGGATGAACGCCGACCCGGAGTTCTGGAGGCAAGCCGCCCGGTAGCGCTCACTTCCTTGGGCAGCGCACAACACCGCTCCGCCCGCGAATACCCGGAAGATAGCGAAAGCCCTGGCTAGTGAAGCTGAAGGGGCGCCGGGCGGCGCCCCTTTCGAGCGAGGGAGGGCGGTTAGAGAGAACGCAGGAAATTCAGGATGTCCTGCTTGTTGGCTTCAGAGAGGCGGTTGAAAACGCCGATTGACGTGTTGGCTTCCGAGCCCGAACTGGCGTGTGCCTGAATCGCGTCCTCCAGATCGGAGGTGCGGCCGTCGTGCAGGAAGAAGATACGCTGGCCGAGGCCCCAGAGCGGTGCGGTGCGGAACTCGTCGGGGCCGGCGTTGCCTTGCGAGACGCCGTCCGCCAAACCGGAGCCCATGTTGTGTACAAGCAGATCGGAGAACAGCCGGGCCGTCTGGTGGGAGAGAGCGGCGATGGAAGAAGCACCGGTGGTCAGGCTTTCCGTGTGGCAAAGCGCGCACCCGGTTTGGACAAACAAGTCGTGGCCGTGTTGGATCGAGGCCGCAGTGACGTTTCCATAGGAAGCAGCCGGAGTGGGCGGCGCGAGGAGGGTCATGAAGGTCGCGAATTGGATGACGTCGTCGGTATCTTCGGGGTGATTGTTGGTATCGCAGGCGGCGGATGCCTCGCGGGAGTTGGGGAATACCATGTTCGTGACTCCCTGTTCGACGTGATAGGCTTCACCGCTGAAGATCACTAGCGATTTGTTCTGGCCCTTCCAGCCGAAGCGGGTGATGGTGCCATCATTTCCCGTTCGATTCTCGTGACCGGAGATGTTGAATTGGGACTTGAAGAAGCTGTTGGCGGACTTGTTTGCGAGGATGGTGGTATCGGGAATCGCCTCAATCAAGCCGAGGCCGAATGTCGGTGTGGGGATTCGGAATGAGACGTTTCCACGAGATGCTTGCGTGGCGAAATCGGTTTGCGGCAGCTGGCAACCGGTGGGTGCGTCGGTCCGGCCGGTGATCACAAACAGATCATGAACACCACCGTCGGGAGAGCCGTCGGGATTGCGCTTGAATCGCACTTCGCGCACCGGCCCATTCAAGCTGAGGAAGCGGGGCACGGTATTGCGAGCGCCATGCAGAGTGGCAACGGCTATTTGGGGATTGATCTTCGGGCTGCTGCCGCCCACATCCGGGAAGGCGTGGCAGCCGGAGCAACTGTTCATGTTGAAGCTGGGGCCCAGGCCGGCGCCCTCTTCGCCGGCCACGGTGCCGGCAACCGAATCGACTTCGCTGAAAGTCGACCGGGTGGACGTGAATGTGGCGATCTGATCCGTGGTGAGCCCCTTGATGAAGCCTCCGGCGCCAGACGCACCGGCTCGCACACCTGGATCCTTTGCATTCTGAACGAATGCGGTCTGCGGGTAGACAACTGGAACTAACGAAAGGCTGAAGAACATCCACGAACTGTAGCGACGTATTGAGTTGCGAGACAGAATCGGAATAGACATACTTCTCCTCTGAAGTGGCGCGCTTCGAGCTGAAGCGACCGTAGTTGATTGAGTTGTTCAAGCTGCGCGCTCGCGCACACGTATCCTCAACCGCGAGCGGACAGCTTGTTTAAGACAAAACAGCAACCTGCGGATCCGGAGCGAGAGCGCCAGGATTCTGAGATCGGACCCGTTACAACGGATAACTCAAAAAGTGTTTCAACAGTAACATGGGCCTACTGGTAATACAATCCAGAAAGCTCCTAATAACTCAGTACTTTAAGGTTGGACAATACTATGCCGGGAAGATAGTTCTGGAGTCAGAGGAAATTGGTAACTAGGAGTGGCAACTAGTTATCTGTGAGGTGTAAGCTTTGTCCGGTTCAGAATCTGAGCTTCAAAGACAGAGAGGCGGGCCGCGGGATCTTGATAGGCTTGCGCCGGCAGTCCCGCCTTGCGACTCAAAGCATCGAGAAAGTCGGCCGATGACCAGCCTTGACGCGCGACTTGCGGAAGCAGTAGGCCGGCCATCGATCCCAGCCGGAGAAACCCGCCGTGGCGTCCGATCTGAAAATCGGCGGCGGCGCGAATGCGGCGCAGGGGCGTAAGTGCCGAGATCTCTACTCGAAATGTCCGAGCGACGGCATCGCCGGGATGAAACCGGGGATCGTCCAGCGCCGCGGCCAGAGCCATCTCGGGCACAGCGTCGGCCAGCGGTTCGCGGCCCGAAGACTGGCCCATGCAACCCAAAAGCCCGGTGTCATCATGGAGGCTGACGAACACGCCGCGCCTCGACTCGAGGGCGGAGCTGCCGTGGGCCCGAATCGGATTGGCGTATCCCGTTTCGCGGAGCCGCGCCAGTGTTCGTTCCGCGCTCTGCATCAACGCCTCGGCATCGTCCCGGTTCAACTCAAATGCTGTCCGGGGGAAATGGCCGAGCGCGGCATAGCTGACGGTGTGACGAAAGTCGCCGGTGATTTCACCGGAGGTTTGATAATCGAGTGTGGCTTGGAAGAGGCCGTCGGGACAGATCAGTCTTACGGTGGCGAGCAACAGCGCGATCGGCGCCGTGCCGCACACGGTTGCGCCGGTTTCGGCCAGCGTCTGCAGAAAGAAGCGGGAGTCGAGACTGCCGGCAGCCTCGATGCATTCGGTGTCCAGGGCGCGCAGGCGGTCGGCAATCTGACTGTCGGCGGGGAACGGAACATATCCGAAATTGCGGCCGTAGTGGGTGAAGTCAGAGGACGCCAGAAAAACAGTGCCGGGCCGCCACTCGCCGGCCAAGGCCTCCGCGAACGCGCCTCTTTCCGTCTCAGTCATGCTTCCGACGTAGAGCGGACAAAGGTGGGTTTTGGGCGCGGCTTTTTGCAGGAAGGGCAGCTGAATCTCAAAGGAATGGTCGCAGACCTGAGCCTCCTCGACTCGCGGAAACCGCTCCGACAGAAAGCCACGGACTGGCACGGGGCCGAGCGGCGTCGCAATCGTGTGCACTCTGGGGACGGCCACTCCGCGCAATCCCCCGTAGTGCGGAAATGCCAGGAGAACGATGCGATCCGGCGGGTCTTGCTGCAACGAGCGATACACGGACGCCGCCACGACGCCGGAGTATTCGGGTCCGGCATGCGGCACAATGAAGCTCAAAGCATCAGAAAACAGGAATGGACCTGTCCGCCGGCGCGAGGCCTCAAAGCGCTCTTCCAACAAGCGCTCCAGCGCGACGGCCTGAGCCGGATACCAGGTGCCGCTGAACGGTGAAACGTGAACCGCGGACATAAATTACCCACAGCGGATATGGATCCAGTCCGCTGATTGAGTGTTAGAGGCGCGCGGCTGGTTCCAAACGCCCGGAAGCAGCGCCCCGCAATCCGGGCACTGACCTGCTGATGACAGGCGATTGCGCAGCACGCGGAAACCGAAACGCTCGATGACTGTATTGCCGCAACGCGGGCACGTGGTGTTCTCCAGTTCCCCGGTTTGGCCGGGTGAGTTTCCCGCGTAAACAAAACGGAGGCCCGCTGCACGGCCGATGCGCGCCGCGCGGACCAATGTTTCGGGCGGCGTGTCGTCGGGACCGGTCATCTTGTAGTCCTGGTGGAAGGCCGTCACGTGCCACGGAATATCGGGCGAGATACCGGCCAGGAATCCGGCGATTTGCCCCAGCTCCTCATGGGAATCGTTGAAGCCCGGGATTACGAGCGTGACCACTTCCAGCCAGAAGCCCATTTGATGGACGCGGCGAATGGTGTCCAGAATGGGTCCGATTCGTCCGCCGAGTTCGTGGTAGCGGCGATCATCGAAACTCTTCAAATCGATCTTGTAGAGGTCGAGCCAGGGGCGCAGATATTCCAGAACCTCCGGTGTGCCATTACCGTTGGAGACGAAGCCGGTGATCAGGCCGGCCGACTTGGCCTCCCGAAAAACCGCAACGGCCCATTCCGCCGTAATCAGCGGCTCGTTGTAAGTGCTCACCAGGGCCGCCGCGTCCTGGCGCAATGCCATCGCAACCAGATCGCGGGGCGAGACGCTTTGAAAATCGAGAGTCGAGCGCACATCACGGAGGGCTTGCGAAGTGACCCAGTTCTGGCAATAGCCGCAATGCAGATCGCAGCCGAGCATCCCGAAGCTGAAGGCTTTGGCTCCCGGCAGGGCATGATAGAAAGGCTTCTTCTCGATCGGGTCGCAGTAAGCCGCATTCACGTAACCATACGGCGCATAGAGCCTGCCGTCGCGGTTGAACCGGACTTTGCAGACGCCGGCGAACCCCGGCGAAATCGGGCAGCGATGGCCGCAGGCGAAGCACTCGACGCGGCGGCGATCGAGCGGCCGGAACAGATCCGCTTCGCGCGTCTGTTCGGCTAGTTGTTCGGCCAGCGTTCTCATAACAATCCGATGACCGATTCCGACAACAATTGTAACGCCGCGCGCGCCGCTATAATCGGCATATGGCCAATCAACAAGCTACTTACGACGATGCAAATCTTTGTCTGAGACTGTATGAACTGCGGCGGGAGGAGACCATGCGGAAGGCGCGAAATTGGTTCGCGATGTTTTCCGCAAAGACCCCGGCGGATCTTCCAGCTCCGGGCACGCAGGAGAACGCCTATCTTCGCATGGTGACCAGCTATTGGGATATGGCGGCGTCCTTTGTGACTTCAGGGGTTTTAAACCAAGACCTGTTCATGGAAACCAACGGCGAACTTCTGTTTGTTTGGGAGAAAGTGCGGGAGTTGGTGCCGCAGGTCCGGGCGCAGAACAAAAATCCGAACTATCTGAAGAATCTCGAGACCGTGGGGACTGCGGCGATCAAGCGCATGCCGGCCGAGGCGTATCAGGCGTTTTCGGCGATGGTGAAAGGCCTGGCGGCGGGAACCGGCCGATAACCTCTCGTGGGGCAGCGCGGCGGCTGCCCCACTCAATTGTCCTCAGGCTGTCCTTTTCGCTTCCGACTGATCCCCCTTCGAAATTGCCGCCTGGGCGGCCGCCAGGCGCGCGATCGGCACGCGATACGGCGAGCAGGAAACGTAATCCATTCCGACCCGATAACAGAACTGAACGGAATTCGGCTCGCCGCCGTGTTCGCCGCAGATCCCCACTTCCAGATCGGACCGGGACTTGCGGCCGGATTCGACCGCGATCTTCACCAGCTTCCCAACGCCCTCCTGATCCAACACGGCGAAGGGATCACTCGGCCAGATCTTGCGGTCTTCGTAATCCTTTCGGAAGCTGCCGTAGTCATCGCGTGAAATGCCCATTGTTGTCTGGGTGAGGTCATTGGTGCCGAAGCTGAAGAACTCGGCTTCCTTCGCGACCGAATCGGCCGTGAGCGCGGCGCGCGGAATCTCGATCATGGTGCCGACCAGGTATTTCAAATCCTTCATCCCGGCCTTCTCCAGCACCTCTTTGGCGACGTCCACTACGATCTTCTTCTGGTTCGCCAGTTCCTGGATGCCCCCGATGAGCGGGATCATGACTTCCGGAATCACCTTCACGCCCTTCTTTGCGACCTGCACGGCGGCTTCGAAGATGGCGCGGGCCTGCATCTCGGTGATCTCCGGATAGGTGATGCCGAGACGGCAGCCGCGATGGCCGAGCATCGGGTTGAACTCGTGGAGTTCCTCGACCCGATGCAGGAGCTCCGGCAGCTTCGTTTTGAGGTTCTTGACCTCGACTCCAAGACGTTCGTACTTGGCCGCCATTTCCTTTTTCTTTTTGGCATCGGCGTGCGGCAGCACGGCGATATCGACCATCAGGTCCTCGCGTTTCGGGAGGAATTCATGGAGCGGTGGATCGAGCGTGCGGATCACGACAGGGAAGCCGTCCATGGCGTGGAAGAGATCGGCGAAATCTTTTCTCTGAAACGGCAGGAGCTTGGCTAAGGCTTTCCGGCGAGTTTTTTCATCGCGCGC
>DASXAK010000169.1:0-22289 GCA_036406715.1 Bryobacteraceae bacterium | reverse complement strand
AACACGCTTTCGCCCGGCGACAAAGTCCTGATGTGCGAGACCGGCCAGTTCTCATTCCTGTGGCAGGAGATGGCGGGCAAGCTCGGGCTGGATGTCACGTACCTGCAGAGCGACTGGCGGCACGGCGCCGATGCGGATGCGGTGGAAGCCAAGCTGCGCGACGACCGGCAGCACCAGATCAAGGCCGTCGGGATCGTGCACAACGAGACCTCGACGGGCGTGGCCAGCAATATCCCCGCGATTCGCAAGGCGCTGGATCGCACCGGACACCCGGCTCTGCTCATGGTCGACACGATCTCCTCGCTGGGGTCGATCGATTACCGGCACGACGAATGGGGAGTGGATGTAGCGATCGGCGGTTCCCAAAAGGGACTCATGCTGCCGCCCGGAATGAGCTTTAACGCGATCAGCGAAAAGGCGCTCGCGGCAAATAAGACGGCGCGCATGCCGCGGTCGTACTGGGATTGGCAGGCGATGCTCGCCAACAACAAGAACGGCTTCTTTCCATACACGCCGGCGACGAATCTGCTCTACGGCCTGAAGGAAGCGCTGCAGATGATGCGCGAAGAAGGACTGGATAACATATTCGCGCGTCACAAGCGCCATGGGGAAGCCACCCGGCGCGCCGTCCAGACATGGGGTCTCGAAATCCTGTGTTTGAACCCGGCGGAATACAGCAGTTCGTCGACGAGTGTGCTGCTGCCCGCGGGGCACAACGCCGACGAATTCCGCAAGATCGTTCTCGAAGAGCTCAATATGGCGCTGGGCAGCGGCTTGGCTCGGCTGGCAGGAAAAGTTTTCCGGATCGGGCATCTCGGCGACTTCAATGACCTGATGCTCGTCGGGACACTGGGCGGCGTGGAGATCGGTCTGGAACTGGCCGGGATCCCGCACAAGAAAGGCGGCGTCCAGGCCGCGCTGGAAGTTCTCACGCAGGCGGCTCAGGGGACGCGCCTGGATGCAGCCCAAGTCCGCGCCTGATCAATTCGACGAAAGCTCGCCGCGCACCGGCGGCCAACGTCCGACGCACGTCCGCTACGCCGTCCTGGCCCTGACGGTGGGGGCCTACATGATCACGTACATGGACCGGCAGATCCTTGCCACGTCCCGGCCCGTGATCATGAAGGAGCTGGGAATCTCGCTGGTCGCAATGGGCGCCATCACGACCGGATTCCGGCTGGCCTACGCGTTATTCCAAATTCCGGGCGGCTGGCTGGGTGATACGATCGGGGCGCGCCGCGCGCTGACCCTGGTAGTGAGCTGGTGGAGTGCGTTTACGGCGCTCACCGGGCTGGCCTGGAACGCCGCGTCGATGCTGACGATTCAGGTGTTCTTCGGCTTGGGCGAGGCGGGCGCCTTTCCGATCGCGACACGGTCACTGTCCCGCTGGATGCGCCCGACCGAGCGCGGGTTCGCGCAGGGCGTAACGCATGCGGGTTCGCGCTTCGGAGGTGCGATCACGCCTTCGATCGTGGCGATCGGGATCATCCCGTTGTTCGGCTGGCGCGCCGCGTTCTATGCTTTCGGTCTTCTGGGCGTGGTGTGGGCCGTCGGCTGGTTCGCGTACTATCGCGATACGCCCGAGGAGCATCGCGGCGTCAACGAAGCCGAGCGCGAACTAATCGGCGGCTCGGCGAAGCGGAAGAGCGCAGGCAAGGTGCCCTGGCGGCAGATTCTTTCGCACGGCAATCTGTGGGTCCTGGCGGTGATGTATTTCTTCTATAACTACAACCTGAATGTTTACCAGGACTGGTTCCCGACGTATCTGCAGCAGTCGCGCCACATGACCTTGAAGCAGATGGGGTTCTACGCCAGCCTTCCGCTGCTGGCGGGCGTAGTCGGTGACCTGGCGGGCGGCTGGTTCTCCGACACGGTCCTGCGGTGGACCGGCAACGTGAACCTGGCGCGCCGGTGGGTGGCGATTGCGGGCTTTCTGCTCTCGGCGGGGGCGACGGTTCCGGCGGTGCTGGCTTCGGATCCTCACGTCTCGGTGGCCTGGTATTGCGTGGCGTTCTTCGGTCTGGAGTGGACCGTCGGCATTTCCTGGGCGGTGCCGCTCGACATCGGCGGCGATTTCGCCGGCTCCGTCTCCGCCGTTATGAACATGCTGGGCAATCTCGGCGGCGCCGCGGCGGCGACGGTAGTCACCTACACGGCGGCGCACTACGGTTGGAACGTGCCGTTCCTGATGACCGCCAGCCTGTGCGTCATCGCGGCCGTGCTCTGGCTGAAGATCGACGCGACGCGGCGCGTGAACGCGTAAGCGCTGCACCCGTTTACAGCTTGGCCGGCCACTTCTGGCGGCCGTGGAACACGGCTATCAGCTCCAGCCGCTCGCGCCGGACACGGTATGGAATGACGTAAGGTGTATCCGGTACAACGAGTTCTCTAGTCCCGACCACTCTGCCGGGCCTGCCAATCTCTGGGTGGGACTGAAGGATCGGCACTGCTCTGAGAATCCGGCCGGCAACCAGAGCGGCGTTCCGTTCCGAGTCCTTCTCGAGGTGTTTTCGCAGTTCAATGAGGTGGCGGATCGCTCGGCGGGACCAGACGACTTTCATTTGGGTGCTTTTGTCTCACCCGGTCTCCCCCACGATCTCAGCCACTTCGATACGTTCTCGTGGCTCACTGCCTGTCCCGCGTCCAGTTCCGCGAGGCCTGCGTGAACTTCTCCGAGTTGCCACTCCTCGGCTTCGACATAGGCGGCGATGGCTTCCGCAGCGAGAAACGATTTCGATCGCTTCGAACGCTTCGCAAGGGCGTCCAGCCGCTTCTTCGTTTCCGAATCGATCCGTATGGAGAGTGTTTCTGTCACGGGACTGTGCTCGTCTGTATACATCCTCGCACATAAGGCGACAACAGGAGATCGCCCGCACTGCGGGGTCAACGCGTTAGGCGATCGCACGGTGCCGCGTCATCGACTACCGGGCCGGTGTTGCCATCGGTTTTCCTTTTTCGACCAGATAGATCGCCACGACTTTCAGAGGTTGCGTTCCGGTGTTCCGCGCGTCATGAATGGCGCCGGCGGGCACGACGAAGCCATCTCCTGCCTTGAGCGCGCGCGCGGGCTTACCGTCAATCAGCAGTTCGCCCGTGCCTTCCTGGACATAGCTGATCTCTTCACCGGGGTGGGTGTGGCGTCCGGCCGCAGCTCCGGGAGCAATCTCGACATGTGCGATCACGGCTTCGCGGCCGGGGACTGAGACGTCCGCTCTCTCAACCACAGTGCGTTGTATGCCCGGATTTTGCGCCAGGGTGGCCGTCGCGAAGAATACGGCTCCGAGAATGCTCGTTTGGAAAATGGATTTCATGCCGCGTTTTGCCTCCCTCCAATTAGACCATGACCGGTGTCATCGTACGACTTCGCGGGAGCCCGGACACGATGTCCGGGTTCGATTCGTAAGTCATTTGTTTTCAACAGGAATGTTCGGCATTCCGGACATCATGTCCGGGATCGCATTCCGGTGAGCCAAATCGAAGTGGAATTCCGCGTTACCGGATAGCGGGAACCGCTGAAACAATTCTCATTGGGTGATCACTATGGATCAGAGGGGATTATTGATGCGCAATAAATACGTTTGGACTTTCTGTGTGCTTCTGGGAATGCCGCTCGTGGGTGGCGCGCAATGGCTGAATTTTCGAGATCCCGGCACGCCGCGAACGAGCGATGGGCAGCCGAATTTGTCGGCGCCGGCGCCGCGCGTGCATGGCAAGCCCGATCTTTCGGGCGTGTGGGAAGTGGAAAGCTCGCCAAAAAAGGAAATCGAACGGTACCTTCTTCCGGGTGGCATTAACGGCTTGGGCGAAGATGATCCGTCCAAGTACTTCATCAATTTCCTTTCCGATTTCCCGTTTGGGAAGGAGCCCTTTCAGCCCGCCGCGGCGGCGGCGTTCCAGCAGAAGATGAAGAACCCACAAAAACCGCCGACCCTGTGTCTGCCGCCGACTCTGCCAATGGCGGATCTTTTTCCCGTTCCGTTCAAAATCGTTCAGACGCCTCGATCGGTGTTGTTTTTGTACGAAGCCGATACCTTCTTTCGGCAGATCTACACCGACGGGCGGAAGCATCCCGACGATCCCCAACCGAGCTGGCTCGGCTACTCCGTCGGCCGATGGGACGGCGACTGGTTTGTTGTGGATACCATCGGATTGACTGATCGAGGCCCTGTGGACGTCATCGGCCATCCTCGCAGCGAATCGATGCGTCTGACGGAGCGGATGCACCGGCGCGATTTCGGCCACATGGAAATGGAGCTGACCGTTACGGACCCGCAAACCTATACTCAGCCGCTTACGGTTAAGGTCAATTTCCGCCTGCTGCCGGATACAGATGTGATCGAATCATTCTGTTCGGAAGACGAGCAGGATCTGCCGCACATGCGCGGGCAATAACCCGCGCGTCTTTAGCGGGTACGCAACTCCACCCATACTCCGTGCTTGGGCCGCAGGGTAATACTCGGTAGCGGCTCAATCGGATGGCCGGGGACCGGGCAGACGTGGAACTTCTGAGCGACGGTCGCGAGCACGAGCACTGCTTCCATCAGGGCGAATGACGCTCCGATGCATTGCCGAGGACCGGCCCCAAACGGGAAGTAGGCGAACCTCGGCAGGCTTCGCGATTCCTCCCGCAGCCAGCGGCGCGGGTCGAACTTCATCGGTTCCGGAAAGAATCGGGCGTCCCGGTGCAACACCCACTGGCTCGCCACCACGCTCGCGCCTTTGGGAATGCGATAGCCGGCGATTTCGAAATCGCGGATAGCCGTTCGTCCGACCGCCCACGCCGGGGGGTAAAGCCGCATCGATTCCTTCACGATGCCTTCGGTGTACTTCAACGACGGCAGATCGGCGACGGTGGGCAGGCGGCCGCCGAGCACGCGGTTGAGTTCGTCGTGCAACATTTGCGCGGCGCCCTGGTTTTCGGCAAGCAGGTGCCATGCCCACGAAAGGGCGAGCGCGGTGGTTTCGTGACCGGCCAGAAGAAACGTCATGACTTCGTCGCGGAGTTGCCGATTGGTCATCTGGCTCCCGTCCTCGTCGCGAGCCTGAACCAGCATCGAGAGGAGATCGCCGGAGTCGCCGTTCCGCCGGTGGCGCCCGATAATCTGGTACACGGTGTCGTCCAGTTTGCGGACCGCACGGCGGAATTCGAGCAGGCCGGGGCGCGGCAGCAGTCTGGCGAAAGCCGGGAGAATCATCCGCGCACCCGCAAGATTCCGCGTCAGGACATTCAGGGCATGGGAGATCTCGCGCGTTCCTTCCGGTTCGACGTTGAAGAGCGTGCGTACCGCGATCGAGAGCGTGAGACGCATCATCTCTTGATGGATGTCGACGACCGCTCTGTCCTGCCAGTTCGCCATGGCGCTTTCCGCGTATTGCGTCATGATACTGGCGTACGAGAGAATTCTTTCCCGATGGAACGCGGGCTGGGCGAGCCGGCGCTGGCGCTTCCAGGCTTCGCCTTCGCTGGTGAGCAAACTGTTTCCGAATAACCAGCGGCTCTTGCGGATGACCGGGTCCTTCCAAAAGTTGTGGGGCTGACGCACCAGAAAAGATTCGATCAGGTCGGGATGGTTCAGAAAATACACATGAAGCCAGCCGGCGCGGTAGTGGAAGATATCGCCGTACTCCTGAGCCCACCGGCTGAATACTGCGAGCGGGTTGCGATCGGCAAACGGGATGTTGCCGATGAGGAAGTGCGGCTTGGGCCCCGGAGGTTTCAAGAGTTCAGTCTACACCGCCGCCTTGGCCCGGGCCGGTTAAACAGTGTAAACCTCAGTAGTTCCTACGATTAGGCAGATGCCTCGACCTAAAGAATCCTTAAATAAGGATATTGCATCCAATGAACTGATATGGTTCGAGCGCCGCGGCTTTGGCTGGTCCTTTCGAGGTGCTATCGCGCTCTTAGTCGTGTCGCGGAGCAGAGCATAGCCGACGCTGGATTGTGCCTTACCGACTTCGCGGCTTTGGAAGCGCTGTTACATAAAGGACCGCTGACGATCACGCAAATTCAGGAAAAAGTGCTGCTGGCCAGTGGGTCCATGACAGCCGCCGTCGATCGGCTGGAAAAAAAAGGGCTGATCACGCGCGGCGCGTCGGCAACCGACAGGCGAGCCAAGGTGTTGCACCTGACTCGGGACGGGAAGCGCGTAGTCCAGAAAGCGTTCCGACGCCATGCCGAAGAGCTCGAGGCGGCCATGGCGGCATTGAGCCAGAGCGAGAAACGCTCGCTTTACGCGTTCCTCAAGAAACTCGGGCTTTTCGCGGCTGGAGAGTACAAGAACACCGGGCCGCGGCAGGAGGTTTGAAAATGATCGAAGTTCGCAGAAGTGAAGAAAGGGGCCACGCCGATCATGGCTGGCTCGACACGCGTCACACGTTTTCGTTTGCCGATTATTACGACCCGGATTTCATGGGTTTCCGAAGCTTGCGTGTGATCAATGAAGATCGCGTCGCTCCCGGCGCCGGATTCGGAAAGCACGGCCATCGGGACATGGAAATTCTCACGTACGTCCTGGAGGGTTCGCTGGCGCACAAGGACAGTATGGGCCATCAGCAGACCGTCGGCCCGAATGAAATTCAGAGGATGTCGGCCGGCAGCGGAATCTTGCACAGCGAGTTCAACGCCTCCAGCGGCGAACCCGTGCATTTCTTCCAGATCTGGATCGAGCCGGCGACTACGGGAACCAAGCCGAGCTACGAACAGATTCGTTTCGATCCCAAGGAGAAGCAGAATCGCTGGAAGCGCCTGGCTGGACCCACGAACGCAGACAATGCCGCACGACTCAACCAGGATGCTCAGGTGTTTGTCGCGGCGCTGTCGAACGGCACTGAGATCCCGTACGTTCTGGATTCGAACCGGGCGGCCTGGGTCCATGTCGTTCGCGGTGAGGTTACGGTCAACGGAGTTGTCTTGCGCACGGGCGATGCCGCCGCCATTACCGGCGAGGACCGGCTCGTTCTGACTGGTGGCGAACTGAAATCCAGCGAAGTTCTGCTGTTCGATGTTCGCTGAGCCTGAAGCCGCCAGGGCCCTTGGGTTCAGCCACTAGCGCGGTACTCGTGCTGCAGTCCTTGTTGCTCCAGGGAGGTCACTTTGCTCAGACGCCGCAGATGCCGGGGGGCGTCACTGAACTCGGCTGCGAGGAAAGTCCGCACCAGATCCCATGCCACCGAGGGCCCCGTAGTCCGGCCTCCCATGCAGATGATGTTGATGTGGTCATCCTCGACTCCCTGGCTGGCCGAGAAATTATCGTGAATCAAAGCCGCCCGGCTACCCGGGACCTTGTTGGCACAGACCGATGCACCGACGCCGCTGCCGCAGACGGCTACGCCGCGCTCCACACCACCGGCTGCTACGGCTTTGGCCAGCGGGATTACGTAGTCGGGGTAATCGTCGTCGCCGGCCAGAGTATGAGCGCCGAAGTCGACAACGTCGTGCCCTTCGGCGCGGAGCCGGGAGACCAGTTCCTCTTTGAGGACGAAGCCGCCATGATCGGTTGCGATTCCTACGCGCACGCTAGTTCCCTTCAGGCGGCCATTCGCGCCGTTCCCTCGAAGATGGTCACGAATTCCTGATAACGCCGGGCGATATCGGACACGGCCTGGCCGCGGGAGATCCTGTTATCCCGCAAGGCCACCAGCGGCTCCCAGAAACTCGTCCGGCCTACTGCGAAACCGATAAAACCGGGCACGGAGGCGGCAGTTGTCAGCCATTGGCGCACTTTGGAGTCGTCCTCGCCGCGGCCGAGAATGATGCAGCCCACCTTCGACCGGCCGTCACGCCGCGCGGCGGCCGCGACCCTCGCGCAATCTTCGCGGCGATCGAGGCCTTCGATCTTCCAAACGTCGGCTTCCACACCGGCGTCCTGCAGTTCCTCGATGGCCTGAACCATCAAATCCGGACGGAGTTCCAGGTCGTAAACCTTCTTGTCTTCCTGAACGTCGCTGAGCTGCGCGGCGGTGGGCGGCACCAGCAGTTCGAACATGTACCGGCTCGTGCTTTGACCGTGAAGATAGTCGGACAGACGCTTCAGGCGGGCTGACTGTCGCTGATTCAGAGCCTTGTTGCCCTCCGGGTTGTAGCGCACCAGGACTTTGCAGAAGGTCGGATGAAATGCTTCGATGTGCGCGCGAAAATCTTCTCCGTACTCGAAATCGAACTCCTCCTGGCCGCTCTTTTCGCAGCCGCTGGACGTTGAGTATCCCTGCGCCGAAGCATCTCGGAGGATGTTGGCGCCGAACTGTTCATCCACGAGGATGCCGGCCTTATCTTTTGGCACTCCCGCGGCAATCGCAGCCTTGAAGCCGTCGTAAATCACCTCCTTCGCGGCGGTGATCTTCGCCGTTTGATCCGCGGTCAGCGCGCCTTTCCAACCGAACATCTGGGTTTGAAATGAGCCACGGTGATCGAAGGGAAGGATGTACAGACGCTGGTTGAATCCGATATTTGTCATACATTCTCCTCAGGCCGCGAGTGCGCGATCCACCATTTGGCGGGCCTCCGCGACGATAGCCTCGAGGTGGGCTTCGTCCTGAAAACTCTCCGCGTAGATTTTGTAAATGTTCTCTGTTCCGGATGGCCGCGCGGCAAACCAGCCGCTGGAAGCGACGACCTTGAGGCCCCCAATGGGAGCATCATTGGCCGGGGCGCGGGTTAGTTTAGCGACGATCGGTTCGCCCGCTAAAGTAGCGGCTCGGACGGCGTCGGGCGAAAGTCTTTCGAGTCGCGCCTTCTGATCGGGTGTCGCCGGAGAGTCGATGCGCGTGTATCGCGGGCTGCCGAACTCCGCCGTCAGATCCCGATAGCATTCGCCCGGATCGCGACCCGTGCGGGCGGTGATCTCCGCCGCCAACAAGTTCATGATTGGCCCATCTTTGTCCGTTGTCCAAACCGTCCCGTCGCGGCGGAGGAAACTCGCTCCGGCGCTTTCCTCGCCGCCGAAGCAATAAGAAGCTTCGAACAGGCCTTCCACGAACCACTTGAAGCCGACCGGCACTTCGCAAAGACGGCGGCCAATGCGTTTCACAACACGGTCGATCATCGCGCTGCTGACCAGCGTCTTCCCGACCGCGGCATGCGAGGGCCAATCCGGACGATGGGTGAGCAGATACTGAATTGCCACCGCCAGGTAATGGTTAGGGTTCATCAGCCCGGCGGACGGAGTGACGATTCCATGCCGGTCCGAATCCGGATCGTTCGCGAACGCCACCTGATACCGGTCCTTGAGTCGAACCAGGCTCGCCATGGCATATGGGCTCGAACAATCCATGCGGATCACGCCATCGTGATCCAGCGTCATAAAGGAGAAGGTAGGATCGATCGACGGGTTTACGACCTCGATATCCAGACCCCAGATGGAGTTGATGGGCTCCCAGTAGGGCAGGGCTGCGCCGCCAAGGGGATCGACGGCGAGCTTGAGGCGCGCGCCGCGAATCGCGTCCATGTCCACCACGCTCCCCAAGTCGCGCACGTAGGGCGTGACCATGTCCTCCTGGTGCGTGGTCATCGCCGAAATTGCGTCGGCGGTCGACACTCGCCGGACTCGAGCGTTGCCTCCTCGTAGCAGCTCGTTGGCCCGGTTTTCGATCCACCGTGTGACCTCGGTATCGGCCGGCCCTCCATTCGGGGGATTGTACTTGAGGCCGCCATCTTCAGGCGGGTTATGCGAAGGCGTGATCACGATGCCGTCCGCGAGGTGAGCGTTGCGGTTCCGGTTGTATACGAGGATGGCGCGCGAAATGACCGGAGTCGGCGTCACTCCCCCGCCGAGCTGGATGATGGTTTCGACGCCATTGGCTGCGAGAACTTCGAGCGCCGTTGACTGGGCAATACCGGAAACGGCGTGCGTGTCTTTGCCCATGCACAGCGGGCCGCCGGTACCCGACGCCTTCCGGTAATCGCAAATCGCCTGTGTGATCGCCAGAACATGCGCCTCGGTGAATGTGCCGCGGAGGGGAGAGCCACGATGCCCGCTGGTTCCGAAATGGATCAATTGATTGACGTCGTCCGGGTCGGGCCGGCGCGAGTAATATTCGCGTTCGAGCTTTGCCACGTCGAGCAGCATTTCCCTGGGAGCACGCTGGCCCGCCAGAGGCGATATCCCCGCGAGCTGTTTTGCGGCGCCTGGCATGGTTCCAACCTCCAGTTCCCCTCGAGTCAAGACTCAAGAACCTGCGGCATGCCGGCTCTGAGCGCCTTTTTCTCCAAGTTCCTGGTCTGACGTCACGACATGATTGGTCTCGTTCCAAAGCCGAATTACCGGACGAGAGAGGTCGTGCTCGTAGCCCAAAGCACTGAGGCTCGCCGTGGTCAGCATCAACGACGCGGCATTCACCGGGTGTTCGATGCCGATCCAGCGGGCGGCCAAAACCCGAATGAAATGTCCGCTGGAGAACAACACGACGTCAGCCCCGATGGCGCGCAAGCGATTTACGACCCGCTCCGCCCGCGCCGAAACCTGCGGCGGCGATTCACCTCCCGGGCAGCCGTCCCGGAAAAGCTGCCAGCCCGGACGGTCCGCGCGGATGTCAGCCGTGCGGCGCCCTTCATATTCGCCGTAGTTCCACTCGATTAGGTCAGGATCGATCTCTGCGGCTTTGCCGAATCCGGCGAGTTCACAAGTGCGCACTGCGCGCTGCAGCGGGCTGGTAAAGACCCTGGCTGGATTCAGCCCTTTTAACCGCCCGCCCAGCCGTACTGCGTTACGTTCGCCGGCCGCCGTGAGCGGCAGGTCCGTCAGCCCGGTATGCTGTCCGCTGATGGTCCATGCAGTCTCGCCGTGGCGTGCTAGATAGATGATAGGAAGGCTCTCACTCATTCACTCGTCCGCTTGGCGCGTGCAATCTCTTGATCGCGTGGGTTCCGCGGTCGGTTCATTTTTTTTGATTGCAGTCCCGTGACAGACGCGGGTCACAAACGTGTGACATCGCACACAGGGCCGGGGTGGCAGCGCCGGCATGCTCGAGCATGCCGCACGCCGGGCGCTGATCAGAGTTCTGACTTTGAGAGGGACCTCGGGAGCGCTAGTTTTCTCCCTGCGTGAGTACCGTTGCCGGTTCTGACGTAGTGGAATCGCCCCAAACCGCACTATCGCCCCACACGGCGCTAAAGCCCTGAGTATATGAACGGCCCCAGACCGCGCTATTGCCCAGAATGATCGTGTCGCCCCACACGGCGCTATCGCCCCACACGGCACTGTCGCCCCAGACCGCACTGTCGCCCCAGATCGCGCTGTCGCCCCATACGGCGCTATCGCCCCACACGGCGGAGGCGTCGGAGATGAGATACACCTTGTGATTTTTGGGATTGTACGCTGCAGTCGGCGAAAGAGCCGTAGCCTTCGCAAGGTCGGTATTGTTGAGGGCTGCCAGGATATCCAGATATCCAGCACCCACCGTGAAAATGTCGTACTGGCTGCTGTAGTTTTGGCCGGTCACTGGGTCCGTCGCGCTGCTGAACGCGGGAAAATTCTTGGTTGCGGTCTTCATCAGACGCGCCTTGACCTGATCCGGGTTCAGTGCCGGATTCTGCTGAAGCAGCAACGCTGCCGCACCGCTCACTACCGGCGTCGCCATGCTCGTGCCGCTCAGCATCAGAAGTGCATTCGAGTCACGAGCTTCGTCATTCGGATTGGCGCCGTTTTTCGATGTGTAATAGCCGAACGTAACGCCCGTGGTGGAATAGTCCCTCATAAGCACGGCGTCACCCTTGGACAGCAAGGAGACCACCTTGTTTCCCGGCGCCACGAGATCCGGTTTGACCACGTGGTCGATCAGAGTGGGCCCCTTGGAGCTGTAGCTGGCAATCACGTCGTCTGCGCGGCTCGGAGTCCCTCCCGTCTTCATGGCGCCGACGGTGATGACGAACGGATCGTTGCCGGGGGCATTGATGGTTGCGTAGCCGTTGGTTCCTTGCGAATTATCACGGCCATCATTGCCGGCCGCGACGACCACGACGATGCCGGCCTTCCAGGCCGCTTCGACGGCCTGACAGAGCGGGTCGAGCTTGTAACTTTCAAATACCGGCCGGCCTAGCGAGAGATTCATGACTCGAATGTTGAAGGTATTCTTCAGAGCGATGGCTTCTTGAATCGCGGCGATAACCGTGCTGTCCTTGGCCATCCCATTCTTGTCCAGCACCTGAAAGTCGATCAGGTTAGCCTTGGGCGCGATGCCTTGAAAAACCCGCGTCTGGGTGGAACCGCTCGGAGCTCCACCGAGCGAAGGCAACGTCCCGCTCGCCGACAGGATCCCGGCGATGTGCGTTCCATGGCCGTAGTGATCGTCGTTGCCGCCGCCGCAATGGACATTTCCGTTCCCGTCCGTGCGGAGCTGAATCTGCGGTATCTTCCCGTCGCCTCCGGGCACGAAGCTCAGGGAGCACACCACGTTGGGCTGCCCTGGGTTGTTTGGGTTTGGGCCCAGGGTCTTCAGATCATGCTGGATGCCGCTATCGAGCACGGCGATTCCGATGCCAGTGCCGTCGAAGCCCATCCGAAATGCAAGGTCGCTATGCACCGCTGCCGTAGTAAGGTCAAGCATCGGCCGGACCGCGCGATCAACCGAAATATACGCAACTTCCGGATCCCTGGCCAAGCCGTCAATGGCCGCTGCCGGAATCGAATACGCCCGCGCCCTTGCGATTTGGAGGTCGTTGGTCAACCGGCCTCCTCTCGCAGCCACCTGGTAATGATGTCTCGCAGTGGGGGCCGTCTTGTACTGGACGATGACATCCACTGTGGCGTTGGGGTCCGCCCCTTCCAGATCTTTCGCGATCTTTGGGTGGCTGGCGAAAGCCGACGATGTGCACAGGAGCAGGATCGTATTGAGAGCGCAATTCTTCATGGCAGAACCCTTATTCAAGATCCACGCGGAAGCCAAAAGTGCACGCGGCAGGCCATGCCTTCAAGCTTGCAAGCTATTGAAACGACGGGGCAGTACGCTGAGTACCCATCCGACAGGTTGTCACCTGATAGGCCCTAGGCAGACAACCTGACCGGCTCGCGGTGCTGGTTGAAATCAATCGGAAGGCGCCGTGGGGAGGCGCTTTTTTGGCGTTATATACTGGTGGCCGAATATGGCCAAGAGTGTGCGAGGCGAGCAAACCGGCGTAAGCCGGCGCCGAATTCTGTGGAGCGCGGGGGGAGTGCTGGCCGCCACGGCGCTGCCGGTTGGGAGGGCGTCGGCCGCGGCGGCGGCTCCCGGACCGGCCATCTCCCGGCTCAGCGGGTACATGAGCGAAGCCGCCGGGCGCGCGCTGCCGGAGGAGGTAGCGGAAAAAACCAAGCAGCATATTCTCGACACATTCGCCGCGATGGTTTCCGGAGTCAATCTGCCGCCGGCGCAGGTAGGGCTGCGGCTGGCGCAGGCGCACGCCGGCGGTCCGGCGACAGTCGTCGCGTCGAAATGGCGGTGCGGTGCGATCGAAGCCGCCATGATCAACGGAATGCTGGCGCATTCCGACGAGACGGACGATTCACACGCCCCGTCGCAATCGCATCCAGGCTGCGCGATCGTGCCGGCGGCGCTGGCGGCCGGCGAAGAATTCGGAATCGATGGCGCCCGCCTGATGCGCGCCGTTGCGCTCGGCTATGACGTGGGGCCGCGCGTCACAATGACGCTCGGCGGTCTGCCGTTTCAGATGTCCACCCATCACAGCTCGCACAGCATTGCCGGGACTTTCGGGGCCGGGGCGGCGGCGGGCTGCGCGGCCGGGTTCGACGCGCAGCAGATGCGCTGGGTGCTGGACTACTCCGCGCAGCAGGCCTCGGGGATCGCGGCGTGGCAGCGCGACAGCGATCACATCGAAAAATCGATGGTATTCGCAGGGTTTCCCGCGCGCAACGGGGTGAGCGCGGCCATGGTCATGCATTACGGGGGCACGGGGGTAGACGATATCTTCTCCGGCGCCGACAATTTCTTATTGACGTTCGCGCCCAAGGCCGACTCGTCGGTTCTGACGGACAAGCTGGGCGAGCGATACGAAATTGCTCGCACGAACATCAAGAAGTGGACGGTCGGGTCCCCGATCCAGGCGCCGCTGGATGCGATTGAAAATTTGCGGAAGCGCCGCCCGTTTGAAGCCGACGACGTGCAAAAGGTCGTGGTCCGCGTGGCGACCAGCGAGGCCAAAACGGTCAATGACCGCGAGATGCCGGATATTTCGCTCCAGCACATGGTGGCGGTGATGCTGATCGACAAGACCGTCACGTTTCAGGCGGCGCACGATAGAGCGCGCATGACCGATGCGGCCGTGATGCGGCAGCGGGCGAAAGTGGAGCTGAAGCCGGACGAAGAACTCGAGCGTTTGTATCCGAAGCGGGTCACGATCGTGGAACTCACGCTGAAAGACGGCAAGTCGCTGGCCGAGCGGGTGGAAGCCGTGCGCGGGACGGCGGAAAATCCGATGACGCACGACGAGGTGGTCTCGAAGTGCCGCGATCTGATTGCGCCCATGCTCGGGACGGCTCAGACCGGCAAGCTGATTGACCAGGTGATGGCGCTCGAGCGGGTGAAGAACGTGCGCGAGATCGGAATGCTGCTGGAGCGGGCGTGACGCTAGAATACGGGTGTGCCAACGATGACGAGCGCGGCCGCGCAGCAGCGGCTGAAGGAACTTGGGCCGTGGTTTTACGAGTTTGACCTGGGCCCGTACGGGCGCACGACGTCTCAGCTTCCTCCCGAGGTGTTGCCGATTCACCAGACGCGGCTCGCGATGGTCGAGCGCGTGGTGGATGAACATTTCCGTGGGCGGATGGATCAGGTGCGCTGCCTCGATATCGGCTGCCACGAGGGGTTTTACAGCGTCGCCATGGCTCCGAAGGGAATGCGGGAGGTTCGGGGCATCGACGTGCGGCCGGAGAGTCTGACCAAAGCGCGGTTTGTGGCCGAAGTTCTCGGTCTGAAGAATATTTCGTTTGAGGAACGCAGCGTGGAGGATCTCGCTGCCGGAGAGTCCTACGATCTCTGTCTGTTTTTGGGCGTCCTCTATCATCTCGAGAATCCGGTAGCGGCGCTGCGCAACATCAGCCGGATCACGCGCGAGCTCTGTATTGTGGAGACTCAGGTGGTGGACGAAATCGAGGGCCGCACGGAATGGGGCGCGCGCGCCTGGACGCGGCCGTACCAGGGGATTCTGGCCTTGATCGACGAGTCCGGCGAGTTCTACAACCAGAACACGGAGACGGGGGCCTCGCCGGTGGCGACCTGCCCGTCGCCCAAGGCGCTCGAGTTCCTGCTGCGCCAGGCCGGTTTCCGCCGAACGGAAATCATCGCGCCGCCTCCCGATGCTTACGAGCAGCACCGCCGCGGCAAGCGTGTGGTGTGCGCAGCGTACAAATGAATCGCGTCGCCACGGCAGGAGTCGTCGACCATGGATGAAACCCAAAAGCGCAAGAAGATTCGCGAAATAGTCCGCCAGTTTGCTTCCGAGGATCGGGAGCCGGACGCCTCGGAATCGTTGTTTGATTCCGGACTGCTGGATTCGTTCGCGCTGCCTCAGATGGTGAATGCGCTCGAAGAAGCCTTCGGCATCAAAATTCCAGATGCGGATTTGCGTCCGCGGCAATTCGAATCGCTGGACCGGATCGAGACTTACCTGAATAGCCGGAAATAGCGGATGGCGAACATCGAGGCGTTTGGCGCCTACCTGCCGGCCCGAGCGGTATCGAACGCGGAATTGGCCCGATGGCTCGGGTGCGAGGCAGACTGGATTCTGCAGGCATCGGGCATTGCGGAGCGGCGATATGCCGCCGAAGACGAAGACGTCGTCGATCTGGCGGCGCGGGCGGCGGAGGCGTGCCTGGCGCGAGCGGGCCGTCGAGCCGCGGACGTCGGATGCCTGATTGTAGCCAGCGCCACCGGGCGGCGGCGCATTCCCGGACCGGCCGCTCTCGTCGCTGTCCGATTGGGAATCGGCGAGGCTCCGGCTCTGGACGTGCCGGCCGCCAGCGCCGGCGGTCTGATTGCGATGGCGCTGGGCAATCTGCTGGCGCCGGCTTACGGGATGGTCCTGATCGTGGCGGCAGAAAAAATGTCGACGCTCGTCCGCCGCGAACCGCCCGACCGGAATGTGGCCATCCTGTTCGGCGACGGCGCCGGCGCGTGTCTGCTCCAAGCCGAGGGAGGCCGGGCCCGCATCGTGGATCACGTGCTTCATTCCGATGGCGCTTTCGCGGACAGTCTCGCGGTTGGCGCTGACGGCGCACTGGCCATGGATGGCCGCACTGTCATCTTGCAGGCGTCGCGCAAGCTTCCCCGCACGATAACGGAAGTGCTCGACCGCAATAGCGTGCCGGCCGCTGACGTTTCGGCGTTTCTGCTGCACCAAGCCAACCAGAACCTTCTGGACGGCGTGGCGCGCGCCCTGCAGGTGCCGGCCGGACGGCTCTTCTCGAATGTTCGCGCTTACGGCAATACGTCATCGGCCTCGCTGCTGATCGCCGCCGCCGAGTGGGAAGAACGCGAGGGCTTCCGCAGCGGCGCGCCCGTTGTGTTCGCGGCCTTTGGCGCCGGATTTCATTGGGGAGCCTTGCTGGCGGTGGGGATATAGAATGAAACCCGATGGTCTTTAACAGCTACGATTTCATCCTGGGATTTCTTCCGGTCACCTGCGCCGTCTACTTCCTGACGGCCAAAGCGCCTCGCCTGGGCACATATTGGCTGCTGGCGGCCTCGCTGTTCTTTTACTCCTATCAACGGACCAGCGTCATTTGGATACTGCTGTTCAGCATTCTGTTCAATTATGCCGTGTCGCTGCTGATCGTCCGGGCGAAAGCCAAGCCTTATTTGATTGCGGGAATCGCGGTCAACCTCCTGGTGCTGAGCCTGTTCAAATACAGACCCGCAATGGTGCATCTGGTCACCTCGAACCAGCCGTGGTTCGCGCGGTTGTCCGCCGTGGCATTTCCTCTGGGAATTTCGTTTTTTACGTTTTCGCAAATCTCGTATCTGGTCGACACTTATCGCGGGGAAGACCGCCCCTCGGACCTCGGAAACTATGCCCTGTTTGTGACGTTTTTCCCGCATTTGCTGTCGGGGCCCATCCTGAGGCACCGCGACATGATCCCGCAGTTCGAGAGCACGCGCCGGCGCCGGCTGCTTCCGAGATACCTGGCGCGCGGACTGGCGCTGATCATCATCGGCCTGGCGAAAAAAGTGCTTCTCGCCGATCCGCTGGCGCCGCTCGTCGCCCGTGCATTTGACACGACCGGCGCGCTCGACGCCGGGACCGCCTGGCTGGGCACTGCTGCCTACACCTTTCAGCTCTATAACGATTTCAGCGGTTACTGCGATATCGCCGTGGGCGTCGCGTTCCTGTTTAATATCCGGATCCCCGAGAATTTTCGGGCGCCATACCGGTCTGTCTCGATTCAGGAGTTCTGGAGGCGATGGCACATCACGCTATCGAACTGGCTGCGCGACTATGTCTATTTCGCTCTTCCCGGGATCCGTTCCAGGCGGAAAATCGTGCCGTATCTGAATGCGGTCATCACGATGGCGATTTGCGGCATGTGGCATGGAGCCGGTTGGACGTTTCTGGTGTGGGGAACCCTGCATGGTTTCGCCGTGGCGACTTGCGCATTCTGGCGGCGCCTTCGCTGGCCGATGCCGTCTGTTCTGGGATGGGCGCTCACTTTCTCATTTGTCAGTCTGTCGTGGGTTGTCTTTCGCGCAGCGGACCTGACTGGGTCGGTGCGCGTATACCGCTCCCTGTTCTCTGTATTGCCCTGGACGCCGCTGATTGAGTGGTGGCGCACGTCCGGGATGGAAATGTTACGCCGGCCGCTGGCGGTGTGGTCGCCTGAGACGGACTCGGGCCGCGTAGCCTTAGTCATATCGGTCCTGCTGCTGGCCTGGTCCTCCTACAGCTTCGCGATCGCCCGCCGAATGAAGCCGACTCTTGCCACGGCCGGGTTGGGTGCTGTGTTGCTAACTCTGTGCATCTTGCGGTTTTCTTCCGTGTCTCACTTCCTCTACTACTTCTTTTGAGCGATGCAAGCAGTCAAGATTCATCGAAAATGGGCGCGGTGGTGTTGCTGGCTGGCAGCGGCAAGCTTCCTGCTTCTGGGAAGCGCCGCCGGGGTCACGCTGTGGTTCGATCCATATCAGATCTATCACCCGATCCGCGGAGTGCCGCCCCGATTCAATGTGTACCTGCAACGGTTCTTCGTACCCGGGCTGGCCCGAACGGCGAAGTACCAGATTGCGATCGCCGGAACATCTTTCCTGCAGAACATCCCAAACAGC
This sequence comes from Bryobacteraceae bacterium, assembly GCA_036406715.1. Classification (GTDB taxonomy): domain Bacteria; phylum Acidobacteriota; class Terriglobia; order Bryobacterales; family Bryobacteraceae; genus PSRJ01. The sequence continues at coordinate 4,043 of DASXAK010000169.1, read as the reverse complement.
AGAGTGCAGGCCCTGTGCGGGGCTCCGGCAGTCAACCTGTGCCTCGCCGGCGCGTCCATCCACGAGGAGGCCCAGGTTCTGCGGCTCGTGCTGCGGCACCCGGGAACGAAGATGGCGATTTTGACGCTGGATTACAACTCGTTCTCCGGCGGCTCGAATGGGCCTGTCGTGGGAAGTGACACTGTGTTTCCCGCCTACTTGTACGACGATTCGATCTTCGACAAGTTTCCTTACCTCCTATCGCTCGACTCGCTTCGAACGATCGACCGGTTCCGCCACGCGCCACTCGAACCAGGAGAAACTCTCAACGCGGATTGGCCCTGGAAGTTCTCCGACAGCACACGATTCGACGCGGCAAGCGCGGTGAGCGGCATCGATCCCAGAAACATCAACCGTAAGTTCGGCATGACCAATCTCACGTTGGAAACGCTGAAATCCGGATTCGCCACCAATATGTTTCCTCTGCTGTCGACAAATCACGGCGTGAAGGTTCACTTTGTGTTTCCACCCTATTCCATTCTGGTCTGGCATGATTACGCCCAGCGGGATCAGATTCGTACTTACTTCGAGTTCAAAAGATGGCTGGTCGAGCAGGCCGAGCGGTTGGGAACCTTCGACATCATCGATTATCAGGATCGGGCGGACATCATCACGAACCTTTCGCTGTACGCCGATCTCTATCATTACAACGAGAAGATCACGGAAGAGGTGGTGCGCGGCGCGTGTGCCGGAGAGGCGGTGCTGACGCGAGACAACTTCGATTCCCGCACGCGCAGCCTGCTTCAGCTCGTGAAATCGTCCGACCCCGTAGAGATTGTGAACCAGGCGAGGTCCGGCTCGACAACTCCGTGATGGAGCGCATTCCGGAGTTTCGCTAGACTCTCACCTTCACGTCGCAGGGAAGGTGTACATACCCATATACCGGCTTGTCGCCCGGCAGTACGCGGATCGAGGAGACATTTTCCGCGATGTCGCACGGCTGGTAGGCGGTCAGGTCGCCGTCCGCCAAGCCTGCCGTGAGCAGATAGCGGCCGTGGGCCAATTCCGGCAGCTTCAGGTGGAAATCAAAAGTCCGGATTTCGTCCGGGATCATCGGCGCTATCGGAATATTGAGGCGCGCGGTGTTCGAAGCGGTGAGGTCGACACCGCCGGCGGTACGCAAGATATATCCGGCAATGGGCCATTGGATCCACTGCCGGGCCCGGACGCTGAACCGCACGACAATCTCGGCCGGTGTGCGAACGGCTTCGACCGGACGTCCGTTCGGGTCCATGATCTCCACGCCGAGCAACTCCGCGCGGCCATCGCCGTAGCGCGGCGCGTCCGGGGGCAAGCCGGTGATGATCTCGGGGGCGATTTCCGGCACTCGCGGCTGCTGGAAGGCGACGGCCTGGCGCTGGCGCCAGCGCTCGGAATCCTTGGTGAGCAGGGCGGCCAGATAGCGGTGGGCGATGCCGGCGACTTCGCCCAACTCCCGGACGCGGCCTCCCTCGAGCCACAATACCCGATGGCCTAGCTCCTTGATCTCGCTGACTTCGTGCGTGACATAAACGATTGTGACGCCGCGCGCGCGCAACTCGTGGATCTTGCGCATGCAGCGGTGCCGAAAATAGATGTCTCCGACCGACAGGGCTTCGTCCACCACCAGGACGTCGGGCGCAAACTGGACGGCCAGAGCGAAACCCAGCCGCACCACCATGCCGCTCGAATACGTTTTCACCGGCTGATCGATGTAAGAGCCAATCTCGGCGAAATCGAGAATCCCAGGAATCGATTGCTGAATCTCCCGCGGTGTCAATCCCAGCAGAGCGCCATTCAGAAATAAGTTTTGACGGCCCGTGAACTCCGGGTTGAAGCCGGCTCCCAGATCGAGCAGTGCCGTGAGGCGGCCGAGGACGCGCACGCGGCCCGTCGTCGGCTGCAGGATTCCGGCGATCAGTTTCAGCAGCGTGCTTTTCCCGGAGCCATTTTCGCCGATGATGCAGAAAGTCTCGCCCCTCTTGATTTCCAGCGTCAGCTCGTGGAGCGCCCAGTGTTCGCGGTACAGGTGCCGGCCCAGCGTGAACACTTCTTTGAGACGGTCGCCCGGGTGTTGATACAGCTTGTAGACTTTCGAGACGCCGTCGATCTCGATCATGTTACAGATGGTAGCGCGATAATGTGAATATGCTTTTTGGGCACGCCCATGCGAGCTAACTGGCGACGCGGCTTCGCTCGCGTGCTGGCTGGAGCCGTGCTGCTGGTTTCGGGCCTTCCCGCTGCGACCTCTCACGACTACAAGGAGAAAGTAGGTGTCTACGTATGGGGGAAACTGGGCGGCGGTCTGGATGCGGCGGCAGCCGACATCAAACGCCTGGGCGCCGACCACGTGGTGCGCGTCTATATTGGCCCGGGATCGCTATGGGATCCCACCGGGAAAACGGATAACACACCCTTAGATGTGAAGGTGAGCCGCGCGGACTACCGCGCGTTCTTATCGCAGTTTCCGGTTGTGATGCTGACGGCATACGACAGCGCTTCCTGGGATCGCTACAAGAAGCAGCGGCTGGACGCGTCTCATCTCGCGGCCACGCGGGACGAATTCCGGCGATTTGCGCTAGAACTTGCGAAAACGCCGGGGCGCCGCATCATCTCGAACTGGGAATTCGAAAACGACTGCCCGGTATCGCGGTGGCCTGCGTGCCGGGACTATTACCAGGCCCGGCTCGATGGAATTGAGCAGGGTCGCGCGGAGGCAAAAGCCCACGGCTATCCCGGCGAGCTGTTCACGGCCTTTGAGTTCACCGTAGTGCCGGGTTTTCAAGGAAAACGGTCCGGAGTGGCGGAGTTTGCTCCGCAACTCAAGGGCGTCGACTTCCTCTCGTACAGTTGCTGGTGGTCGATCGCCTGGGACGCGGACGCGGCCAAGGTATACAAGGATTTCGCCTATCTGGCGAGTTTTTTGCGCCAAGCCGCCGCCACGCGGAAGCTGACCACCAGGCTCATCATCGGAGAATTCGGCGAATATTGGAACCTGCACCCGAACGGCGAGCGGCTAAAGGCGCTGATGGATGCCAGTATCGACAACGGCATCGAATACCTGTTTAACTGGGTGCTGTACGATCAGCCGGGGAACAAGGATGAATGGGGGCGCGATGCCTCGCATTTCGGCAAGTACCGGCTCGATCGAATGCTCACGCCGCAGGGTGAAGCGTTTCGGCACTGGTTTCAGTAACCCATGACTCCCTCCGCCAGCGGTTCCGCCTCGGCTGCTCCGGTTCGCTCAAAGAAGAGCGCGGCTCGTATTTCCGAGTTGGACGGCCTGCGCGGCATCGCCATCCTGCTGGTGTTGGTCTTTCATTTCGCTCCGACCACGGGGCCGCTGTTCTTTCTGACGCACGCCTTTCAATTCGGATGGTCGGGCGTCGATCTGTTTTTCGTGCTGAGCGGATACCTGATCACCAGCATTCTGGTGGATAGCGTCGGACATCGCTCCTATTACCGGAATTTCATCATCCGGCGGTGCCTCCGCATCTTTCCGGCGTACTATGTCTCGCTCGTCGTCTGCTGCATCCTGACGTATTACCCATCCGCGCCCCGTTGGGGCGAGTTCCTGCGCGCGGGCGGCTGGTGGTACGTGACCTACCTCGGCAACATCAAAGTGTTCCTCGATGCCGCGTGGCCCGGGTTGGCCATTCTGACGCCGCTATGGTCACTACAGGTGGAAGAGCAGTTCTATCTGACTTTCCCGTTGCTGGTGTGGGCGCTCGAACGCAAAACTCTGGCCAAGGTTCTGGCGGGATCCGTTGTGGTGGCTTTGGCCGTACGGATCGCCATCTCCCTGGCCATGCCGAATAATATGTTCGGCGTCTATACCTTGATGCCGTGCCGCATGGACGCGCTTGCGATGGGCGGACTGATCGCTATTGCACAGCGAGAGCGGCCGGAGTGGCTGAAGGGCCGTTGGATCGGATGGATGACCCTATTGTCGGCCGCCGCCTTCGCGGCGGTGGTCTTGTACTACCACAACAGTGACCCATGGCCTGTCGGCATGCGAACCATCG
>DASXAK010000168.1:0-47177 GCA_036406715.1 Bryobacteraceae bacterium | reverse complement strand
GGTGATGGCGGTGGCGGACACGGCCAAGTTCACGGTCGAGCGGCTGAAACGGCGCGTCTTCTAACCGGAAGCCAAGGGATGGAACGCAGTTTCTTTCAAGAGTATCTGCAGGCCTTCAACAGCGTCGAGGGCTGGTTCAGCTTCGACGCCGCGCTTCTGTTCACGGCGTACAATCAGCTCATCGCGGCACACGGCATTCGCGGCGATGTCCTGGAAATCGGGGTGTATCACGGCCTGTCCGCCATTGCAGTTGCCGCGCTCCGCGGGCCGGGCAACTTCTTCTACGCCGTTGATCTTTTCGAGAAAATGCAGGACCAGAACGTTTCGCAGTCCGGTATTGGGAACCGGCAGATTTACGAGAGGAACCTCCAGCGATTCCATTCGGACATGTCCTTCATCAGGACCATCGACGGACCGTCTACCGCATTGAATTCGGCGAAACTCGGGACGAATTTTTCATTCTGCCATGTGGATGGTGGCCATTCGAGAGAGGAGACCTGTCGCGACCTCGCGCTGTGTCACTCCCTCCTGCTGCCCGGCGGCCTGATTGCCGTCGATGATTACTTCAACGCGCGGTTCCCGGGTGTGTGCGAAGGCGTCGCCCAGTATATGTTGCAGCATCCTCATTCTTTTCGCCCGCTCGCGATCGCGTACAACAAGGTTCTCTTTCAAAAACTGCCGGCTCCATTCGACGTGAACGAAGAGTTCCGGAGAACATTTTCGGACTTGCCCCAAGACACGGTTCGAATGTGGGACACGCCGACACTGCTGATCACAGCGGTATTGCGATCCTTTGTGGATTTGCACGCTTCGACTCCGAACCAGTTGGTGCGATTGGGAGCCATCCGGCGTGCCACTCTGGCTGCCGCGAATTCGGAGGTTCGCGCAAATCCGAACGAAGTCGTTTCGGTGCCGGTCCGCGTCACCAATACTTCCGCCGACGTATTTCCTTCCGGCGAAGGCGTGTGCGGCGCCTCTTACCACTTGTTGTCCTGCTCCGGCGAAGTGCTGCGGCACGATAATGACCGGAGCTGGCTGCTCGATCCCCTCGAGCCGGGCGAGTCGAAGACGGTACCACTGTCGGTGCGAGCACCCGCGCAGCGCGGCGACTATCGTGTGGAAATCGATCTCGTTTGGGAACAGGTGATGTGGTTCAAAGACGTCGGAAACCCGACGGCTCTCGTGGATCTCAAAGTCCGCTAGATGGCGACCCGCTCACCCGGCCGCGCGCTCCCGTCACGAGCGCTTACCTTACTTTCGGCGGCGGTGTTGTTTGCGATCAACGCGTATGTCGCAAGAGCCTTGTTTTGGGTCGATTTCACGGCGCGCATGGAATCGATCGAAAGCTCGTATATTTCGATCAGCCGGTGGGCGCTGGATCATTGGCAGGACCGCGCCTGGTTCCCCTTGTGGTTCGGCGGCATGCCGTTTGGCCACGTCTACCAGCCAGGCTTGCATCTTACCGTGGCGGAGTCGGCGCGGTTTCTGGCCTGGACCCCCGAGCACGCCTACCACGTGGTGACCGGCCTGGCGTATTCGCTGGGACCCGTTGCTCTGTTCTGGCTCTGCTATCGCGCCACGCAGCGGAGGGGGTTCGCGTTTTTGGCCGGGGTGGTTTACTCACTGTTTTCCGCCATCCTCATTGTCGCCCCCACGGTGCGCTACGACGTGGGAGGACCGCTGCTGGCGAGACGCTACGAGGTCTTGGTGCACTACGGCGAGGGGCCTCATACGACGGCGCTCGCGCTCGTTCCGTTGGTGATCTGGCTGGTGGATCGCGCCGCGGCGACCCGCCGCTGGGTTTTCGTCCTCGCCGCGCCGCTGGCGGTCGCCTCCGTGGTGCTCACCAATTGGCCCGGCACCCTCGGGCTGGCGATGGCGCTGGCCGCCTATGCCCTCGCGACACTCGACCGGGACTGGATTCGCCGCTGGCTGACGCTGGCGGGCATTGGCGTCGTGACCTATTTGATTGTCATGCCCTGGGCATCGCCTTCCGTCATTCGTCTGGTCTTCCGCAATGCGCAGCAATCGACGGCAACGCCTCTGAACGCGGATCGAATCCTGAGTTTCGGGCTGATTGCCATCGGGCTCGCAGCGGCGCATCTCGGTCTGAAGCGGCTCGGTGTGAACCCCTGGTTGAGATTCTTTCTCTATTTTGCGGCGATTACCGGAGCAGTCGCTCTGCCCTTTGCCTGGTTTCACCGGGATATCATCCCGCAGCCGAATCGGTTTCAACTCGAGTTCGACATGGCGGCCGCCGTCCTGGTTGCGTTCGCCGCGACGGCGGTGTTGAACCGCCTGCCCTCGCGGTGGAAGGTCTTGCTGATAGTCGTTTTGGCGGTGCTTGGCGTATCGCAGCTACGCCGGTACGGTCGTTACGCGAAAGCCATGACACAACCTCTCGACATCACCGGCACCATCGAGTATCGGATGGCGAAATGGTTTGACCAAAACATGCAAGGCAAGCGGGTGTTTGCTCCCGGCAACGTGTCGTTGTGGATGAACCTGTTCACGGATGTCCCGCAGGTGGCGGGCTGCTGTGATCAGGGCATTCCGACACAGGAGCATCGGATCGCCGTCTACACCATATACACCGGACAGAATGCGGGCGAGCGCGATGCCGCGATCTCACTTCTGTGGCTGAAGGCATACGGGGCGGCGGCCATCGGTGTCACGGGTCCGGCCAGCACGGAGGCTTTCAAACCGTACTGGAATCCGAAAAAATTCGACCGTGTTTTGCCGGAACTGTGGCGCAGCGGCGATAACGTTGTCTATGGCATTCCGCGGCCGTCCGACTCGCTCGCGCACGTGGTGAAACGATCGGCGATCGTGGCGCAGGCGCCCGAAAACGGGTTGATGATCGAGCCGCTGCTGCCGCTGGTGACGGCGCTGGAGAATGAGAAACCTCCCTTCGCCCGGCTACGCTGGATTAACCAGCACGAAGCGGAGATCGATGCGACGACCGGTTTGGAAGACGTCATCTTCGTGCAGGCGACATACGACCCGGGGTGGCACGCAACCGAAAGTGGCGTCCGCCTGAAAATCACGCCCGACATGCTGGGCATGATGGCAATACAACCGACGCAGGCGGGCGTCCATCGAATCCGCCTGGCCTATGGCGAGGATGCGGAGTCGTTGTGGGCGCAGTGGGCCAGGATTGGCGGCTTGCTCGTCCTGGGCTTGTGGGCTGTCGCCTGCTGGTACTGCGACCGGCCTGATCGCTTATTGAGGACCGGTTAGTTGACGAATCCGGAGCGGCGCGCGAAACGGCGCTTGCCCAATTCACCGAACCGGGCTTTGGCTCGGGATTTGATGAGACGGAATTGCGTCGGGGTGAGATTCATGGCGCAGCAGATTTCATGCTGCGACTGCTCCTGCAGATAGAAGCGGATCAGCACCTCGCGGTCGCGCCTGGCAATGCTGCCGAGAATCCGCAGCGCCAATTCCTGCGTCTGGTGTTCGATGGCATTCCGTTCGGGATCCGGGGCGCGGTCCGACACCATGATGTTGCCATCGAGGTCCGTCAGATTGCGCCGGGTCCGCACTGCCTCGTCGATATGGGCCGCCACATGGCGCCGCACGACCGTACGGACATATCCCATCAAACGCGACGGCTCGCGCAGATCGCCGCGGCGGATCGATTGAGTCACCATCAGAAACACGTCATGGACGCGGTCGTCCAAGTCCTGGGGACCGAGTTGGCGGTAGAGGAAGAATCGGATGCCTTTGGTGAAGGCACGATACAACTGCTCCATGGCCGCGGGGTCGCCGCCGCGGATGCGGTCCACGACTTCGGGCCAAGAAGGCTCCAGGCAGAAAGTGGCGGATATGCCCGGAGACGGCACACACTGGCTGCTTTCGATCATTGAGGCCAATCCTCTTTTTCAGATTTCCGGCGCGTAGCCGGAGGTTGCGACGGTACGCCGAAGCGGGCGATCTAAAAACTCGTCCAGGGGATCTAAAACTCTTGAAATATCCCCAAAGAATATTACCAGTGCCTCTGCCGAATTGAAGTGTCTCTGATGCGGGGTGGCAAGCCCGCGGCTGTGGGGTATGGGTGGTTCTTTGGTGTGGATCTGGCCTGACCAAATGATGCCGTGTGCCACTGGTTTGTCGTGCACGGATGCAATCGCTTTTGATTTGATGGGGGTTATTCGTGGTGCGCCGCTTGCTTGCACAGTTTCCGACATGCTGGACCGGCTGGCCGGACGACTGGAACGTTACATGGACCTGCTGAGCGCCCGCCAAAAGCTGGTGGCGTCCAACATCGCCAACGCGGACACGCCCGGGTACCAGACACGCGATATCGATTTCCAGACCGAGTTTCAGAGCGCGGCCGGACTGGCGCCGCACGTGGTCGAAGTTTCCGGTCTGCCCGTGAAAAATGACGGAAACAGCGTGGATCTCGATCGGGAATCGCGATTGCTGGCCGAGAATGCGATGCGCTTTCAATTGGCGTCGAGCCTGCTGCGGTCCGAGATCCGGATCGTCCGGTCGGCGATCGAGGAGGGAAGATCGGGATGAGCCTGTTTTCGGTGCTGTCGATTGGAGCGTCGGGGATGGCGGCCCAGCGCACGCGCGCGGAACTGCTTGTTGAAAATCTCGCCAACGCGGAGACCACCCGCACTCCCGAAGGCGGACCCTACCGCCGCAAGGACGCCGTGTTCACATCTACCTCGGTCGAGTCGCCGTTTGCGTCGGTATTCGACGCCGAACTGCACGAGGCGGGGGTGGGGGTGGCGCAGATCGTGACCGATCCGCGGGAGCCGGAACGGCGGTATTTGCCGGGACACCCGGATGCCGATGCAGAAGGGTATGTGGCGTTTCCACACATCAACCCCGCCGAAGACATGGTGGATCTAATGGGTGCAGCTCGAAACTATCAGGCCAACGTGGCGGCAATCTCGGCCGTCAAGGACATGATCGAGCGCTCGCTCGACCTGATGCGGTGAGGTGAAGCATGGTCGGCCCAGTCACTCCGATTACCACCCCCATGCCGGTGGAGCCGGTCCGTCCGTCCGGTGGAAGCGCGCCGGGAGCATTTCAAGAGGCTCTGTCGGCGGCGATTCGAGGCGTGGAGGCATCGGGGAAAAATGCCGCAACGGCAGTAGAGCGGTTCTTGTCCGGCGAAGGCGAAGAACTCCACACCACCATCATGGCCGCACAGCGCGCGGAGCTCGCCTTCGACATGTTCCTGCAGGCGCGCAACAAAGTAGTGAGCGCGTATCAGGAAATCATGCGGATGCAGGTCTAACCGGCTCACGTTTTCCGGCCAGCCTGCCGATCTGAAGGACAAGCCGGTTTGCGGCCGAACCAGGGACGATGAAACTTTGGGCCAGCTTGTCCGTTCGCCAGAAGATCACCATCGCGATGGTGGCGCTGCTGGCGGGTGCGGGAATCTACGGCCTCGTTTACTGGCAGCGTGAGTCGGATTTCCGGCCGTTGTTCACCGGGCTGGCACCCGAGGACGCCGGCGGGATCGTCCAGAAACTCAAAGAAACCGGTGTGGACTTCCGGCTTTCGGAGTCAGGCGGCTCGGTGCTGGTTCCGTCGGGGCGTGTGGCGGATCTCCGGCTCAGCCTGGCCGCCGCGGGGCTCCCGAAGAGCGGCCGCATCGGATTCGAACTGTTCGACAAAACGAACCTGGGAGCGACAGAGTTTACCGAACAGGTGAACTTCCGGCGCGCGCTCGAAGGCGAACTGGAGCGCTCGGTGATGTCGCTGGCGGAAGTCGACCAGGCCCGCGTGCACCTGACCTTTCCAAAAGAATCGGTCTTCCTCGATTCCAAACAACCGGCCAAGGCGAGTGTCCTGGTGCGGCTCAAACCCGGCGCGCATCTCGCACCCCAGAACGTGGTGGCGGTCAGCCACCTGGTGGCGAGCGCCGTAGAGGGGCTTTCGCCCGATGCCGTATCGATTCTCGATATGAATGGCAACCTGCTGGCGAGGCCGCGTGTGGCGGGCGGGCTGGATGGTCCCGAGCCGTCGGAAGCGGCGCTCGAGTACCGGCACAGCGTGGAAGCCGATCTGCTGGCCAAGATCAACGCAACGTTGGAACCATTGCTGGGAACGGAGAAGTTTCGGGCCGGCGTTTCGGTGGACTGCGATTTCACAGGCGGCGAGCAAAGCGAGGAGATCTACGATCAAACGCGCTCGGCCGTGCTGAGCTCGCAGAAGACCGAGGATAACGTCGGCGGAGGAAGTGCGAACGGAGTGCCGGGCACGGCGTCGAACCTGCCGCGGCCCACGTCGCGGCCGGGTACGGGCTCGGGCCAAAGCTCGCGGGTGACGGAGAATATCACCTATCAACCGAGCCGGACGGTCAAGAAGGTGCGGCTTCCGGCCGGCGGTATCCGCAAGATCTCGGTGGCGGTGCTGCTCGATCAAAGCCTGACCTGGGAGAAAGACAAGGCCGGTTTTCGGCGAGTGCTCGTGCCGCCGACGGCCGAGAAGATGAAGGTCATTCATGACCTGGTAGCAGGCGTCACCGGGTTCAACGCGCAGCGGGGCGATCAATTGATCGTGGAGACGCAGCCGTTTGAGACCACCCTGCTACTGGAACCTCCGGCGGCACCCGGTTCGGCGCCGAGCAAGCCGGCCGCACCGGGAAAGCCCCAGTTGCTGAACCAGCGCAACCTGTTAATTGGGGGCGGCGCGCTGGGAGGCCTGATGGTAGTCGCAATCCTGATCATGCTGCTGACGCGAAGGGGTGGCCCCAAGCGCGCGCCCGCGGTTGGGGCGTCCGCGGAACTGCCCGCCCCGCCGAGGCCGGCGCCGAGCACCATCGAACAGCAGTTCGAGGCGCAACTGGCGCAGCATGAAGCGTTGGAACGAGAGGCGGAGGTCAAAGCTCTGAGCGCCCTGAAGCTGGTTCCGGTCATCACCAAGACGGCGGAGGTAATGGCGAAACACATCCGGGAAAACGTGAAAGAGAAGCCCGAGATTTCGACCCAGGCGTTGCGAAGCTGGATTCGGGAAGAAGAGAGCTGACGAGTGATCCTGAACACGAAGACGGACCCCGATGCCCTCACCACGCTGCGCAAGGCGGCCATGCTGCTGATTGTTCTCGGCGAGCAGACCAGCGCGGAGCTGATGCAGCATCTGTCGGAAGAAGAAGTCCAGAAGGTCAGCCGGGAGGTCGCGAAGATCACGCACATCACCGCGGAACAGGCTGAAGCGGTGTTGCAGGAGTTCCATCATATTTCCGCCGCGGGGGATTACGTGGCGCAGGGCGGAATCGATTTCGCCCGCAAGCTTCTGCTGCGCGCGTTTCAGCCCGATCAGGCGCGGCGGCTGCTCGAGAGATTGCAGAGAGCACTCGGCGCCGAGGCGGAGTCGTTCGATGCGATCCAGAAGGCCGATCCGCAGCAGCTCGCCAAGTTCATCCACAACGAGCATCCGCAGACGATCGCACTGGTGCTGTCGCACCTTAGCACGCCGCAGGCAGCGGCCTTGTTGACGTCGCTGCCGCCCAATCTCCGGTCCGACGTGGGGCTGCGGATGGCGAGCCTGGACCAGATTTCGCCCGAGATCATCCTCAAAATCGCCGGCGTGATCGGGCAGAAGCTGAAGGCGCTGGGAGAATTCAGCCGCGAATCGTACGGCGGCGTGCGTGCGGTGGCCGAAATTTTGAACCGGCTCGACTCCACATCCGGCCGGGAGATTCTCGAAGACATTGAGCGGCAGGACGCAAATGTGGCGGAGACGATCCGTCATCTGATGTTCGTGTTCGAGGATCTGCTGCTCATCGATCACATCGGGATGAAGGAAATCCTGGGCAAGGTGGATCGCAAGGCGCTGACCCTGGCGCTCAAAGGCACGAGCGAGCAGTTGCGAAACCACATTCTGAGCTGCATGTCACAGCGCGGCGGCGAAATGCTCAAGGAAGACATGGAGGCACTCGGCCCGGTCAAGATCAAGGAGGTGGAATCGGCGCAGCAGCAGATCATCACGGTGGTGCGGCAGTTGGAATCGGAAGGCGTGCTGAGCCTGAAGGGAGCGGTCGGCGAACAGTATGTCGTCTAGGTTGCTGCGGGAAGAACGGGCGCACGAGGTGGAAACGATGACGTGGCGCAAAGTGGCTCCGGGCGATGGCAGCGGGCCAATCGTTCCCGACGGGCCGCTCTCGTTTGCGGGGGCCGGAACTGGCCGCGAACAGGTGATTGAGCAACGCATTCGCGAAGCGCACGGTGCGGGACTGCGAGAGGGAGAGGCGGCCGGGCATCGGCGTGCGGCGGCGGAACTGCAGCCGGTCATCGATCGGCTGGTCCGGTCCATCGACGAGATCAGCGGGCTGCGCGCACGGCTGCGGCGGGAAGCGGAGCGGGACCTGGTGCAACTGGCGCTGGCGATCGCACGGCGGATTCTGGGCAGAGAGCTTTCGGTGGACCCCGATGCGATCCGCGGCCTGGTGCTTGGCGCCCTCGAGAGGCTGCGATCACAGGAGATCAGCCGCGTGCGCGTTCATCCGGCGCAGGAGCCCGCAGTGACCGCCTGTTTACACCAGACCATCACGGATCGCACCGTCGAGGTGATTGCCGATCCGGCCTGCGAACGCGGGGCGGTGGTTTTCGAGACCGGGCGTGGAAGTCTGGATGCATCGGTCGAATCGCAGCTTCAGGAAATCGAGCGCGGATTGACGGACCGGCTGGGACGGCATTCATGAGCGACCGGATTTCACTAGAGCCGTACCTCAAGGATGTCGGCCACCTGCCGGCGTTGCGATGGACGGGTGAGGTGAGCGATGTGGTGGGGCTGCTGATCGAGTCGCGCGGTCCGAACGTGGGAATCGGCGATTTTTGCGAGGTGACCACGTCGGGCGGCCGGCGCATACGGACGCAAGTGATCGGATTCCGACAGGGGCGGGTGCTTTCGATGCCACTGGAAGAGACAGACGGGCTGCAGTTGGGTGACGCGGTAGAGGCGCGACCGGAGGAGGCGCGCGTGGAAGTTGGGCCGGGGTTGCTGGGACGCGTGATCGACGGATTCGGACAGCCGATCGACGGCGGGCCGCCGATCGAAGTGCACGAGGGGTATGCGCTCTACGGCGGGCCGGGTAACCCTCTGGAACGCGAGCACATCACACGGCCGCTGGTGACCGGAATCCGCGCAATCGACAGCCTGCTGCCGTGCGGCATGGGACAGAGGATGGGTATTTTCGGCGGTAGCGGAGTGGGAAAGAGCATGCTGCTGGCGTCGATGTCGCGCGACAACTCGGCGGATGTCTCGGTGGTGGCGCTGATCGGAGAACGCAACCGGGAGGTCCGCGCGTTTCTCGAACAGGAGTTGGGCCCGGAAGGGTGCAAGCGGTCGGTAGTGGTGGTGGCCACTTCCGAGCGGCCGGCGCCGGTGCGGGTGAGGGCGTGCTTCGTGGCTCTGGCGGTGGCCGAATACTTCCGCGACCAGGGCGCCAACGTGCTGCTGGTGATGGATTCCGTCACGCGCCTGGCGATGGCCCAGCGGGAGATCGGTTTGGCCGCCGGTGAGCCACCGAGCCAAAAGGGGTACACGCCTTCGGTCTTCGGATTGCTCCCAAAAATTCTCGAGCGGGCGGGCAATTTTCCAACTGGATCGATCACCGGATTCTTTACCGTGCTGGTGGAGGGTGACGATTTCAGCGAGCCGATTTGCGACGCGGTGCGGGCAATTCTGGACGGACACATCATTCTCTCGCGGCAACTGGCGGCGCAGGGGCACTATCCTGCCATCGATATCCTGCACTCGGTGAGCCGGCTGGCGTCGCAGATCGCGCCGCCGCGGCAGCAGGAGGCGGCGCGGCAGTTACGCCAGGCGCTGGCGGCCTATCGCGAAGGGGAAGACCTGATCCAGCTCGGAGCGTATGTAGCCGGCACGAATCCTGTGCTGGATGCGAGCATCCAACTGCGTCCGGAGCTGCTCGAGTTTCTGCGCCAGCCGCACGCGATGAAATCGGCGCATGAGGAGACACTCGGCCGCATGGAGGAGCTGGCGGCCAAGCTGGCGGCGCCGATCCATCCGGTGAGAGTGAAATGAACTCGTTCCGGTTTCCGCTCGAACGAGCGCTGGAGTGGCGGCGGCGGCAACTGGAAATCGAGGAGGGCCGGTTCAAACAGCAGGCCGCGGCACTGGCGGAGCTGGACCGCGCGCGGGCTGAACTGGAATCGGCGGCGATCCGAGCCGAGCTACAGGTGCGGGGCTGGGCGCCGCTGCTCGGCCGGGATCTGAGCGCTCTCGCCGGTTACCGGGTCGATGTAAAGAACAAGGAAGAGGTGCTGGCCGCGCGTCGCGTCGAACGTCAGCGGCAGCTCGAGGCCCAACAACGGGTCATGCTGGAGGCGCGGCGGCGCTGCCGGTTGCTGGAGAAACTGCGCGCGCGGCGCTGGGAGGAATGGCGCGTCGCAGCGGACCGCGAGATCGAGCAGTTTGCGGCGGAAAATTATCTCGCTGGGATTGTCCGAAATCGCGGTTAGCCAGCCCGCCGATACGCCACCGGTGGCGGCTTCCTTATAATTGATTCATGACTCCCGAGACGCTCACGGAAACCGCCTTGCCGCCCGTTCCTCTCACGGTGGAGGGGGCCAGCGTGCTGCACCAGATGATGCGATTCCGGTGGCCGGCATGGCGCTCGCTTTCGGCGCAAAGCCACAGGGAGATCCTGGAAGAAGCGGCGGCCGCGCTGGGCGGGACGGAACAACCGGCCAACGGGCGGCAAAGCGCGATCTATTCCCTGTTGGGGCACAAAGGCGACCTTCTGTTTGTACACTTCCGGCGCGACTTCGAAGAGCTCAGTTTCGCACAGCGAGCGCTGGCACGGCTGCGCCTGAGCGAGTTCCTGGAGCCGACGACGTCTTATCTCTCGGTGGTCGAACTGGGGCTTTACGAATCGAGCTCCGACACCTACCGCAGCCTGGTGGAGAAAGGCTTGAAGCCGCATTCGGAAGAGTGGAATCGAGAAGTGGAATCGGTGCTGGAGAGGCACCGTAGAGCCATGGCGCCGCGGCTTTGGCCGGAAATTCCCAATACCAAGTACATCTGTTTTTATCCGATGGACCGGCGGCGCGGCGAATCGAAGAACTGGTATCAGGAGACGATGCCGGATCGCCAGCGCATGATGAAGGAGCATGGGCTGATCGGCCGCAGATACGCGGGAGAGGTGCGGCAGATCATCACGGGATCAATCGGGTTCGACGATTGGGAATGGGGCGTGGATTTGTTCGCGGAAGATCCCCTGGTATTCAAGCGGCTCATCTATGAGATGCGGTTCGATGAGGTCAGCGCGGTGTACGCGCTGTTCGGCGCGTTTTACGTGGGTGTCCGGGTGCCGCTGGCGGGGCTTGGGGAGATTCTGAAACCGTAACGGGCATTGCCGCACTCCGATACCATCGTTGCGATCTCGACTCCGCCCGGCCGCGGAGGGCTCGGCGTGATCCGGATATCCGGCGCACAAGCCCGGGCGGTGGCGGAAAAAATTCTTCAGTTTTCCTCCCCGATCTGCTGGCACCCGCGGCGCGCGCATCTGGCGCACCTGATTGACGCTCAGAGCCAAGTAGTCGATCAGGTCGTCGCGACCTTCTTCGAGAAGCCTCACTCCTACACGGTGGAAGACGTGGTCGAGGTGTCCTGCCACGGAGCGCCGGTCGTGTTGCGGCATGCCGTGGAGCGCGCGATGGAGGCCGGAGCACGGCTGGCCGAGCCCGGCGAGTTTACGTTGCGCGCGTATCTGAACGGGCGGATCGACCTGCCGCAGGCGGAGGCAGTGCGCGATCTCATCGAAGCGACGACGCTTTATCAGGCGCGCGTCGCGGCGCAGCAGGCCGAGGGCTCGGTTTCGCGGCGGATGAAGCCGCTGAAAGAGCAGTTGCTCGAACTGATCGCGCTGCTGGAAGCGGGCATCGACTTTGCCGAAGACGATGTGAGCGTGGCTTCCAATAAGGAGATCCTGCGGCGACTGATTCCAATCGAGGATGGCATCCGCGCGTTGGCAGCAAGCTTCCAATATGGAAATCTGGTGCGAAGCGGGCTCACGCTCGCGATTGTCGGGCGGCCGAATGTGGGCAAGAGCAGCCTGTTTAACGCGCTGCTCGAACAGGACCGCGCCATTGTGACCGACATTCCGGGCACGACGCGCGACCTGGTGAGCGAGACCGCAGCAATCGGCGGGATTCCCGTGAAGCTCATGGACACGGCAGGAATCCGCGATTCGGACGAGCGAATCGAGGCGCTGGGCATCGAACGCAGCTACCAGGCCATGGCCGATGCCGATCTAACGCTGGTGGTGATCGATCGTTCGCAGCTTGCAGGTCCGGAGGATCGCGCCTTGATGGAGCGCGCGCGTGAACGAGGGCGATGGCTCCTGGTTGGGAACAAGTCGGATTTGCCGGCTGGGGGCGAGGTGATCGAAGGGGCCCTGTCGGTCTCGGCACGGACGGGCGCGGGCATTGCGGACCTGCGCGAAGCCATCCTGGACGCGGTGGCGCCGCACGGTGCGTTCGAACAGGAGACCGGCTTCATCACGAGCCTGCGCCACGAGCAACTCCTGCGGGAGTCGGCTCAATACCTGGAAAAAGCGCACTCGGCGTCCGATTCAGGGATACCGCACGAGATGCTGCTGCTCGATTTATATTCCGCGCTGCGCCCGATCGACGCCATTACCGGCGCTACGACCGCCGATGACATCCTGGACCGCATCTTCTCGACGTTCTGTATCGGGAAATAGCGCGAAACCCAACGACGCGTCAAGGCGTCTACCAAGCGCTGTGATCTCTGTGATTCAAGATGTCCGACACGCGGTCCGGTTGCTGCGGCGCGCTTCTACGGTGACGCTTTCGGACCGCCGCTTCATCATGATGCTGCTGGCCGTCACGGATGCTTTGGCGCTGCTGCTTGCGGCGGCCGGTGTCTATGGCGTCGTGTCGTATGTGACCGGGCGGCGGACGCACGAGATCGGCATCCGCATGGCGCTGGGCGCTAGTTCCCTTCGGGTGCTCGTGCTGGTTTTCCGGCGAGGCATGGGGCTGGCGGCCGCGGGCATCGGCATCGGGTTGCTGGCTGTGCCGGCCGTCGTCGGCGCACTGCGGCATACCCTGGCTGGGATTGAGTTCGCGAGCCCCGCGCTGTTCTGGATGACGCTCGGGCTGGTGACGCTGACGGCCGCCACCGCGTGCTGGCTTCCGGCCCGCCGCGCGACACGCATCGACCCCGCGACGGCCCTCCGGCACGAGTAAGCGCCCGTAACGGGAAATTCAGCAGAGTGACACGGGTCTGTTACACTGGCCCGCTACAATCGAAAAACAGAGTCACCTTACTTCGGGCGCGCCTCTTATCCCCAAACCCCCAAAGCGCGCCCTGACCTCAGCCCGAGTCACTCTCGAGTTTGCAAGGTCGACCGCCATGCCGTTCGATCCCGTGTTTTTGGCTTGACATTCGCTTGATCGATGACTTAGCGTGTCCGATTGAAGGTTGAAACCGAAATTAAGCTTCGCCTGGCGGACGAACTGGCGGAGATCCGTAAGAAACTACGGGAGATCGGGTTCCACGTCGAAAAGCGGCGGGTATTCGAATCGAACATCCTGTTCGACAATCTGAAGCGCACGCTCCGCAAGCATGGGAAGCTCCTGCGAGTGCGGCGGGTGGATCATCACGGCCTGCTGACGTTCAAAGGCCCTTCCGAGCCGAGCCGCTATAAGACGCGGTGGGAGATCGAAACCCAGCTTCACGACGGCGGCGCGGTGGAAGCGATTCTGGCCCACATCGGCTACCATCCCGTTTTTCGATACGAGAAGTTCCGGACGGAGTACTGCGCGCACTCCGGTGATGGGAAAGTGCTTCTGGACGAGACGCCGATCGGAAATTTCCTCGAGCTTGAAGGGAGTCCGCGGTGGATCGATCGCACGGCGCGGCTGCTGGGCTTTTCGCCTTCCGATTACATTTCGCGCAGCTATGGCTACTTATACCTTGCGCATTGCCGCGAGCGGCGCGTCCGGCCCAAGGATATGATCTTCAAGCGCCGGCGCTGAATGCGTTCCGCAGGCGCGGGACCAGGCGCAAAGGTGGGGTATTCCGGGTCAGCCGCAAGGAGTCGAGCGGCATGGCGGCAGCCGGCCGCTTCCGTGCCTCGACGCAGAGGGCACACGGGCAGCGAAACTCCGCTTTGTTCTTCAGGTTCAGTTCGTGTTGCATCTGCATAGGATTGCCGCAGGATCCCACGAAAATGTATCTTCCGGATGAAAATCCGGTCAATTCCCCGACACGCCAGTGAGAAACGGTACCGGGCGCTTCCCGGCATCGATCGATACATTTCCGCTGATAAATGTTTCGCGAAAAGATTACGATTCCGCCAAGGAATTGTAACCGTTGGCAGAAGAAGCTGAAAACGCGGGGGGAATCGCTATGTGTCACACGATTGTCAACTTCGCCTGGCGGGATGCCAAGCCGGCGGGCCGCTACTCGAGCGGAGTCTGTCTCCACGGGCACACCATGCATTCCGAAGAGTGCCTGTCTTTCCTGCCCCGATACCTGCGCCAGGTTCCGGGCGTGTCCCAGGTCGTCAGCGGATATGAACGCGGGCCGAGGCCCGTGGATTTCGCCCGCGCGTATTGGACGCCGCCGCTCAGCCCGGTTTCCGCCCTGCGGGTGGAACAGGCACAGATTGCCGAAATGGGGCTGCGCCCGCTGGTTTCGTTGACAGACCACGACAACATTGAGGCTCCGATGTCGCTTCAGGTGACGGCGGATCCGCGCCATGTCCCAGTCTCGGTCGAGTGGACCGTGCCCTACGAACGGTCGATCCTGCATCTGGGTGTGCACAATCTGCCAGCCGCGTCCGCGCGCCGATGGATGTCCGCCATGGCAGCGTATACGGCGGCGCCCGTGGAAGAACAGCTTCCCGACCTGCTGAGCGAACTCGCGAGAATCCCCAGCGTCCTGATCGCTTTGAATCATCCGTTCTGGCTGGAAGAGGGAGTGGTGGAAGCCGATCACCACCGCGCACTCGATCGCGTTCTTCGGGAGTGCCTCGAGCGGATCCATGCATTGGAACTCAATGGAACACGCACCTGGAAGGAGAATACGGCCGTCGTCGAACTGGCCCGCAGACACGAGCGGCCGCTGATTTCGGGCGGCGACCGCCACGCCTGCGAACCCGCGGCCTGCATCAACCTCACGCAGGCGGCGACGTTCTCCGAGTTCGTCTCGGAAATTCGTGACGGCCACAGCTCCGTTTGGTTCCTGGCTCACTATCGCGAGCCTATGGCTTTGCGTGTCCTCGAGGCCAGCCGGGATATTTTGCGGCACTATCCGGAGTATCCAGGCCGCGAACGCTGGACCGATCGGGTTTTCTATCGGGGAATTGATGGCATTGCCCGGCCGGTTTCCGTGGTGTGGCGGGAGCGGGTCCCCTGGATGCTCACAGCGGCGGCGGGGCTTCTTCAGGTTTCTGCAGGTAGTCTGCGACCGGCATTGCGATTGATCCTCGCGCAGCGTGGAGAGATTCTTCCGTGAGGGCGGCCGCGAGGCGGTTCTGGGCTTCGGTTGCCGGCCTGTCGCCTGAAGCCGTTGCGCTGATCCTGGCGGTCGGTCTCATCCTGGGCGTCTTCCCCGTATACGGCTGCCCCACGATTCTTTGCGGCTTGGCTGCCGTAGTTCTAAGACTGAACGTCCCGGCGATCCAGTTGGTAAACCAGTTGTCGACGCCGCTTCAGTTTGCGCTGCTGATCCCGTTCGGCAGGCTCGGGGCGCGCATCGTGGGCGGACAGGTCGCATGGAACCTGCTGGGAGTCGCACGAGATGCAATCGTCGGATGGTTCTGCTTCTGCGTGCCGCTCGGCGTGTTCCTCTATTTTCTGCTGGTGTTCACACTGCGCCGCTGCCCGCAGGGATGGTTCAATGGGTTGGAGAGTTCTGGCTGATGACCGTTTTCCCGGAGACGTTTCTATGGGGCGCCGCTACAGCCGCGCACCAGGTGGAAGGGAATAACGTCAACAGCGACCTTTGGCTGCTGGAGCATCTGGAGTCGACGCTCTTCGCCGAGCCGTCCCTGGATGCCTGCGACCACTACCACCGCTTTGCGGACGATATCAAGCTGCTGGCCGACCTCGGACTGAATACGTACCGCTTTTCCGTCGAATGGGCGCGCATCGAGCCGGAGCGCGGCCACTTTTCCCGATCGGCGCTGGAGCACTACCGGCGGATGCTGGCCGCTTGTCATGAGAACTCGATTACTCCGATGGTGACCTTGTATCATTTCAGCTCGCCGCTATGGTTTGCGGCAATTGGTGGCTGGGAAAACCCCGCGGCGGCGGACTTATTCGCGCGCTACTCCGACCGGGTCGCCCGGCATCTCGGCGACCTCATGGCTTTTGCGACGACTTTCAACGAGCCCAATCTGCCAATGTTGCTTCGCTGGCTCCCCGTCTCCGAGATTCCGTTCCGGACAGTCCGGCGCATGGTGAAACTGGCGGCGCGAGCGGTCGGGACCGGCCGTTTCGGGTGCTTCTTTTTGGGAGATGCCCGGAAACTACAGGACCGCATGATCGCGGCGCATCACCGTGCGATCGAAGCGATGAAATCGGGGCCGGGCAGCTATCCGGCCGGTGTCAGCGTTGCTCTGCAGGACGAGCAGGCGGTCGGGCCCGACAGCAGACGCGACCGCAAGCGCACCGAGGTGTACGAGCCGTGGCTGGTGGCTGCAGACCGCAGCGATTTCCTCGGCGTCCAGAGCTACACGCGATGCAGGGTGGGGAAACGCTCGGATCTGGGGCCGGAGCCAGGCGTCGAGCTCACACAGATGGGTTACGAGTTCTGGCCGGAAGCACTCGAGGCGTGTCTGCGTTATTGCAGCAAGCGTATCTCGGCGCCGATTTACGTGACCGAAAACGGAGTGAGCACGGAAGACGATGCGCGAAGGATCGAGTACATTCGCCGCGCCCTGGCCGGCGTGCTGAATTGCTTGCGGGACGGCATCGATGTGCGCGGCTACATCCACTGGTCGTTGCTGGATAACTTCGAATGGATCATGGGCTACCGGCCGAAGTTCGGTCTGATCGCGGTGGACCGGGCGACGCAGCAGCGGTCGATCAAGCCCAGCGCGCGGTATCTGGGTGAAATTGCGCGTCAGAACCGGATTTTGGATCCGGCTGCGATCGGATAGATCCCGAGAGAATCTTTTCCAGCAAGTCTGGAATTTCGTAGACTGCGAGATTCCGCATCGCTGCGGCGCGTTGACGGAACCGGGCATAGTTTTCCGCCGCCAGCAGAGTGCGCACGGCGTGGCCGATCTCTCCAGAGAAGCTGCGAACCACCAGCCCGACTCCCTGTTGTTCGACCCAATCCGCGTTATAACGCTCGTGAACCATGGTCCACGCGTTGCGCTGAACAATCACGGGTAGCCGCTTCGCGAGCGCCTCGCTGATGCTTCCGGGCCCCGGCTTGCCGATGAAAAAATCGGAAAGCTCCATGTAGAACGGAACGTCGCGAGTGAATCCCTCGACAAACATCGGGATACGCCGCTCCATCGAGCGGAGCTCGGCGGCCAGGCCGGCATTTTTCCCGCAAAGCAGAATCAACTGCAGGTGGTTCTCCGCGCGATTCAGCGCCTTGGCGATGCGTACCATTTCCGTCGAGCCTTCTCCGCCGAACAGCACCAGTCCGGTGGGAAGGTCCTTCCGAAGTCCGAGCCTTGCTCGTTCGGCTTCGCGATTGACCGGAAGCGGCTCGTAAAATTTCGGGTTAAGGATCATGCCGGTGGTGCGCAGGATGCGGTCATCGGAAATTCCGATTTCCCGGGCTTGCGCAGCCGCGCGTTCGGAGCCGCAAATCACGTACTGATCCTGGCGTTCAATCCAGAAGTGCGGCGGATAATCGGCGATGTCGGTCAGCAGGGTGACAAACGGAGTCCCCGGCCAGACGTGGTCGAGGGCTTGTTTGAGAGCGCGATTGTAGTGCGGGATGAGCGAGACCACCAGATCGTAGCGCGATTGAGCCCAGCAGCGTTCCAGGACCTTCACCTGCGAGCCGTGACTGAGCCGGATCAACAGGTGCATCAACGGAATCAGTTGCGCGGACCCGGCGGTCCAGCCGCGGCGCAGCATGATGTTGTAGACATCCTGAAAGGGGATTCCGGTGGACTTGCGGATGAAGTCGATCGAGTCCAGCAATTCCTGAATGCATAGCATCTCGATTTCCCAGGGACGCTGCTCCCGGCGAATCACCTCGCACAAGGCCGTCGCCGCCGCACGATGTCCTCCTCCCGAATCGATATAGATCAGAGCAATTTTTCTATGCAATGAGCGGCCGTTCGCCTCCATTCGGTTCTTATAATTGGACGCGCGCCGGCGTCGTTTGATTTCCGACGCGCAACGTGCGCAGGCGCTTCAAATCACGGGCCGCCGGCGATTCCGGGTCCAGCCGCAGGGCTTCCTTCCACTCGGCGACGGCCTCCATTTGCCGCCCCTCGGCTTCCAAGGCAAGTCCCAGTTTCCAATGGGCTTGCGGAACGGGAGGTTGGTTTCCTTCCGGCTCCTGTCCTAGATACGTCCGAAAGTATCGTTCCGCCCGCGCGGCGTCGCGCCCGCTGCGCAGCAGTTCGTCGCCGGCGTAATAATACGGCGCCAGGTCGTCCGGATCCTGGCGCGATGCGTCTGTCAGAATACCGTCGAGCGCGGGCCATTCACTCCGACGGGCATGGATTCTGGCCAAAACAATGTAAGCGTCGACACGATTGCGATCGAGGTTGAGAGCGCCGCGCGCGGCAGCCTCCGCCGCGTCGTCATCGAAATGCTCCGCGGCGAGATGAAATTGCGCAAGCTCAATCCAGGCGCGATAGTTGGGTGGCTGCGATTGCGCGGCCTTACGCAGCATAGCCAGCGTGTCGGCGGCTTCTTTATGGAAGGCCGCGATCCGCGCCTTCGCGAGAAATCCTTCGGCGGCATCGATCTCGCCGATCTTCCCGGCGGTTACTTCGGCTTTCCGCTGATCGCCGCCAACGATTCCCGGAGCAGCCAGATAGAACTCGATCAGGTCGCGCATCGCCTGCACGTCCTGCGTATCGAGCTCGAGCGCCGTATCGATCTCTCTTCGAAAGCGGCGCGCGAGTAACATCTGCTGAAAGGGGTTCGCGTGAATCGCCTGCACACCGAGGACCTCGGCGAGCTGGCGGTGGTACTTCGCGACTCGTCCATTCAAGGCGACAGCCTTTTCGGCTAGCGCCAGCGGCGCGGCGTGATCGCCGAATGCGTAGCGGATTTGCGAGAGGAGATAACTCGATAAGGCCTCGTCTCCGGCATAGCGCGTTTCAACCAGGGCGCGCGCGCGTCTCCAGTGGCCGGCTTGAATGAGTTGTTCCGCTTCAGATGGCTGGGCAAATGCGCCCACACCTGCACACATCAAGCAGACGACGCTTGTGAGAACAGCGCTTCGCCAACGCGGCTTTCGGCTGCAAATTGCGGAGGCCACTGGCTCCAGCTTTGCGGCCGACCGGTTTCAATACGATAACAGAACGTTGAATTTCTTCTTACGTCAGGCGCCTGTCGCAACGGCATCGGGCACGGGCTCGGTGGCAACGGCGATTGGCTTGCGCGCAATGCCGTGCTCGCCCCGCGGCGCGCGCAGCATGCGTATCCATTCCTGAGCCGATGCATGTGAAAAATGCTCTGTCCACTCTTCCCGGAATTGACGGATCTTGCGGCGCTCCGAACGCTTCAGCGATGCCTTCAACTTCCGGCCACAGCCAAAGTCGGCGGCCATGGCGAGCACACTGCGGTAGTCGTTCATAGCGCCGAGAATCGTCTGAACGGACTTGATCTCGCGCGTCCACTCCTCAGCTTTCGGGCCATAGAGCGGAAGGAACAGCTCCAGTGTGTAACGGAATTTCTTGGCGCGGATTCGAAATTCGTGAAGCTTCTCGCCGGAATGCTCCGAGGAGGCTGCGTGACCCGTTTCGAAAAAGCGTTGAGCCAGCCGCGGCAGAGTGGTCGTCGCCAATGTACGCAAGTCCGCCTCGAAATCCGCCCGTTGCGCGTCCAGCCTCAAATCATTGCACCATCGCGAGACGCGTGTGCGCAGCGACAAGCGCTTCAACCTGGTGAGCAGCGACCGCTCAGCGGTTTTGCGCCGAACGCGGATTGCGCGCCGCAATCCGGCGGCGCCGGGCTGGCCGTTTTTCGACAGAAGTTCGATAGCGATATCCAAATCCCGCAGCGTGCCGGCCGAGGAAAGAACGGCCTTGAGTTGCTTGCGAATCCGCTTTGCCACCTTTCGCGGCAGGTGATGCTTAAAAGTGACGAGCGCCTGATCGGCCCTCCGAATCGCGACTCGGAGATCGTGAACGGCGTCCGGATTGGGAGATTTCGACGTCCGGTTCCCTTGAAACGCGAGCCGCTCGATGCGCCTCCGCACTTGTTCCTCAGGCGCCGCGATCCTCTCACCCTCTCGCACTTGGGACGGATTCTGCAATGCAACTCAATTGTAATGTTGTTATTCCCCGGGCGCAATTCGGGGAACTTCAACAGATCATGCTAGTACGCCCAGTAGCAAACAAGGCTTTCGATTAGTCCGAGCGAGCGGGCCGGGGCGATTATCGGCCATACCGCTCCTACGAGGTTAGTCCGCAAGGCGCGTCACTGCCATCCGCCGCCGAGCGCCCGATAGATCTCCACGAACGACAGCAACTCCTGCAATCGCAGTTGCGCCAGAACCAGCCGCCCCTGGAACAGGCTCCGCTCGGCATCCAACACTTGGAGGTAACTATCCAGCCCGCCCTGATAACGCACTGTCGCCAGCCGGACGGTCTCGGCCGAGGCGCGAACGAGCTGATCCTGCTGCTTGCGTTGTTCGCGCGTTCGGTCGTACCGGACCAACGCGTCCGATACTTCGCGGAAGGCCGTGTAGATCGTCTTCTGGTAATTGATCAGCATCTCGCGTTCTTGCGCGTCGGTCAGCCGCAGGCCGGCCCGGAGTTGACCGGCTTCAAAAATGGGCGCGCTGGCTGCCGGAGCGATGCTCCAGAAGCGGGCGGGCCCGGTAAACAGGTTGAACAACGAACGGCTCTGACCGCCCAGAAAGCCGGTCAGCGAAATTTGCGGATAGAAACTCGCGCGCGCGACGCCGATCTGCGCATTCGCCGCAATCAACAGTTGCTCGGCCTGGCGGATGTCGGGCCGGCGTTCGAGCAAAGCCGAAGGCAGACCCGGCGGGACCTCCGGCGGCAACCCGAAATCATCCACCGCGCGGCCTCGCGCGATCTCGCCCGGCGCTTGACCGAGCAGCAGACTCAGCGCATCCTCGGCCTGCCCGATGTCGCGTTGGGAACTGGCGATCTGGCCCGTCGCGGCGAAGAGAAACTGCTCGGCCTGGTGAAAATCGAGACCGGTGGCCGCGCCGTTATCGTGACGTACGCCGATCAGTTTCAGATTCTGCTCCGCGAGATCGCCTGTGGCGCGGGCGATCTCGAGCTCGAGATCCCGCTCACGCAGCGTGAAGTAAGCGCGGCTAACCTCGGCGATCAAGGACACAATGACGCCCCGCCGTCCGTCTTCCGTCGCGAGATATTGTGCCCGGGCCGATTCCGTCATCCGGCGCAGGCGGCCCCACAGATCGAGCTCCCAGGCGAGCGCGGCGCCGCTTTGCGTATAGGTGGAATCGAGAGAAATCGCGGCCGGAACCACCGGATTCGCGCCGATGCGCGACGGCCGGTTTGCGGCAAGCTCGCTCTGCGCGCTCAATGACGGGTACTCGCCCGCGCCCGTGATCCGGAATCGCGCGCGTGCTTCCTCGACGCGCTCGGAAGCGATCCTCAAATCGAAGTTCTGTTCGAGGGCTGTCGCGACAAGCCGATGGAGTTGGTCATCTTCGAACAGGTCGGCCCACTTCTTCTCCGCCAGCGAGGACGCCGACGCGTCCCCAGGCCCTCCCCGGAATTGCGGAGGCACCGGAACCGCGGGCCGCCGGTAATCCGGACCCAAGGTGCAGCCGGCCAGCAGCGGCAGCGCAATCCAGAATGCGGCGCGGGGTTTCATTTCACTGGCTCCGCCGCGGGTCCGAGTCCGGGCGCGGGCCTGCGGCCGCGTTCGGCAATCCGTTGGATCACCACGTACAGCACCGGAACAATGAAGATCGCCAGAAGCGTGGCCGCGTTCATGCCGCCGAAGACCGCCGTCCCGAGTGAGCGCCGCGATGCACCGCCCGCCCCGTGAGCCACGAGCAGCGGCGTGACTCCGAGGATGAATGCGAACGACGTCATCAGAATCGGCCGCAGCCGCAAGCGCGCCGCTTCGAGCGCCGCCTCGCCGATCGACTTGCCTTCCTCATGCGTCATCCGCGCGAACTCCACAATCAGAATCGCGTTCTTCGCCGCCAGCCCGATCAGTGTAACGATTCCGATCTGCGTGTAGATGTCATAGGGATAGGACCGAAGCCAGGCGGCGAGCAACGCACCGAACAAGCCCAGGGGCAGCGCGAACAGCACCGCAAACGGAATCGACCAGCTTTCATAGAGCGCCGCCAGAAACAAGAACACCAGCACGCCGGCGAAACCGAAAATCACCGCCTCGTGCCCCTGCGCTTCTTTTTGCTGGTAAATGGTTCCGGTCCACTCGTACCCGTAGCCGCTTGGCAGCACGGAATCCGACAGCGCCTCCATCGCATCGCTGGCCTGGCCGCTGCTGTAGCCGGGCGCGGGTCCGCCCAGAATCTGGATCGCGCGATACCGGTTGTACCGGTAAATTACCTCTGGCCCTGCCGTTGCCGTCACGCTCGCCAGCGTCCCCAGCGGAACCATGTTGCCCTCTGTATTGCGAACATAAAACCGGTTGACATCGGCGGGCTGGCTGCGAAATTCGGGCTGCGCCTGCACCAGCACCTGCCACGTACGGCCGAACGCATTGAAGTCGTTCACGTACAGGCCGCCGAGGAACGTCTGCAGCGTGTTGAACGCGTCCGTCACCGGAATACCGAGCGTCTGAACCTTGGCGAGATCCGTATCCACTTTGTACGCAGGTACGTTCGCGCGAAAGGTGTTGATCACGCCCCGCAGTTCGCGCCGCTGTCGCGAGGCCTCCACCACCTGGTCTGCCACCCGTGTAAGATCCTGCACGTCGCCTCCGGTGTGGTCTTCGAGCATGTACTGGAAGCCGCCGGTGGTACTGAGACCCAGAATCGGCGGCAGCCCAAACGCGTAAATCGCAGCTTCGGGCACCTGGCTGAACGCGGCTTGCAGCCGCGCCAGTATCGGTTGAAGCTGCAGATCGGGCGTGCTGCGTTCGTCCCAATGTTGGAGCCGCACGATAACGGTCGCCGCATTGGAACTGTTGGTGCGCGTAGTGAAATCCAGCCCTCCCAGCGTAAATGTGCCCGCGACCCCGGAGATACCGGCCACGATCTTTTCGACCTTCCGGGCGACCGCGTCGGTCCGCGCCACTGAGGCGCCGTCCGGAAGCCGCAAGGTCACGAAGACCGTGCCCTGGTCCTCCTCGGGAAGGAAGCCGGCCGGTAGATGGCGGAAGAGCGTGCCGGCGCCCAGCCAGAAGCAGGCGAGCGCGAGCACAGCAAAAGCCGATTTGCGGATGAGCGCTGCGACGCCCCCTAGATACCGGTTGCGGGTCCACTCGAAGGTCCGGTTGAAACTCCGGAAGAAAGCGCCCAGCCAGCCTCTCGGTTTCATCTTCGGCTGAAGAATCATCGCGCACAGAGCCGGGCTCAATGAAAGCGCACTGAATGCCGAAATCAAAACCGAAGCGGCAATTGTGAGCGCGAATTGCTTGTAAATCTGACCGCTGATCCCACCGAGAAACGCCACCGGGATGAACGCCGCCGCCAGGATGCAGGCGATCGCGACCACGGGCGCCGACACCTCTTGCATGGCGCGGATGGTCGCCTCACGCGGCGCCATTCCGTCGTCAATGTGGCGCTGCACGGCCTCCACCACCACGATCGCGTCATCCACGACGATCCCGATAGCCAGCACAAGTCCGAACATGCTGGTGAGGTTGATCGAGAATCCCAACAACGGGAACAGTGCAAACGTGCCGATGATCGCCACCGGCACCGTCAGCATGGGAATCAAAGTCGCCCGCCAGTTCTGCAAGAAGATAAATACGACCAGAATCACCAGCCCCGTCGCCTCGAACAGCGTTAGCCGGACTTCGCTGATCGCCGCGCGCACGAACACCGTCGAATCGTACGGAATCACGTAATCCATTCCGGCCGGGAAGTTCTTCTTCGCCTCCGCCATGAACTTTCGCACCCGGTCGGCCGTTGCCACCGCGTTCGCACCCGGCGACAAAAACACGATCAGATTACCGGAATCTACGCCGCTGATCCGGCTGAAGCCGCTATAGCTAAGCGCGCCCAGTTCGACGTGGCCGATGTCACGGATGCGCAGCAGCGACGTGTCCGGCCGCGCGCGCAACACGATGTTCTCGAAATCGGCGGGATTCACCAGGCGCCCCTGTGCGTTCACCGTGTACTGGAAATCAGTCCCGGAGGGCGCCGGCGGCTGCCCGAAACTGCCCGCCGGATTCTGCCGGTTCTGCGCCTGGATCGCTGCGCTGACGTCGCTTGCCGTGATGCCAAATTCGGCCATCCTGTCCGGATTCACCCACACCCGCATGGAATAGACCTGGTTAGTGCCGAGCCGGCAATCGCCAACTCCATCCAGGCTTGCCAACTGGTTCAACAGGTTGATCTGGGCATAATTCGCGAGAAATAACGAATCGAAGCGCTTGTCCGGAGACACCAGACTCACGGCGGTGAGGAAGGCGCTCGACGCCTTTCTTACCGTGATCCCCTGCCGCTGCACTTCGGGCGGCAAGCGCGGCATAGCGATACTCACCCGGTTCTGGGTCTGTACCGTTGCGGTGTCCGGGTCCGTGCCCAGCCGGAAGGTGACTTGAATATTGAGGGAGCCGTCGTTGCCGCTGCTCGAAAGGTAGTAGAGCATGCCATCGAGTGCAATGAGCTGCTCCTCAATTGGTTGAGCGACCGTCTTCTCCAGATCCTGCGCGCTGCCGCCCAGAAACATCGTGCTGATCTGAACGATGGGTGGCACTACCTCCGGAAAGTTCGCCTCCGGAAGCGTGGGAATCGCGACCGCGCCGAGGATGACAATCACGATCGCGACCACCATCGCGAACACTGGATGATCGATAAAAAATCGCGCCATCGCTACTCGCCCGTCACAGGCGCCCCCGATGCCCCCGCCGGCCGGTAAGGCAGGACCCTGACGCGCACTCCCGGCCGCACTTTCAATTGCCCTTCGACGATGACCCGGTCGCCCGCGTTGATCCCCTGCTCAATCACCCAGCCTTCTCCGACGCGTGGCCCCGTGCTCACCGCTCGCTGCAGCACACGGCTGTCCGGCCCGACTGTATAAACCACCTGCATCGCCTGCATCTGTTGCACAGCCCTTTGCGGAACCACCAGCGCGTCTCTTCGCATTTCCACCCGTACCCGGACACGGCCGAACTGCCCGGGAAGTACCGTATGTTGTGGATTGGGAAATCGGGCTTGCAATTCCAAGGTGCCCGTCTTTGGGTCGAACTGGTTGAGCGAGTTGTCGATTGTTCCTTCCTGCGGGAAGTCGCAGCCGTCGGCAAGAACCAACCGCAGCGCCCCCCGCCACATTCCGTGCCCCTTCGCCGACCAGGAAAGGTATTCGGGCTCGGTCACTTTGAAGCGCACCCAGATCGGATCGAGCGGAACAATCGTCGTCAGCGGCTGGGCGGAGTTTGGCGTCACCAGCCCGCCAACCGGAATCAGTGAGTCGCCAATCCTGCCGCTGACGGGCGCCATGATCGTCCCGTACTGCAGGTTCAGTTCGGCGGTGCGCAGGGCGGCTTTGAGCGATTCCATTTTCGCCTGCATGGCGTCGATTTGCGTGCGCGTCGAAAGACGCGTCTGATCCACGTTGGCCTCGAGCGCTTTCACGTTCGCCTCGTTCGCCTTCAATGCTGCCGTCACGGCATCCAGATCCTGTTTCGACGCCGCATCCGCCTGAACCATCGGAACCAGGCGCTCCTGGTCCTGTCGCGCTTTCACCAGGTTGGCCTGTGCCGAGGCCAGGTTCGCCTCCGCGTGTAGCAGCGACACCTGGCGCTGCGCGAATTCCAGGTCCGCCTCGCTCTGATGTAAATTTCCACGCGCCTGCTCAACGGCCGCCTCGTACGGCCGCAAATCAAGCGCATAGAGCACCTGTCCGGCCTGCACCTCCGACCCCGGCCGGAACAACCAGCGCTCGATGTACCCTTCCACCCGCCCGCGCACTTCGACCATGTTTCGCGCATACGTCTGTGCCGCAAAATCGGCATAGATTGGAACGTCGGCCGGCCGCACCTCCACCACGGTCACTGGCGGCAAGGCTTCGGCCGGCGGGTGCTTTTGCCCCCCTGAGGCCGTGCAACCGTACCATGCGAGGGAAAACGCCACGGCAGCGCAACCAGCCCACCTGATGCGCTTCACGACTACCCAATTCATGCCATTCCCCCTTGCCTGCGGGATTGTTTGGATCGGCCAAGCCCAGAATAACAGATTTCAGAGTCTGATTATGGTCAAATGGAATTGAGTAGAGCGTGGGCTTCTCCGAGACCTTCATCCGGCGCCCGATCGCCACCAGCCTCCTGATGGCCGCCATCGCCCTATTCGGGGTAATTGCGTATCGCGCCCTGCCGGTCAGCGACCTGCCGCAGGTCGATTACCCGACGATCTCGGTCTTCGCCAGCCTCCCCGGCGGCAGCCCCGAAACCATGGCGTCTGCGGTCGCCACGCCGCTCGAGCGGCAGTTCACCACCATCGCCGGCCTCGATTCCATGATTTCCAGTAGCCGGCAAGGGTCCACCAGCATCACTCTGCAATTCGATCTCGACCGCGACATCGATGGCGCTACCGTAGACGTCGAGACCGCCCTCTCCGCCGCGGCGCCTCTGCTGCCCGCCATGCCCAGCCCGCCTTCGTTTCGCAAGGTCAACCCGGGCGACATGCCGATCATCAACCTGGCCGTCACCTCGCCTACGATGAAGCTTTCCGACCTCGACGAATACGCCGAGACCATGATTGGCCAGCGGATCTCGATGATCCCCGGGGTCGCGCAAGTGGTTGTCTATGGCGCTGCGAAATATGCCGTGCGTGTCCAGGTCGATCCCGTCGCACTCGCCGCCCGCCGGCTCGGCCTGAATGACGTCGAAGCCGCGCTCGCCAACTGGAATGTCAACCTTCCCATGGGTGCCCTGGCCGGCCGCCACACCTCGTATAACGTCTTGGCCAACGGCCAGCTCACGCACGCCGCCGATTACCGGCCTGTGATCGTCGCCTACCGGAATGGCGCCGCCGTGCGGCTCCGGGATATCGGTCGCGTTCTCGATAGCGTCGAAGACGACAAGCAGACCGCGCTGATTTATGGCGGCGAGTACGGCCTCAAAGGCACAGCAGGCGTGAACCTGGCAGTGATGCGGCAGCCCGGCACGAACACCATCGAAGTGACCGACCACGTCAAACGCTTGCTGCCCGCCTTCCGTGCGCAGATGCCCCCCGCCGTGCACCTCGCCGTCGCAGCCGACCGCTCGAAGAACATCCGCGAGTCCTTCCACGACATCCAGGTCACCATGGCGGCGACCCTCGCGCTCGTCGTGCTGGTGATTTTTCTCTTTCTACGAAACGGCTCGGCCACGGCTATTCCCACGCTGGCGCTTCCCTTTTCCGTCGTGGGGACGTTCGCGGTAATGTCTCTGCTCCGTTTCAGCCTCAACAACATCTCGATGATGGCGCTTGTCCTGTGCATCGGGTTCGTCGTCGACGACGCCATTGTCATGCTCGAGAACATTGTCCGCCATATCGAAGCGGGCGAGCCGCCGTTTCAGGCGGCGATCCACGGGTCACGCGAGATCGGCTTCACGATCGTCTCCATGACGCTCTCTCTCGCCGCTGTCTTCATCCCGATCCTGTTTATGTCCGGCATTCTGGGCCGGCTGTTCCGCGAATTTGCGGTCACCATTTGCGCCGCCATTCTCATCTCCGGAGTGGTCTCGATCACCCTGACCCCGATGCTCTGTAGCCGTTTCCTTAAGGCTTCGCACGCCCCGGCTCAGGGTATTTTCAATACGGCCCGCAATTTTTACGGCCACAGCCTCCGCTGGGTGTTGCGGCATCGTCCCGTGATGCTTCTGCTGTTTTTGGCTGTGATGGGGACAACCGCTTATCTCTATGTCGCGGTCCCGAAGGGATTCATTCCGGATACGGACAATGACACCTTCAATATCACGATCGAGTCGGCCCAGGGCACGTCCTATTACCAGATGGTGCAATACTCCGAACGCATCGCGCAGATCGTCTCACGCGATCCGGATGTCGATACGTATTTCGTGCGAACCGGCGGCTCCGGCGGGGCTTCCAATACCGCGGGAGTGATGGTCAACCTCATCCCCCGGCGCCGGCGAACGGCTACCGTGGTCGATATCGTGAACCGGATGCGGCCCCGGCTCTCGACCATCCCCGGCCTCCGTGTCACGATGTCCATTCCGCAAGCCATTCGCGTCGGCGGCCGCGTGGCCCGCGCGAGTTATGACTACACACTCGTCGGCCCGGATACCCAGCAACTCTTCCGGGAAGCTCCCCAGCTCGAACGAGTGATGGCGCAGATTCCCGGCTTGGTCGATGTTGTGAGCGACTTGCAGATCAAGAACCCTCAGGCCGAGATCACCATCGATCGCGACCGCGCCGCTGCCCTCGGCGTCCATTGGCAAGGGATCGCCGACAACCTCTATGATGCCTTCGGCCCGCAGCTAGCCTCCACCATTTACGCCCCCACCGACCAGTACCGCGTCTTGCTCGAGCTGCTCCCGCGGTATCAGCAGCACTTGGACGCCCTCAAACTCATCTACCTGAGATCCGACGCCGGCAAAATGGTTCCCCTCGACGTCGTTTCCAAGGTCAACATGAATGCCGGCCCGATGACCATTCCGCACTCAGGCCAGTTGCCCTCGGTAACGCTCTCGTTTGGAATGCGCCCGGGCTTTGCTTTGGGCGACGCGACTTCGGCGATTGAGAAGGCCGCCACGGATACCCTCTCGCCCGGCATCACCGGCACCTTCCAGGGCACCGCCAAAATCTTCAAGGATTCCCTGCGGAATATGGGGTTGCTGCTGGTGATTGCCATTCTCGTGGTCTACATTGTGCTGGGAATGCTGTATGAAAGCTACATCCATCCGTTGACGATTCTTTCCGGCCTTCCCTCTGCGGGCTTCGGCGCCCTGCTCACGTTGCTGTTGTTCCGCGTCGAGCTGAGTATCTACAGCTTCGTCGGCCTGATCATGCTCATCGGCATCGTAAAAAAGAATGCCATTATGCAGATCGACTTCGCTCTCGAAGCCGAGCGCAAACAGAATAAGACGCACAGCGCAGCGATTTACGAAGGCTGCATCATCCGGTTCCGCCCCATCATGATGACCACGTTGTGCGCCCTTCTCGGGGGGCTTCCCATCGCGCTTGGCTATGGGGCCGGAGGCGAAGCCCGCCGGCCGCTCGGCATGGCCGTAGTAGGCGGCCTCGCCTTCTCTCAGTTGATGACGCTCTATTTGACCCCGGTGATCTATACGTATATGGCGGCGATTCTCGACCGCTGGCGCGGACCCGAACAGCCAACCGCCCCGGCTCCCGCGATCACCGACGCGCAGCCCCACCCCAAGGCTGCGTGAGCCGTCTCACTTACTCCTTCGGTTCGTCCGGCGCCTGAGCCGCATATTCGGGAGGCAAGTCATCTTCCGGGCGTTGCCGCACACGCACCTCGCCCTCCTCCGCAAACGCCGCGTTCTCCACTCCATCTACCACCGATGCTTCGAAAAACTGGCCTTCCTCCTGCAGCTCGCGCACGCTCTCGTTTTCGACGTCTTCTTTGCCCGGCAATCCCTGCAGGTCGCCAGATTGCCCGGCTGCGGCCGAGCCGGTTCCCACCGGCGGCGCCTTCTTCGCTGGCGTGACAGGTTCGATCGGTGTTGATTTTGGTCGTGCCATGCAATGCTCCTCGTTTCTTTCGTGCATGTGCATAGCCACCGTGGGGCGGTCCTCCGGCCTGCCGATCCCAACGCCTGTTCGAGTGCGTACAGTTCCGAGCCGCGCAGCGCGCGTTTGACCTCACACCCTGCGTGTTATAGCCTGTCGCAAGTGACCGACACCCACCCGACCGTCTGGCGGCGCTGGCTGCGCCAACCGCAAAAAATCTGGCTGCGCCGAGCGCTGTTTCAAGTGCATTTGTGGAGCGGCATCGCGGTCGGGCTCTACGTCTTCATGATCAGCGTCACTGGCAGCGTCCTGATCTATCGCAACGAGCTCTACAGCGCCGCCACTCGCCAGCTCAGCATTGCCAAAGGTTCCGGACCACTGTTGACGGATGCCCAAATCGCGGCAGCCGCCATCCATTTGTATCCGGATTACCGCGTCGAAAGAATCATCCGCTTGCTCAATACCGAGCAGGGCGTCGACATCTGGCTGCGTCGCGGCAGTACGGTCAAGAAGCGGCTGTTCGATCCCTGGACGGGCCACGATCTGGGCGACTCGGTGCCGTTCGGCATCTGGGCCGTCTCCAAGATGCTCGACCTGCACGACAACCTGCTCGCGGGCCAAACCGGCCGCGAGGTGAACGGGCTCGGAGCAGCCGCCGTGCTCCTGCTGGCCATGACGGGCCTCGTGATCTGGTGGCCGGGCAGCAAGACTTGGGCGCGCAGCCTCCGGCTGCCGCGCGGGGTTGGGTGGAAGCGCGGGACCTGGCACTTACACAGCATGATCGGCATCTGGAGCCTTGCCTTCACCGTGATGTTCGGGTTTAGCGGGCTGTATCTTGCTTTTCCCGACGTGGTTCAAAATATTGCGGATTGGATCGAGCCTCCCACGCCCGCCAATGCCGGGCTGCGCATCGGCGACCGCGTAATCTACTGGCTCGCGTACCTGCACTTCGGCCGCATTTGCGGCATCGCAATTCCCTGCCGCGGCCCCGGGTTCTGTGACCAGTCGTACAAAGCAATTTGGGCGTTGTTTGGCGTCGCCCCAGCCGTCATGTTCGTGACTGGCGCGATTATGTGGTGGAACCGCGTACTGCGTCCCCGGTCGAGAGCTCCACGCCCAACGGCTCGTCCCGCGACCGCCTCCTGATCGACCGTCTGCATTAACGGTATCGGTACAACGTCACGCGCAGGATCCCGTGCGCCGCGTCGAGCGAAAGATTGTTGCCCTGCCCCGTGTCGTCTCCCGCCAGCGTGCGTCCGCGCACCCATCGTCCCTCGACAAATCGGCCTTCCTCGACGGTGGCCAGCCCTACGATCGGCGGCCCTGGTGTTTCCGGCGAGAACGTCACGGTCAAGCCGCTGCCGGCCATGTAAAACTCGTCCGTTCCGCTGGCGATGAAAATTCCGTGCGGCACTGCGTTTTGCCGCCCCCTCGGCGATACGTTCAGCGTGTAGTCGCCGACCCGCACCTTCTGTGCCGGCGTCAGTTCTTCGAGCAGCACCCCGGCGACCCGATTCTTGCTCTGGTTCTCCAGGATCAACGGCGCCAACTGCGAGAGCGTGTCATAGCTTCGGCCCAGCGCATCCGCGTCGGCGCCCTCCATGCCATCGATCCCAAACGGCGAAAACCCGATCGCCTTGTGTTGGCCGACAGCATAATAAACATTCGCCGACCCGGCGATGCCGCCGGCCGCCTCCGGAATGAACAACGGGTTCTCCGCACGGTCGTACTCGGCACACCATCTCTTGAATTCGAAATAAATGTCGGGGGTGAGAAAGTCCAGTTCTGGCGCGCCCGATTTCCAAATATCCATCGAGTGCGACAACGGCCCGCCGCTGTTGTATTGCCCCGGAGCGTAATCGGGGCGAATCAGCGCCGCGTTGGCAAACAAGGGCAGCGGGTATTCCGCCTTCCCCGCTTTGACCACCTTGCTGATGTACCGGGCATACTGCCACGCCATGAACAGGTCTTCGGTTTCCAGACCCGGTCCGAAGACCGTCTCCCAGTTTCCGGAGGCCTTGAATCCCGCGGCCATCCATCGCGCGCGCAGCTCCGGATGCAGCGTTTCCTTGTGTTTCTGTAGATAGTCCAGCAACTCCCGCGGCACCGGTTGACTGTACGCCGCATTGGCCGCCGCCGAGTGATCGCGCGCATCCGGAATAACACCTACTTCGTTTTCCACCTGGACGAGAATCACCGTGTGCGCGTCACCATCTACCTCGCGGATCCGCCGCATGAGCGCCGCAAACGCGCGCGCATCGGCATCGCGATTCGCGTCACTCAGCGGCGTCAGCCGTTCCGTTCCCGACCCGTTCCTCAGCTGCACGCGCGGGAACCGCTCAAAATCGCGCTTTACCCAGTCGGGCGCATAGCTCGACCACGTGTTCTTCCAGCTTCCGAACCAAAGCAGCACCAGCCGCAGGTTATGGGCGCGCGCTTCTCGAATCAGGCCGTCCAGCAGCGTGTAATCGAATTTTCCTTCCGCCGGCTCCAGCATTGCCCACGAAACCGCCGCCAGCACGGTGTTCAGATGCATGGCGGTCAATCGCGGCCAGACGGCGTTCATGTATTCCAGGCTCGTCGCCGAGTTGTTGTACAGTTCGCCTCCCAGGATCAGAAACGGCTTGCGGTCCACCATCAACTGCGTGGCATCGCCGCGCCGCTCCAGGTGAGGAATGGTCGAAGCAGATTGGGGTCGCGCAGGGAGGACCGCGAGGGCGACAAGCGCCCCGAAAAGACAACCGCGAAGCTTCGCGCTCGCTCCTCTCACGAAACCCGAGAGTATCATACGCGATGCATCGGCTCGCGCGATGAGCAGGTATACTGCGGTACGGAGGGAACTGGATGCGGCTTCAGATCGGGGCGTTGCCCGTGTTGTTCGGATTGTTCGCGTGTCCGATCGCGGCACAATGGCTCAACTATCCCACCCCCAGTGTGCCTCGAACGCCGGATGGAAAGCCGAATCTCTTCGCCGCCTGTCCCCGCACCGCCGACGGCAAGCCGGACCTCTCAGGCCTATGGGTCATGGAAACCAAGCGTCAAGGCAATCCCGATTTTCCCGGTTGTGACGCGGTATCCGACGCGTTCGTCAACATCGGCGCCGGCCTCAAGGGCGGCCTCCCCTACCAACCCTGGGCGGCGGACCTCGTGAAACAGCGCCGGTCTGAGCAGCGCGTGAACGATCCGATGTCGCGCTGTGTACCAATCGGTCCCATTCGCCTGCACACCTGGAACGGTCCGAGGAAACTGGTGCAGACCCCCGGGCTGGTCATCCTCATGAATGAGCTGGATACTACCTTCCGGCAGATCTTCACCGACGCACGCCCCTTGCCCGCTGACCCGAATCCTTCCTGGAACGGCTATTCCAGCGGTAAATGGGAAGCCGATACCTTGGTGGTGCAAACGATCGGCTTCCGCGACCGCATGTGGCTCGACGCTGCTGGCAATCCGATGACCGACGCCGCCAAAATCACGGAGCGTTTCCACCGCCCCGACTTCGGCCACATGGACATCGAAATCACCGTCGACGATCCCAAAGCCTACACGAAACCGTGGACCATCACTTTGCACCAGGTCATCGCGCTCGATACCGATCTTCTCGATTTCGTCTGCGCCGACAACGAGAGGGACGGGACGCATCTGTCGAACAAATAGAAGGCAGAAGGCGCCCCTGTCTCCGGCCTTCTTCCTCCTCACTCCTTAAACATATGCAGTTCGAAACCAACACCCTCGGACTTGATTTCCCACCGGCGGAAGTCACTCGCCTTCATCATTCGCTCCAGATCTTCCGGGGTGTACGCACGCTTCAGCAATAGAAATCGAAACGTCAAGCGCGTCACGAATGCACTCCAGCGGGACAGCCGCATGTTTTCGACTTCGTTGCGGATCTCTTTCATACTGACGTCCTTACGCAAGTCGAGAATGGACGCCTGCCCACCGGGCTTCAGCACGCGGTGCATTTCGTTAATCGCCCCGATCGGGTCGGCGAAATTCTTGAACGCGGCCATGCAGATTATGTAGTCGAATATGGCGCCGTCGAAGGGCATCGCCGAGGCATTCCCGTGGCGAAACTCGATCGCCACGCCCGCATTGCGTGCGTTTTCCCGCCCGATGTCGATAAAGGTCTTGCTGATGTCCAATGCTGTGACGCGGCGGCCGGATCTCGCCATGAGGATCGCCAGGTATCCGGGGCCTGGCGCCACCTCCAGAACCTCGGCGCCTGCTGGGGTCCGCTCGGCTATGAGCTGGGACGCGCTTGCAAACCGGCGCTGGTCGCGTCCGGTATTGTCCGCATACCAGAAGGCCATCCGGCCCTCCATGCCCATTCCCTTGTAGCCTTTCTGAGTTGCTGTCATCGTTTCTTCTCCTGCTTAAGCTAACGTTGATTTCTATATGTTAACAATGTTCGCATAAGTGCACGAGAATAGCAAGCTGATATGATCGGAGCTTGAGTATCATTCCCTACCGGAAGAATGAGCCCGAGCGCAAGCGCCGGACGCTCGATCAGGCGCAGGTCGTGCGCGCTGCGCTCGACCTGCTGGACGAAGTGGGAATGGACGAGTTGACCATGCGCCGCCTGGCCGAGAGGCTCGACGTGAAGGCGCCATCGCTTTACCGGCACGTGCACGACAAAGAGGAGCTTCTCGTACTGCTCGCGGACGAGATCGCCGGCGAAATTCCGCTCGTCAGCCCGAAGGGTACATGGCGCGAGCAATTAATCGCAATGGCCTGGAACGCCCGCCGCGGAATGCTGGCTCATCGCGATGCAGCGCGAGTGCTCGCAAGCACCCCGCCGTTTGGACCACGCCGGCTGCGTCACATCGAGAATGTCATGCGGACCTTGCGCAGCGCGGGTCTCAGCGTTCAGGACGCCGCTCTTGCAGGCTATCATCTCAACAATTTCGTTACCGAGTTTGCGGCCGACGAAGCTCGGTTCCTTGCGCTTGCCGGAAGATCGAAAACAGATCGCAAAAAGATGTTTGCCGAGGTGCGGCGCCATTTCAGAACCCTCCCGCCACAGGAATACCCGACGTTGATCGAAATGGCCGATGCGCTTGGGAAAGACGACGCCGATGAGAGCTTTCAATTCGGCCTCCAGATCTTGCTGCGCGGCCTGGAGAAGCTGGCGAAGTAGACTTGCCCAGATATTCTCCGCAAAATATGCGGACAATATCGCATTTAATCTCCGCACGCGACGAATATCCGCCTCCTGCGCAAGCGGGCGACGGCCCAGAGAAAATCCTCCCGGCTGTGGCCCATGACTGTGGATCAGACGAAGCCTGACTTGGGGAAGTTGATCGGCATCACACCGCCGCTTAGCCACTTACTGTTTTGTAACCGTCCGTTCACCTTATCGACATGGATGCGGCGGTAGAATCCCGAGGTTGTGTTGAGGAGTTCACTGAGCGAGGAATAAACGAATGAGTCAATTTTCGAGCGCGCTCCGACGGACGCGCAAGTCTGTCATGGCGTCGGCCACGGTGCTTGCGCTGACCGCCCTGGCCATCACCGTGCCGGCTGCCCTTTACGGAGACGATGGGCATCACGGGGACGAGGGGAACGGCAACGCCCACGGCAAGAACAAAGATTATCCCTATGGCGCCAACCAGAAGAGCAACCGCCCCTATGCAATCGGCCTGTGGGGTGACCTGCCGTATTCCGCCGAGCAGGCGGCCGTTATCCCCAACCTGATCGCCGATATGAACTCGAACGATCTCGCCTTCACGGCCCATGACGGCGATCTGCGCCAAGGCAGTGGATCGCCCAACTGCGCCGATGGCAGCATCTATACGAGGGCGTCTTCCTACTTCGGCAGTCTCCGGGCTCCCGCGATCTTCACCCCCGGTGACAACGACTGGACCGATTGCGATCGCAAGAGCCTTGGCGCGGACGGAAGGAACTCTCTCCAGGAGCTCGATAACGAGCGCGCCTTCTTCTTTCACACGCCTTACACGCTCGGCCGGAACCAGTTTCTCCAGGAAGTTCAGGCCACACCGACGTGCAAGGGTTTCGGCAGTTCCAATGGCAATGCGGGGCCTAACAGCGACGTCACTATGCCGCAGACTGCCACGTATACCGACGTTCCCTGCGCGGAAAACCGCCGCTGGATTGTGGGCAGGGTGGTGTACGCGACGATCAACATTCAGGGCTCCTGCAATAACCTCTGCGACGATTACCCCGATCCCGTGGAATACGCCGCCCGCAATGCGGCGGGTATTCAATGGATGAAGGATACCTTCGCGACCGCCGCCGCGCAGGATTGCGTGGCCGTGATGTTCATTACGCAGGCAGATCCGGGCTTTGACGATTCCACCGGGGTCGGTGCACCGACGCGCAACGCAAATACCCTCGTGGAAGACGATGCAATGAAGCTCACGGACGGCTTCCATGATTTCCTGGTCGCGCTTCGTGCCCAGGTGATCGCGTTCGGCAAGCCCGTTGCGTACGTTCACGGCGACTCGCACTACTTCCGGCTCGACAAGCCGCTGTTGGACAGCACCGGGAAGCGCATCACCAACTTCACGCGCGTCGAAACCTTCGGCGACCACCAACCCAACCTCGGCGACGTAAATTGGCTCAAGGTCAACGTGGACCCCTCCAACCGCGACGTGTTCTCGTATGAGCCTAAGATTGTGAATCGCGATCCTGTTCTCGTGCCGTAAGAACTCGCTTCAAGACGGGAAGCTCGCGTCGACCCGGGCTCAGGCGCACACGCTTGGGCCCGGTTCACGGCTGTGCGAGTGGTCAGATCCAACTAACATCGCGGCTGCCGCACATACAATTGCTCACGCGCCCGCGGCTGTCGAGCGTCGGAAGTGGTGCAAAATATCCTGCCAGGAATCCACTACGAGATACGCGTCGCCGCAATCCGCCCGGTTCTTCCCGCGGAGCCACACGGGTTTCATGTGAGCCGCCTTGGCGCCGGCTACATCAATATCCGGCAGATCTCCCACAAACCAGATTTCTTCAGGAGATACGCCGAGCCGAGCCGCTGCTGTCGTGAACAACAGCGCGTTCGGCTTCCGGACGGCATACTCCGCCGAGACCATCACAAACTTCAAGTGATCGGCCAGTGCATGCTTTTCCAATTCATAGCGGATCACCTCCGGACCGAATGAGCAGTTGCTCACAACACCCATTGGGATGCCGAAGCGGTGGAATTCATTCAATGCCTCGCGGGCGCCGGGCATTTCCGCGCTTGTGACGGATGCTTTCCAGAACGCCAGTTCCAGTTCCGCCGGCGCGCGCTCAAAGCGGACCCCAAGGAAATCGTAAATGAGCCGGGTGAGGGCGGGCCAGGGCGTCTCAATGCCGAATTCGTCGCGGCGTTCCGCAACTTGCTTCGATACGGCTTGTGCCCGGTCCAGGACCAGATCGA
Source organism: Bryobacteraceae bacterium (assembly GCA_036406715.1). Classification (GTDB taxonomy): domain Bacteria; phylum Acidobacteriota; class Terriglobia; order Bryobacterales; family Bryobacteraceae; genus PSRJ01. The sequence goes on along the minus strand of DASXAK010000168.1, from coordinate 9,841 downwards.
GTGTGAGGTGGGGAGGAGTATATGCTGCGAGCTTGAGTAAGGCTTCCGTTCCGGCGCGCGCATCAAAAGCGGTCTCTTCGACCAGCGTCCCTCCGTAGTCGAGAAGAATCCCTTTCGGCGCCATCGGTCTGTTTCTCGCTGGCCTGTGACCCGCGGTTGTTACCGTTCGATCGACAATGCCAGCGCATTGGCCGCCCACCCGGTGGCCATCGTCGAGATCCACTGATCGTGGTCGTAGGGGAAGCCGCTTTCGAAGTACTGCTGGAATTTCGTCGCGCGGCTGGCGACGTGCCAGGAGCCGTCCGCGCTTTGAGTGCCGAGCAGGAACTTCACGCCCTTCGCATCCGGCCGCATCACGCCCGCCTCATTCAGAGCCCAGAGCGTCATTCCCGTGGCGTACGCATCGCTCGGAAATCCTTGCCGTTGCGCCCAGCCGCCATCTTCATGCTGCGCCGCCAAAATTGGCTCAGCCAATTTTCGCAGTTCCGCGCCGCTCGCGCCCGCTGCCGCGGCTCCCACCAGGCGCATATCCAGATCCTCCAGGATCACGGATTCCGCCTGCAGCAGCCATTGTTTGCCGCGTTCGATGCGTTGTTTCATTTCCCCGGCGCGTCCGGGAGTGCCGTAAGTCTTCAACGCGCGCATCGCCATGGCCGTCCGCGAAAAGTCGCTGTCCTGCATCGGCGACCGCGAATAACCAGGCAGATGCCATCCGCCGTCGCCGCCCTGCGACCCCGCCAGATTCGCTGCCAGATAATCGGTGGTGCGATTTACCGGATAGCCCCCGTGCACCAGCGCTTCCACGACGTACAAGTTGTTGTCGGCGCCGCCCAGCGCGGCCGCCCCTTCCAGCGCGACCGGGTTTATCGTCAGGGTCATTTGCCGCACGCGTTCGTGGGCCGCGTTCTCATCCACCGGAATGCCTTTCGCGCGCGCAGCCGCCGTGGCGAACTCCGTGGGCGGTTGTTCGTGGCAGGCAAAGCACGCGGCCTTGTGGAAGAACTGATCGTTCGTGCGCTCCAGCAATTGAACGCTCCGCGTCACCGCGGTGCGCGTATCCACAGGGTCCTTCGACAACCGCGCCGGCGGCGCGAGATCCTTCGGGCTCCCCCCCACCGCCCGAATCACTTCCGGGTCTGCAAATTTGTATGCCCAATCGAGCGCCGTCTCGCCGAGGTGATTGGTTGGACGCAGGTCCGCCTGGTGAGCCACCAGCATCTTGACGGTCCAGCGATCATACCGGTCCGTGCCGACCGCCAGCATCAACGGCGTAAAACCGCGGTAGTCCTGCGCGTCGATTTTCCCGCCGGCATCCAGCAGCAGCTTCACCGCTTCCGGCGGGCCGAAGGCGGAAGCCATCAGCAGGGGAGTCCAGCCGCCGAACTCCACCGTGCCGGTCTGAATCTTGGGCAGTCCCTCCGTTTTTGAAACGGCGTTCACCTTGGCGCCTTTCGCCAGCAGCAGCTTCACCGCTTCGATGTTCCGGTTTCCGGCCGCGTTCATCAGAGGCGTCAAACCGATGAACGTGTCCGCGGTCTCTAGATCGGCGCCGGCTTCGAGCAGCAGACGGACAGTCGCTGTGTCGTTCCCAAAAGTCGCCGCATTCAACGGCGTGACGTGCCGCGCATCCATCACGTCCACTTTCGCGCCTTTCGCGAGTAAGAGCCGCACTACCTCCGCCGACGGATTCGTGAACGCCGCGATGATCAGCGCCGTCCGTCCGCTCTTGGCCGCTGTATTCACTTGCGCGCCATGATCGAGCAGCAAGCGCACCTTGGCGGGATCCGCAACCGACCACATCAACGCCGTTGACCCGAACGCATTCTGTGCGTTCACGTCCGCTCCGCGATCGATTAACAGGCGCATCGCGTCCACCGAACCAATCTCGGCGGCGTACATCAGCGGCGTGATTTCGCGATTATCCGCGGCGTTCGCGCCCGCCTTCTGATCGAGTAACGCCTTCACCTGCGTCAGGTTGTTGTCGCGGATGGCCGAATAGAATTTGTCGGAATCCTGGGCCATCGCGCCCATCGCCACCACTGCCAGCATGCACGCGATCCGCATGCCGGGATTATACCGAAATCCTGCCTGAGACCGCCTTTCCCCCGTATACTCAAACAGTGGACGTCCACCTCGTCGATGGCACCTACGAACTCTTCCGCCACTACTACGCCGTGCCCAATGCCCCGGACGCCAACGGCCGCGAGATCGGCGCCGTTCGCGGCGTGCTCCGTTCCGTCCTTTCGATGCTCGAACAAGGCGCTATGCACGTCGGGGTCGCTACCGATCACATCATCGAGTCCTTCCGCAACAACCTTTATGCGGGCTACAAGACGGGCGACGGCATCGATCCGGCGCTGTTCTCGCAATTCCCGATCCTCGAGGACGCCCTCGCCGCCATGGGTGTGACCGTTTGGCCGATGGTGGAATTCGAGGCGGACGACGCGCTCGCCTCGGCCGCCGCTAAAGCCGCGCAAGATGTCCGCGTCCGCCAGGTCATCATTTGTACCCCGGACAAAGACCTCGCCCAGTGCGTGTCCGGAACTCGAGTGGTCCAGCTCGATCGCCGGCGCAACATCCTCCGCGACGAAACCGGCGTGGAAGCGAAGTTCGGCATCAAGCCTGAATCGATTCCCGATTACCTGGCCGTTGTCGGTGACGCCGCCGACGGTTTTCCCGGAATCGCGGGCTGGGGCGACAAAGCGGCGGCGCGAACCTTATCCCGCTACCGCCACCTCGAAAACATCCCGAGGGACTCGAGCGCCTGGGATCCGGCAATCGCGAACGCACGCCGCTTGTCCGAGTCCCTATTCAATGCCTGGGACGACGCGCTCTTATTCCGCACGCTCGCCACCCTGAGGCTCGACGCCCCTGTCTTTCAGTCCGTGGACGACCTCCGTTGGAACGGACCACGCCCCGCATTCGAAGCGATCTGTCAAACCATGGCTATGCCGGAGTTCTTTACCCGAACCCAGTCGGCGCATCGGCGCGCTCAGGCGCAGTCCGCTTGAGTTCCTCAAACGCGACGAGCCAGACCCACAATTCCGCGTCGGGGCCGAGCTGCTGCCGCCGGTCTTCGAGCGCCGCGTGATTGCCCCACACGATGTCCGTTGATTCGCGCGCCCGCGCCTCAATCCGGCTGCACCCGAGCACATCCGCGCGCTCTGCATAGAACCCGTAAGCCCGGCAGGCGACAGGCCGGGCTTCGTAGACCAGGCACGTTCCCGAATCGCAATCGAGCAGCGGGCAAACCACCGGCCGCGTCAGCCGAACCGAATCGCGAATGCGCTCCCGCACCAACTCCGCAGTCTCGGCCGGCAGCGCGTCGATCGCCCGAGCGATCGGCCCCCATTCCGCTTCCGTCAGGCGGGGCGCCGACGCCAGGTGCCGGCAGCAATCGTCGCAGCCCTTGCGGCACGGCCAACTCTCGTGCGCCGCTTCGATCGCTTGCACGCGCCGCCGAACGTCGGCCTGGATCTGGTGCAACTGATCCATGAGCCGATATCGTAACGCGCCGCTCAGGACGGCCGAAAATTTTTCTTTACGTGACCAATAAGTTACGTTACTCTAAAGTCACGTAAGGAGGAGAACCCGCACTCATGACACTGAACGATCTCACGTTCGACACCACCCAGAGTATCGACATCAAAGCCGACATCGGCGACGTCTTCCGCAGCGTCCTGCACCGCCTCGGCGAAGGCAGCACCAACGAAAAAGGCGAATCGATGCAGATGAACCTGGAGCAGTGGCCCGGCGGCCGCTGGTTCCGCGACCGTGGCAACGGCATCGGTCATCTGTGGGGCCACGTACAAGTCATCAAGCCGCCGGTGCTGTTGGAACTGAGCGGCCCCATGTTCATGTCGTATCCGGCGCTGAACCACCTCGAAGTCAAGCTCGAGCAGCGGTCCGGCGGAACTCACGTCGACCTGCGGCACCGCGCTCTCGGTTTCATTGACCCGGCTCACCGTGAAGGTGTGACTCACGGCTGGCGCCAAATCTTGGAGCACGTCGCCCAGGATTGCTCCGCGCGCACCAGCGCCCAACGTAAGTAAATGCCCGACGACGATCTCGACGGAGTGTGGAAGGCCTTGTCCGACAGCACCCGCCGCTCGATTCTCGACCTTCTGCGGAAAGGTCCTCGCACCACGACCGAGATCGTCGAGGCGTTTCCGCAAATGAGCCGCTTCGGCGTCATGAAGCACATCGATGTGCTTCGCGAAGCCGGCCTGATTCACACGCGCGAAGAGCGCCGGCAGCGCATCAATTCGCTCAACGTGGTGCCCATCCGACAGATTTACGAGCGCTGGGTGGGCCGGTTTGAAGAGCTGTGGACGAGCCATTTGCTGCGCATCAAAGAAGACGCCGAAGCCAAGGCCGCCCACGAGCAAACTAAGAAGCGCCCCAAACAGGGCTAACCGTTGATCCCGCACGGACCACACAGCCGAAGTGTGCCGCGCCTAACAGGAATCCGACGACGGAATGCCAACCGAAGAGGAGAATGAAGGTGGCAGCAGCAAAAGAGAGAAACATGGAACAGAACAACAGGAATCTTCCAACGAACACACCCCCAATTGTGTCGCCGCAGGAGTGGGAAGCTGCGAGCCAGCAACTTCTCGTGAAGGAGAAGGCTCTGACCCGCGCCCGTGACGCTATGGCTGCCCAACGCCGGCGGATGCCGTGGATGGCAGTCGAGAAGGCATACGAGTTCGAAGGGCCCGAGGGCAAGGTCAGCCTGCTCGACTTGTTCGAGGGCCGGCGTCAATTGATCCTCTATCGCGCCTTCTTCGAGCCCGGCGTCTTCGGCTGGCCCGACCACGCCTGCCGCGGCTGCTCGCTGGGCGCCGATCAGGTCGCCCACCTCGCCCATCTGAACGCGCGCGACACTACGCTCGCGTACGCCTCGCGCGCGCCACAGAAGGACATCGAGCGCTTGAAGGCACGCATGGGTTGGAAGATGCCGTGGTACACCATCACCGACAGCTTCGACAAAGACTACGGCGTGGACGAGTGGCACGGCCACAATGTATTCATCCGCGACAACGACGGCAAGGTCTTCCGCACCTACTTCATCAACAACCGCGGCGATGAGGCGATGGGGAACACCTGGAGCTACCTCGATCTCACGCCGCTCGGCCGTCAGGAGACTTGGGAGGACTCGCCAGAGGGTTACCCCCAGACGCCGCCTTACAAATGGTGGAACTGGCACGACAACTACGACGCAGAGGCTGCGCCTGACCCCAAGTGGGTCGCAGTGTCCGGCGTTGGAGAAGCCGCCTTCCGAAAGCGCGACGCAGAGGCGAACGCATAGCCGCGCAGCGCCCCAAACAGGGCTAACCGTTAACCCAGCACGGACCACTCAGGAGAGGTGTGCCCGTGCCCAACCGAGGAGAATCCCATGACCGCAACGAGGAAGCAGCAGAGAGTCGTTTCGAGAGAAGAATGGCTGAAGGCGCGCGTGGCGCACCTGCAGGCTGAAAAGGAATTCACCCGCCGGCGCGACGAACTGAGCCGCCAGCGCCGCGAACTGCCCTGGGAGCGCGTCGAGACGAACTACGTCTTCGAAGGCCCCAACGGCCCCGAGACGCTCGCCGATCTGTTCGCCGGCCGCACCCAGCTCATCGTCTACCATTTCATGCTCGGGCCCGATTGGGAAGAAGGCTGCAAGAGTTGTTCGTTCCTCGCCGACCACTTCGATCCCACCCGGATCCACCTCGTGCACCGCGACGTCACCTTCGCGGTGGTGTCCCGCGCGCCCATGCCTCGCATCCAGGCGTTTCAAAAACGCATGGGCTGGCGCTTTCATTGGGTATCGGCCTACGCCAACGGCTTCCCGCGCGATTACGGCGTTCACTTCACCAAGGAGGAGCTCGCGGGCGAAGTCAACTACAACTACGGCAAGCAGCGCTTCAGCTCCGAAGAGGCCCCTGGCCTGAGCGTGTTTTATAAGAACGAAGCGGGCGAAATCTTCCACACTTACTCGGCTTACGCGCGCGGCCTCGATGTTCTGGTCGGCACATATCAGTTCCTCGATCTCGTTCCCAAAGGCCGCGACGAAGACGGCCTCCCCTTCACCATGTCGTGGGTCCGCCACCACGATAAATACGAGGATCAGAAGCCGCGCGAAGCGAGCGGGTGCTGCCACGACGAGGAGAGTGCGTCATGACCGCGCGCTGCTGCACGAGCGGGGGGCCGAAGCGCCCCCTCGCCTCGACCGTCGCTTCGATCCTGCCCGGAGCCGCCGTGCTCCTGCTGCCAAAGTGCCCCCTGTGTCTCGCGGCTTGGCTCACAATCACCACAGGCATCGGTGTCTCGGCAACAGCCGTGGCCTGGGCTCGGGAGCTGGTCATGGTCGTTTGGATCGCACTCCTGGCGCTCGCAGTAGCCCAGGCTGTCAGCCTGCGAACCCGCTTTAGGCCGGCCCGCGGCGCTGATTCGCCGCCCCACAGGAGTTGCCGCTAGTCCCGGTAGCGGCTCACTGCATCGCCCAACGCTTCCTTCAGCCGGCCGAGCCACGGCTCATAATTCCGCCACTGCAACAGCCCTTCGCGGAAGATCGGCTGGCGGACCTGCTCCGAGCTCGCCGTCCGGACGCTGCGTTCGGTCTTGTAGAACTCCAGGCAGGCCGGCTCGAATTCCAGCCCGCAGAATTCCAGGATGCGCCGCACGTTACCTTCGAGATCCTCCACCACGCGTTCGTAGCGGACGCGCAGCACCCGTAAGGGAAGCACCGTATCCCAGTGCCGCATCAGATTGAGATAGCTCCGGTAATAGCGGGCGATATCCTCGATGCTGTAAGTGAACTCCTGGCCGCTGGCAAACAACTGTTTCAGGTTGCCGAAGCAGCAGGCCATGGGCTCGCGCCGCACATCGATGATTTTCGCGTTCGGCAGCATGAGGTGGATCAGCCCGATGTGGCGGAAGTTGTTCGGCATTTTATCGATGAAGTACGGCTTATCTTTGCGATACGCGCGCGTGCCGGTGATGTATTGCGCTCCGAGCCTGCGGAAATCTTCCGGCCCCAAATCCGCGAGCACGGCCGGATAGCCGCCCCCCAGGTCGGAAGCGATGCGTTGGATATCGGCCAACTCCTGCGTGCCTTCGACCTGCGAATGCGACGCCACGATCTGCTCGATCAGCGTCGATCCCGAGCGCGGCAGCCCGACGATGAAAATTGGATCGGGGTCCGGCGCCCCGAAACCGGCGCGCGCGGCGAAAAACGGCGCCGTGCACACCGCGATCTGCTTGTACGTGTGGGCTTCGGTGATTTCCGGATCATAGCGGCTTTCGGCGCGCTTGAGCCGATTGCCGCGCTCGTAGAATTGCCACGATTCCGCGTACTCGCCTCGATCTTCGTACGCTCTGCCGAGCGCGAAACAGAAATGGTAGCGATCCACCGGGTCGGACGCCGGCGCCGCCGCCTCGGCGAGCATCTGTGCAATCTCGTCCTCGGAAAAACGATACGTCTTGAGATTGGCGAGGCTCCAGTAGGCGTCTCCGAAGCTCGACCGGATGGCCGCAGCCCTTCGGTATGAATCGATCGCGTCTTTCTGACGCCCTACGCTTTGCAACGCGTGGCCGAGCGCCACATGCACTTCAGCGGACTCCGGCGACGCGGCCAGCATCTGCCGATACAGCACAATCGCCTCTTCGAAGTGGCCGAGGCCGGCGCACGCGGCTGCGTGCAGCGAGAGATAATCCCTGTGGCCGCGCTCGACCGCGTTCTGTGCCTGCTGATATTTCTGCCGCTCGATCAGGACTCGCACATAGTCCAGGCGTGCAGCGCGATATTCCGGTGCGAGCTCCAAAGCGCCTTCGAGCAGTTGTTCGGCTTCGTCGAGCACGCCGCGCTGGTGTTCGATCCGGCCCAGCAGCCGCAAGGCTTCCGCATGGGTGGCGTCGCGCAAATAGGCCCGCAGGATGCCTTCTGCCGCGCCGAGATCGCCGTCCGAGAACAAGCTTCCGGCCTTGACGACTTCGGACGGCAACTGTTTGAGGCGGGCGGCATGCTCGGCTGCCGCGGCCACATTCTGTACATCTCCCGCGATGCCATGCAGCCGTTCGAGCATGATCCAGCTCGTCGCGAGCGCCGGGTTGAGCTCCACGGCACGCGCGAACGCATCGATCGCGCGCGGCACATCCCGAAGCATCGTGTAACAATGCCCGCGTTCCTGATACAGCAGGCTGTACCGGGGATGTGATTGCTCGAGTCGTTCCAAGGTCGCCAGCGCCTCGGCTACCCGGTTCAGACATCGCTGATTGGCGGCGATCAGGTAAAGGACGTCACGGTGATCCGGCGCTGCGATCGCTAGCGCTTCCGCCACCGCAAGAGCTTCGGCGTGCCGTCCTCCTTTGCTCCACTCACGGATGCGGCCTGCTTCCAATTCGACGGTCGATACAGCAGGCGCGCTCGACATGGCAGTCGATTATAGCGCGCACTTCGCCTTGACTCTGTAACACCGCTGAAAACAAGTTTCAGCGCGATATTCATCACGGCGTCATCTGTTTGAGACAGCCGTCGCTTAGTCTCAGAAATCGCTGATAGCTATCGGAAAGCGGATAGCGCGACGGCCAACCCACCGCACAAATCGAATAAGAGGAGAGTTACCGGATGAGCAAAACCGATCGGCGTCAATTCCTGCAGTTGTTGGGCGCGAGCGCGGCGAGCACGATGACCGCCAACATCGCCAAGGCGCTGGACATTCCAGCGCACCACCGTTCTGGCACGATTCATGACGTCCAGCACATCGTAATCCTGATGCAGGAGAACCGCCCCTTCGACCATCACTTCGGCACGATTCGCGGCGTGCGCGGCTTCAACGATCCGCGAGCGGTAGACATCCAGCTCCCTCTCCAGAGCGGTAACGGCACTACTCCGGTTTCGGTGTTCCTGCAGCAAGCCGGCGCGGCCAACGTAGCGGCGGGATACGGAGTCCCGCCGAATTCGGGCAACCTGGGCGGCCCAGCGAATGGCGTGCCTGTGATCCCGCCGTTCCGTGTGAAGCCCGATAGCGTCCGGCCCGATCTGAAGAGCCTCGGTCTCACTTACTTTCCCGGAACGGACCATAGTTGGGCGGGAACCCATGCCGCCTGGAATCAGGGTCAATATGACATGTGGCCGAGTACCAAGGGCCCCATGGCGATGTCCTACATGACGCGCGAAGATATCCCGTATCATTGCGCGCTGGCGGATGCCTTCACGGTTGGCGACGCCTACTACTGCTCCGTCATGGGTCCAACCAACCCGAATCGCTGCTACATGTGGACCGGCTGCATCGGTAATGTGAACTACCTGGGCGCCGCGGGGACCGACGGCCATGGCGCGGGGCCCGTCACCTACAACGGCCTCAGCATCAACCACGCTTACCTGGCTTGGGAAACACTCCCCGAAGTGCTGCAGAAGGCCGGCATCACCTGGAAGATTTACCAGGACCTGGCCGGCGCGACATTTGCGCCCGACTTCGGCGACGGCACGAGTGACTCCTTCGCCGGCAACTACGGCGACAATTCGATGTTGTACTTCAACCAGTACGCCACCGCCGCGCCGGGCACTCCGTTGTTCGACAACGGCTGCACAGGCACCCAGATCCTCAGCACGATCCCTGGCTCCGGGGCGTCGGCGCAGGACTGGAAGAATTGGGCCGAGCACCTCTTCGATAATTTCCGCAGCGACGTGAAGACCGGCAAGCTGCCCCAGGTTTCCTGGATCTGCGCGCCGGCCGGTTATACGGAGCACTCGGATTGGCCGATCAACTACGGCGCCTGGTACATGTCGCAGATCTTCGACATCCTGGTGTCCAATCCCGAGGTGTTCAGCAAGACTGTCTTCATCATCAACTATGAC
>DASXAK010000167.1:0-9102 GCA_036406715.1 Bryobacteraceae bacterium | reverse complement strand
CTGGTGAAGTTCATCGGCAACGTCCCGGCAACACCGCCTCCCGGCGGGATTCTCCGGCACAAAGGTTGGCGTGCCGTGAAAATCGATCTGCCGGCGGTGGGCGCCAAACAGGATACGTCCGTGCTGGCTCCCGCGGAAATCGAAGTCGAGTAGAGCGCATTGGAACCCAAATACGTAATTGGAGTCGACCTCGGCACGACGAACTCCGCGCTGGCGTATGCCGAGATCCGGCCGGGTGCCGATCCGTTCGCGCCGGCCAATGTGCAGGTGATGGGAGTTCCGCAACTCACGAATCCCGGGGAAGTACGCCCTGAAGACCTGCTGCCGTCATTCTTGTACATTCCCGGAGGCTCCGATTTTCCCGCTGGATCGCTGGCCCTGCCCTGGGACCCGAACCGCGATTTTACCGTCGGCGTTCTGGCGCAGAAGCGCGGCGGGGAGAACGCGGGCCGGCAGGTTTCATCGGCGAAGTCATGGCTATCGCACTCCGGCGTGGATCGCACTGCGCCGCTGGTGCCGTTTCGCGCGCCGGAAGGAGTCGAGAAGATTTCCCCGGTGACGGCTAGCCGCCGGTACCTCGAGCACCTGCGCGAAGCGTGGGATCACGAGATGCCGGAAGCTCCCTTCATCGAGCAGCAGGTACTGGTGACGGTGCCTGCGTCTTTCGATGCGGTTGCGCGCGAACTGACGCTCGAAGCGGCGCAAAAGGCCGGCTATCAGAACCTGACGCTGCTCGAAGAGCCGCAGGCGGCGTTCTACGCTTGGATCGAGCGTCATCCGGATTGGCGCGAGCGCGTGCAGGTGGGCGACCTGATTCTGGTCGTCGATATCGGAGGCGGCACGACGGACTTCAGCCTGATTGCCGTAACGGAGCGCGAGGGCTCGTTGGCCCTCGATCGCGTGGCGGTCGGCGAACACATTCTGCTTGGCGGCGACAACATCGATCTGGCGCTGGCCGGAGTGGTGTCGCAGCGGCTGGCGGAAAAAGGAACACGTCTCGACAGCCGCCAGATGCAGACGCTGTGGAACAATTGCCGGACGGCCAAGGAGAAACTGCTGGCGCCCGGTTCGAAAGCCAAAGAAGAGCCGGTTACGATTCTGGGCAAGGGCACGGGGCTGGTCGGCGGAACCATCAAAGCCTCGCTGCAGCGCGATGAGATTGACCGAATTTTGACCGAGGGATTCCTGCCTGCGGTGGCAAGCGGGGATATGCCCGTCCGGCAACGTCGCGCGGGATTGCAGGAGATCGGCCTACCCTATGCTGCCGACGCGGCGATCACCAAGCACCTGGCGCGATTCTTGCGGCAGCAGGCAGCGACTTCCGAGCATGGCGCCGTGCGCCGCGGGCCGAGCGGGCTGGCGTGTCCCACGCATGTCCTGTTCAACGGCGGGGTTCTCAAGGCCGGCCTCGTGCGCGAGCGACTGCTCGCCACCATGAACTCATGGCTTGCGGAAGAAGGGATGAGCGCCGCGAGGCCGCTTAGCGGCGAGGACCTGATGCACGCGGTGGCGCGCGGCGCGGCGTACCACGGATTGGCCCGGCGAGGCCGCGGCGTTCGCATCCGCGGCGGTGTCCCACGCACGTATTACGTGGGTATCGAAAGCGCGATGCCGGCCGCTCCGGGTTTTACGGCCCCTCTGAAGGCGTTAACCGTGGTGCCGTTCGGAATGGAAGAGGGAACGGACGTGCGCATCCCCGGCCGTGAATTCGGGCTCGTCGTCGGAGAGCCGGCGGAGTTCCGCTTCTTTGCCTCCGCCAGCCGCAAAAACGACGAACCGGGCGATCTGATCGAGGACTTCGGCGGTGAACTCGAAGAGCTGTCTCCGATGGAAGTGACCTTCGGCGCCGGAGAATCGTCCTCGGAGGTAGTGCCGGTATCCTTTGAGACGGTGGTCACCGAAACCGGTCTTCTACAGCTCTGGTGCGTGTCCCGGGATAACCGCCGCTGGAAACTCGAATTCAATGTGCGCGAGCGGGTGGCCGCGGCGTAAGACATGAAAATCGGCATCGACCTGGGCACGACCAATTCCGCCCTGGCCTTCATCGACGAGCGCGAAGCGGAAGACCGCGACTTTCCGCCCGTGCACATCTTTGAGACTCCGCAGCAGGTGGCGGCGGGACGGGTAGAGCCGCGGCGCACCTTGCCTTCGTTCCTGTTTCTCGAAGACGGGCAGCCTGTCGGAGTCTACGCGCGAGAACAAGGCGCGTTGGTTCCCACGCGGCTGGTGCATTCCGCCAAATCATGGCTCTCCAATTCGGACGTGGACCGCACGGCCAAGATTCTGCCATGGGATTCGCCCGAGACCGGGCGGGTTCTTTCGCCCGTCGAGGTGTCGGCGCGCTACCTGGCGAAGTTCCGCGAGGAATGGGACAAGACCAAAGGCATGCCGCTGGCCGAGCAGGATATCGTCCTGACCGTCCCGGCATCGTTCGACGAAGAAGCGCGCGAACTCACCGTGATGGCCGCACGCGATGCCGGCATCGAGCGGCTCACCCTGCTGGAGGAGCCTGCGGCCGCGTTCTACTCGTGGATCGCCAACAATCTCGCGCAGTCGCGGAAGAAGCTGTTCGATGGACAGATCGTGCTGGTCTGCGACGTCGGAGGAGGGACCAGCGACTTCAGCCTGATTCGCGTTTCGCGCGAAGGCGATCTGGTAAACTTCACGCGCACCGCGGTCGGAAAACACCTGCTCCTCGGGGGCGACAATCTCGATCTCACGTTTGCGTGGCTGGTCGAAACCAAGTTGGGCGCGCAGCTTTCGATTCGCCAGCGGAGCGGGCTACGACGGCAGTGTTCCGCGGCCAAGGAAATTCTGCTGACCGATCCTACGCGCCAGAGTGTCGAGATCACTGTGCTCGGTTCCGGCTCGGCGCTCATCGGAAAAACTCTGAAGACCGAGATCCGGCGCGAAGAGGCTCTGGAACTGGCGCTCGAAGGCTTTCTGCCGTTCACCGAACGCGGCGAAGGGCCGAAGGAAGAAAAACGCAGCTTGTTTCGTGAACTCGGGCTGCCGTACGTCTCCGATGCTGCAATCACGCGGCATTTGAACGCGTTTCTGGAAGGCGCCGGACAAGTCCCGGATGCCATTCTGTTCAACGGCGGTTTTTTCATTCCCGAAATTCTCCGCGAGCGCGTAGCGGACGTGACCGGCCGCTGGTACGACCGGCGTCCTGAGATTTTGGAAAACAGCGATCTGGATCTGGCGGTGGCGCGGGGCGCGGCTTATTACTCGTATGTGCGCGCCACCGGCAGCGGCGTTCTGGTGCGAGGCGGTTTGCCGCGCACCTACTACATCGGGATCGGTGCGCCTCGCGAAGGAAAACTGCCGGCGGTCTGCCTGGTGCCGCGCGGCGCCGAAGAAGGGGCAGCCGTTGAAATCGATAACGAAGCGCTGCAGTTGGTTGCGAATCGTCCGGTCTCGTTCCGGCTATACAGTTCTCTGACGCGTTCGGAAGACAAGCTTGGAGATCTGGTCGAATTCGCGGGCGACGATGCGAGCATCCATATGCACGCGCCTCTGCATGCGGTCATCCGGTTCGGAAAAAAAGCCGAGGAGCGGCTGATCCCGGTCAAGCTCGGTGCGCGGCTGACGGAGATCGGCACGCTCGAGACCTGGTGCGAATCGAAGATCAGTGACAATCGCTGGCGTTTGCAATTCGAACTGCGCAAGGCCGCGCCTGAGCAGCCGGCCGAACGGAAAGCTGTCGCGGTGGTGAGCGAACCGGCGCTGAAGGCGTCGCTCGAATTGATCAGCGCCGTGTTTTCGCCGTCCGCCAAATCGGCCATCGCTCCCGAAGAAGTGCCCTCCCGGCTGGAACAGACCATGGGGCTCGGGAAGAACTCATGGCCGCTCTCCGCGATCCGCCAGATGGCGGACGCCTTTCTGGCGGCTGCTGACGGACGCAAGAAGAGCCCGGCGTATGAAGTGCGCTGGCTCAACCTGTGCGGGTTTTGTTTGCGGCCTGGCTTCGGACATCCGGGCGACGATTTCCGGATCGAGCAGGCACGCAAGTTGTTCGCCGGCGGAGTTACGTATTCGAACCAGGTGCAGTGCGAGATCGACTGGTGGATTTTCTGGGGGCGTCTCGCCGGTGGGCTCAATCGCAATCAGCAGGCCGACATCTACCAGCGGCTCTCCGGAAATCTGCTGCCGCGCGGAAACAAGAAACCACAGCGAATCAACGCGGCGCTGCAGCGGGAGATGTGGCGAACGGCATCGAGCCTGGAGCTGTTGCCGATCGGCGCTAAAACCGAGTTAGGCGAGGCTCTGATCAAACGCGTCAAGGCGGGCGACTTCAAGGAGAGCGAACTTTGGTGCCTCTCGCGGCTCGGAGCCCGGCAGCTCTTTTACGGCCCGATCAACCTCGTCGTGCCGTCCCCTGCCGCGACGCGCTGGGTGGAGGCTCTGCTGAAGGCGGCGAACGCCGGCGATGCCCTGGCGGCCCTAGCCCGGCGAACGGATGATCCGACGCGGGATCTGGCGCCGGCCATCCGCGAGTCTGTACAGCGCAAGCTCGAAACCATGCCGCATGCCGACTGGCTGCTGGCCGTGCTGGAAGGTGAAGAAGAGGACGATCGCACGCTCGGCCGGATCTTTGGCGAGGAACTGCCGTCGGGGCTGGTGATGGCACCGGCGGAAGGCCTGTCGGAATCATCCCCATCTCAGATCTAATGGACCCGGGCAGCGCTGCCGATAGACTAGCGGAGGAGTCCGGCCATGGACACCAGTGTGCTCCCGCAGATTCCGGCGTTTCCGCCGCTGGCGACGAAGGTCCTGCGTTTGTCTTCCGATGACGCGACCAGTACCGCCGATCTGACTCGTCTGATTCGGTCGGATCCGGCACTCTCGGCGGAGATTATCCGGTTCGCCAACTCTTCTTTGTTTGCGCTACGGGCCGAAGTCGAATCACTGGATCACGCGGCCACGCTGTTGGGCATCCGAAGAGTTCGCGGGCTCGCCTTTGGCGCCATCATGCGCACGTATCTCAAAGGCCTCCTGATGATCGACGAACTTCGCGCGTATTGGCGCTTCAGTGTGGGCTGTGCCGTAATCGCGGAGAGAATTTCGCCAGCGATCGGTATTTCGGAGGAGACGGCGTACGCTGCGGCGTTGCTGCATGACATCGGGTGTCTTGGGTTGATGATGGCGGATCCAGTCGAATATCCGCGGTTACTGCAGATCGCGGCCGAGGAGCGGGAGTCGGGCAAAGAGTTCAATTTGCTCGAGCAGGAACGGAATCTGTTCGGCGTCGATCGTTACGACACGGGAGCGTGGCTGGGCCGGCAGTGGAATCTTCCGGAAGACCTTGGGGCTGCAGTTGGCAGGTATAGCGCGGATGCGATGGAATGCGGCCTCCCCGGTTTGATTGTAGCGGCCAGCCGCATTGCGAACAGTCTGGGTTTCGCGATGGTGACCGATCCGCGGCGGCCGACGTACGAGGAGGTTCGTGCGTCGCTTGCTGCGGAGGTCGCCTCCCGACTTCCCGAGTGCGGTAACGAACTTCGTGCCCAGACTGAGGAACAGATTGCGCTGCTGGATTGGGACACGTGCGCTTTCGAACAGGAATCGGCGGCTCGCGCGCTTTTGAATTTTAGCGGCGAGACGGAGGCAGAAGACGCACAAGATGGTGCTATTGCGGGCGAGCCGCGACAGTGGCGACCCTACGCCGTGATTTTATCCGCAAGTGCCGTTCTTTTGGCCCTGCTCATCCTGAAGCTGATCTTCAGCCCTTAAGAGGCTGCTGAAAAATATTTTGGCAGGCTGAATGCCTGCCCCACTAAACGCTGCAGGCGCTTGAATTCTCGTGGTGGGGCTTAAGCCGGTCCTCACTTCTTCTTCTTTCCGCCGAAGAGATTGTTCAAGATACTGCCCGCTGCTTTGCCCAGGTCGCTGTTCCCGCCGAGCTGCTGGATTTTTTGCGCCGCCAGGCTTTTTACGTCCGGCCGGAACGTGGGATTCGAGGAGGTACCGACAATCAGAAACGGAATTTTGGTATCCCCTTTCTGTCCGAGCGACGCCAGGATGGCGCCCGATGTGTGCACGGTCGCGCCCATTTTGAAGTCGAGCGTGTGGTCAGGGCCGATGGTCCCGGCCCCGACAATCTGCCCGATGGTCGGCACGACCAATTGAAAATTATTGATGGCCGTACCTTGGGGGGCCATGCGCACGTCAGCGCTCAGAGTCTGGACATCCGTATTCGGTCCGCCTGGAATTCCGGCCAGGGCTTCGACCGCCTTCATCTTGCTGCCCAGATCGAAGCCGGCCAGTCTCGTATTGTTCAGGCCGAGCGAGCCGCTGGTGACCAGGGCGTCGGAGGGCCCCTGCGAAGTCAGCTTGGCGCTCGCGGTTCCGCCCTGTAACGACGACCCGGAGGGCAGGACGACGTCCATCGCGGGCAAGAACTGTTTGAGCTGGTCGATGGCCATGTTTGGACCCGAGAACGCCATGTTCAGCACCGCAGTCTCACCCCGCAGGTCATAGGTGCCGGTCAGTGCGGCGGGTGCGCTTCCGAAGTGGATGTTGCCGGTCTTCAAGCGGCCGGTTTTCTTTCGCAGATCATGGTCGACCGCGAAATCAAAATTCACCGGCTGCGGCGCGGGGGATCCGTTCTTCGCCAGTTTCAGCTTTTCGGCTTTGAGTTTGCCGTTGAGGCTGACGACCTCGCCGTTCGAACTGCCCTGGGCGTCGAGCGAGACGAGCCCCGCAAAGCCGGTGGAGGGCTGCACAATCCCGGAGCGGGCCAGATCCAACTGCGTCGCATGTAATGCGATCTGCACGGGAGTCAGGTCGGCGTTGTTTTCGGGGATCGGCCCGGCCTTTCCATTCAGCGCGAGTTGGCCGCCACCGGCGAGCTGAGCCGAGAAAGAAAACGGGAACGAAGTGCCGGGAGCGAAATCCTGCAGTTCGAGATTCACATTGTCGAGAGCGAGAGGTTTCGTCCGGCTGTTCGCCTGCCCGACGGCAAAATGTCCTCCCGTGATCTTCACCAATTTCGCCGAGATCGCCAGCGGCTCTTTCGAAGAAGAGGTCTGCGGTGGTGGTTCGGGGCTGGTGGGCCGGGCGGGCTGGCTCTCAGACTTTCCGCCGAGCGTGGAAAAATTCCAGGTTCCGGACGCCGATTGCAGCAACACGATAGACGGCTGATCGATGGTGAGCCCGGTGACATTGAGCTGGTGCGAGAAGAGCAGAGGCATCAACTCGACATTCAGCTTGAGCGATTTGGCTTGCAGGAACGGGTTGCGGCCGTAGGCCGGATCGTCCGCGATCGAAAGGTTCTCGGCGGATGCGCCGCCTGACCATAGGGCAACCGTGAGATTTCCGACTTTGACTTCACGCCCGAGCGCACTGCTAAGAGTGGCTTCCAACCGCGGCCGAAACGCGTTCGCGTCGATGAAAAACGGGAGCGCAATGACGATCAGCAGCAGGACGACTACGGCAATTCCGATATATTTGATAATTCGCATGAGAACCGCCTACGCCACGGTTCTCGCTGCCTTCCCGAGACGGACCGCATTTTCCATGAGAAGCAACCCATGGTTTCCGTCGGCGGTCAATATGGATTCCGGGTGAAATTGGACCGCCTCGATTGGCAGTTCCCTGTGACGCACCCCCATAATAACGCCGTCTTCGGTCTCCGCGGTGACCTCGAGGCAGGAAGGAAACGTTTCGCGGCGGGCGAATAGTGAGTGATATCTCCCAACGTGGAACTCCGAAGGTAAGCCTTCAAACACTCCGGTGCCGCGGTGGCGGATGGTGGAAGGCTTGCCGTGCATCGGGTAGTCGAGGACGCCCAGTTCGCCTCCAAAGGCTTCGACGATCCCCTGCAAGCCGAGGCAGACGCCGAAGACGGGCACGCCCAGCCGCACGGCGGTCTTGACGAGTTCCGGCACCCCGAAATCCGCAGGCCGGCGCGGCCCGGGAGAAATCAGAATCAGGTTAGGCGCAATCCGCGCGATCAGTTCGGCTGGAAAACCAGCCCGGTAGGTGATCACCTCGGCGCCCGTCTGGCGCACATAATTCGCGAGCGTGTGGATGAAGCAGTCGTCGTTGTCGACTAGAAGCAATTTCGTTCCAGAGCCGACGGGCTCGCGTTCTACGATCGCCGGCGCAGCCGTTTCGCCCGTACCCAGTGTGCGGAAAAATCCGGTGGCTTTGAGCCGCGTCTCGCGTTCCTCCATGGCAGGAACCGAGTCGTACAGGAGGGTCGCGCCCACGGGATAGGATGCGACTCCATCCTTCAGGTACGTCGTGCGGATCAGGATACCAGTGTTGATATCACCGTTGAGCGTGATCATGCCAACGGCGCCGCCGTACCAGCCGCGCGCGTTTTTTTCGGTACGCTCAATGGTTTGGGCCGCGGCCTTTTTCGGCGCCCCGATCACCGTGACGGCCCACATGTGGCTCAAGAAGGCATCGAGCGCATCGAAGCCTTCCTGGAGAATGCCTTCGACGTGATCCACCGTGTGGAACAGGCCGGCATAGGATTCGATCAACCGGCGGCCGATCACTTTCACGGTTCCCGGCTCGCAGACGCGCGATTTGTCGTTGCGGTCGACGTCGGTGCACATCGTCAGCTCCGACTCTTCCTTGGTCGATTTCAGCAGTTCGCGAATGTTTTCGGCGTCGCGCAACGGGTCGCCCGTGCGCTGCGCGGTTCCGGAGATGGGGCAGGTTTCGACGCGCTGGCCTTCGACGCGAACAAACATTTCCGGCGAAGCTCCAACGAGTTGTTCGTTGCCAAATTGGAGCAGAAACTCGTACGGGCTTGGGTTCGCGCGCTGCACCCGCTCGAACAGCTCCGAAGGTTTGCCGGAATAGGGCGTCTGGAACGTCTGGCGGAGCACCACCTCGTAATAGTCGCCCCGGCGCATCCCCTCGCGGATGGTCTCGACCTTGGCCATGTACTCTTCGGGTGAGTGGTCGCTCGTGATCGGCCCGGGCTTCGCTTTGGCGGTGCGGGGCACCGCCTCGCCGTCGCGCGGCAATCCCTCAGTCGAAATGCCGTCGCGGGCGAAATCGTACTGGAAGCGCTCGATCTGCTCCTTCTTGCGGTCCATGAACCAGATGTCATCGCAGAGAAACAGGTGCAGATCTTTGTGC
>DASXAK010000166.1:0-29197 GCA_036406715.1 Bryobacteraceae bacterium | reverse complement strand
AGGCGCTTTCGCTGCTCTACTTCAAGAACAACACCGGTCGCCTGATCCCGCTCGACACCCTCGCGCGCGTCGAATCGGACACCGGCCCGCAGACCATCAATCACTACGGCCAGCTGCCCTCGGCGACGATTTCGTTCAATCTCCTTCCTGGCGCGTCGCTCGGCGAGGTCGTGAACCGGATTCAGGAGCTGGCCACGCAGGAGCTGCCGGACACCATCGGCACGCAGTTCCAGGGCGCGGCGCGCGCGTTCCAGAGTTCGCTCGGCAATCTCTGGGTGCTGCTGATCATCGCGATTGCGGTCGTGTACATCGTGCTGGGCATCCTGTATGAGAGCTACATTCACCCGCTGACAATTCTTTCGGGCTTGCCTTCGGCCGGCTTCGGGGCGCTGCTTACTCTCTATCTGTTCCGCATCGATCTGAACATCTATGCGTTCGTCGGCCTGATCATGCTGATTGGCATCGTGGAAAAGAACGCGATCATGCAGATCGACTTCGCGCTGGAGGCCGAGCGCGAGCAGCAACTCTCGCCGATGCAGGCGATCTATCAGGGCTGCCTGATCCGTTTCCGGCCGATTATGATGACCACGATGGCGGCGATGCTGGGCGCAGTGCCGATCGCGCTCGGATATGGCGCGGGCGGCGAAGCGCGGCGCCCTCTGGGCCTGGTCGTGGTCGGCGGCCTCTTGTTCTCTCAGTTGGTCACTTTGTATCTGACGCCGGTCTTCTACACCTACATGTCGGCGGTGCAGGAGAAGTTTCAGTCCTGGCGGCGCGGCAAGAAGAAGTTGCCGCATCCGGCGCCAGTGGCCGGCTAGAGCGAAGGGCCGGCAGGCCTAACCGCACTGTTTTGGTTCCCCCGGCAAGCGGGACGCCACACCCCGTTTCCAGTTCCAGCTTTGGTTCCCTTATCCATGTGTCTTTTCCTCCGAAGCAAGGCTAGACGCAGCATTACCGTGCAGACGGCATAAGGGATACTTCAGAAATCCCGTACGATTGACACTGCTTGGTCCAGGCGTTTGCGGTAATTGCACCTGACCGGATCTGTGTGACCACCGCGGCTGGCGCAAGTCGTTCTCCCGCTCGTTCCAGGTAGAACTCCCCTGGCGTGGCATGCAGCCACCATCCTTGATCACACAGCGCAACCGTTAGAGCCCTCCACAAAAGTTGCGCCGCCCGTTGGGTTCGCTGCTCCCGGGTGAGCAACATGCCCTTCGGGTCTCGCATGCGTTGTGCGATCTCATTGAGTCGTGCGACAAGCTCTGGAAGGCGCTCGACCGTGTAGTTTTCCAATAATGACCCGCACTCTTGTGCCAACGCTCTCCAGGCTGGCAAATACCCGTCCGGACCGATTTGGTCCCACGAGACCGATCTCAGGCTCGGCACATCTAAACCTTGACTTATAGCCGCAAGGAGTTCAACCTCAACTTCTTCAACCATGTCAAATAGCGAAATCGCGGGCGTCAGATCAACCGTGTCGCTACACACGACACTATTTCGAAGCGCAGCGATTCGGTCCCTGAGAGGCGGATGCGTATCGTATAGATCGGTGACAGGTTCCTTCAGTTCGGTTTCTACATGCTTCGCAACCCCTGTCGCAATGCCCGGAACCGTGAGAAAACGAGCGAAGCCATCCGTCAGAGACGGCCGATAACCCGCCTCGAGTGCCGGCACCATCTCGGTTTGCCAGAATAACGGTAATGCGGCCGATGCACCGTGGATCGTAGAGAGGCCATCAATAAGTGCCTGTGTTCCGGCGAGGTTACTCGCGAGTTCGTCGGCCCTGTATTCGTGGAGACGTGATATGGCTTGTGTGATCCGCATGAAGAGGCTCCAGTAGGCGACTAGGGCGGCCACCGCGAGGTGATGCACTATTCGGGCCATGTGAATTCTCGTGAGTGCTTCGGCAAGAGAATCGGATCCCAGGTTCATTAACGTCCGGGCCATAGCGGCTCTCGTCTTGTGAACCCACGGCCATAAGCGCGTATCGCCGCCGTAATAGTGTCCAAATTCATGCGCCAAGACCGCACGAAACTCCGAGATCGTCAGAATGCCAACCAACGGCAGTCCCAATCCCATTACTCGACGACTGCCGAAGCCCATTATGCCGCCACGCTCCGCTACCCAGGCGT
Organism: Bryobacteraceae bacterium; assembly: GCA_036406715.1. Classification (GTDB taxonomy): domain Bacteria; phylum Acidobacteriota; class Terriglobia; order Bryobacterales; family Bryobacteraceae; genus PSRJ01. Next base: position 27,065 of record DASXAK010000166.1, on the reverse strand, counting down.
TCATTTCCGGTAGTAGGTATACTTCGAGCGGCAGAGGTTCCTTAAGTGCCTCGGCTATTTTTGTTAGCTCGGCGAACAGTCGCGGGTGCTTCGCCGCATGAAGACGTGGGCCCGGTACCGGGAAGCGGTCTCGCCGTGGCACAAGCGACCAGAGAATCACCAGGCTCACGACAATGCCAGCCAGAAATACCACCAATGAATTGAATCCGGGCCATGTCGAAAGCACCAAGAATGGAAGCCACACGCAGGCGAGCGCAAGCAGCAGCGTGAACACGTACGAAAAGGCAACCAGGAGTACTGCAACACCCGCCCAGATCGCGAGTGACCGGCGACCCGCCACCTTTGGAGCCGTGTCGTAGGTCATGCCGGTTTCAGATCATAGCACAGGGCACCGTAGGCTCCAGCCACTGGCGTAGCTACCCGCAGGCCGTCATCGGATCGGTCAGACCTGTCGCTCCCGTTGATCGGGTAGAGCGAAGGGCCGGGCTGGCCCGCCCGCGCCGTCCGTCTATTTCGTCTCACTCAGCCGCTGCAAGCTGCGATTGGCTTCGAGGTTTCCTGCGGCCGCCGCTTTTCGATACCAGCCGATGGCTTCGGTCCGGTCTTTACGGTCTTCGTAGAGGAGCGCGAGATTGTACATAGCCGACGTGTTCCCTAGATCCGCCGCGGCGCGGAACCATTTGAGAGCCTCCTGAGAATCGGCCATCACGCCTTGTCCTTGCTGATACATCACGCCCACGCTGTTCATCGCGAGATCTTCCCCCTGATCGGCCGCTTTGCGGAAGAAGAGCAAAGCTTTCTGATAATCCACCGAAACGCCCAGCCCGTCGCGGTAGAGGACGCCGAGGTTGTAAGCCGCCTGGCTGTTGCCGCCTTTGGCGCTCTTTTGAAACCAGAGCAGTGCTTCGCCGTAGTCGGGCGGCGCTCCCATCCCTTTAAAGTAGAGAGAGCCGATATTGCACATCGCCTGCCCGTCACCGGAATAAGCGGCTTTTCGAAACCACCGCAGCGCCTCGTTATAATCCGGTGCGACACCCAGGCCGCTGCCGAACATGACGCCGAGATAACGAATCGCCTCGATGTTGCCCGTGTCGGCGAGCTGTCGAAAGAGTGGAAGGGCTGAGGCGAAATCTTTCGTCTCATACAGTTGAATCGCGTGATTCAGCGTGGCATTGGGCTCCGGAGCCGGCGGCGGAGCGGCCGTGGGGGAAGGGGGCTGTTGCGCGCCAACCCACATTGCCAGCAGGATCAAGAGGCCTGCAAGCCGCAGTGAAGCCTTGCCCCGCAGGCCGGATGGAAACTGGGAAAACCGCATCACGTAACTTGTTTTAGATGGCTGACCGAGCCCTGCGGTTCCCTTAATAACTCCTGCCATTCCGCTTCTATCTGATTGTAATCGCATTCGGTTCAATCGATCCCGTCCAGGTAGCTGCCACCCGATTTGCTCGCGTTTCCCGCCAGGTAAGCAGATTCGCCCTAACCAACGTCATCTTGCCCGGACTCGCCGGGCGCATTGCAATAGAAAGGCTGGAGCGGACATGTCGAAACGCCTCTTTCTGCCGTTTGTGCCGGGATCGATCCTGCTGGTGGTCGGACTGACGACCGCGATTGCCGGCCCGGCCGCACGAACGCAAGCCTATTACTCCCTGCAGCGCGGGTGGTTCCACCATTGGCCGCTCGAGCACGGGGCGGCTTTGCCGCGCCTCGTGCAGCCGACGTTTCGGCCGTTCACGCCCGTATGGGTCGAGGTCGAGCCACATGTCAAGATGCTGCTCGACCCCGAGGACTACGTTTCGCGCCAGATTCTGGAAACGGGTCAGTGGGAGAGAGACAGTTGGGGAGTGATCCAGCAACACCTGCAAAGCGGCGGCACATTTGTCGATATCGGAGCGCATATCGGATACTATTCGCTCAAGGCCGCGCCGATCGTGGGGCCGTCCGGCCGCGTGCTGGCGATCGAGCCGAATCCCGAGACGGTTCGGAAACTTCGCGATAACATCCAGGCGAGCGGCGCTGGCAGCATCACCGTCGCGCCCGTGGCCTGTGCGGACGCCGAAGGAACGCTCGAACTGTTCGGGGCGCCCGAAGCCAATACCGGAGAGACCTCGCTCTCCCGCGCGAACGCGTCGCAAACCGGAAAAGCGGTGACCAGTTACCAGGTGCGAGCCCGGCCTTTGGATGACATCGTCCGGGATGCGGGCCTCTCTCGCGTGGACACCATCAAGGTCGACGTCGAGGGTGCGGAGTTGCTGGTTTTGAACGGCGCCCGGGAGACCATGGCGCGCTTCCATCCCATGATCCTCGTGGAGATGGTGGATCACCAGTTGCGCGCGATGGGAACCAGTTCGGAGGAGCTAACCGCTTTTCTGCATTCGCAGGGCTACACGGCGCAAGGCAAGTTTGGCGAGAACGTCGAATTCGTCGCCGCTACTCGGTAATTTCGATCTTGGGGCCTTCCTGGCGCGCGGCTTCCTGAGCGCGGCCCGCGGCGTTCCGCGCTAACTCCACGAATGGCTGTCCCTCGCCCGCACGCAGCACGATGGGCTTGCCCGTATCGCCACCGATGCGCACCTGCGGATCGAGCGGCAGTTCGGCCAGGAAATGGACTTGCATCATCTCGGCCGTGCGCCGTCCGCCGCCGTAGCTGAACACGTCGATTCGCTCGTTGCAGTGCGGGCAGTTCAGATAGCTCATGTTCTCCACGATTCCCAGAATCGGCACCTTCACCTGGTGAAACATGTGGATCGCCTTGCGAGCGTCTTCGAGTGAGACGTCGGACGGAGTAGTCACCACGATCGCGCCGGTAATGGGAGCGGTTTGAATGAGCGAAAGCTGAACGTCTCCGGTGCCCGGGGGTAGATCGATAATGAGGAAGTCGAGCTCGCCCCAGTCCACGCCGCGGAGGAACTGCTGGATGACGCTGTGCAGCATGGGGCCTCGCCAGACTAGCGGCTTATCGCCCGGGTTCAGAAAACCCATGGACATCAATTGAACGCCGTATTGTTCGAGTGGCTGGATGCGCTCCCCGTGCGCCATCGGCGTGCGGTTGATCCCCATCATGAGCGGGACGTTCGGGCCATATACGTCAGCGTCCATCAGGCCGGTCTTGTAGCCGAGCGAGGCCAAGCCGACCGCGAGATTAACGGACACTGTGGTTTTGCCGACACCCCCTTTCCCGGAGCCAACGGCAATCAGATTTTTCACGCCGGGAATCGGCAGTTTAGGCGGCATACCCGGCTGATTAGGGGTCATCGCTACCATCGTAGCAACTGTTTCCGCCAGCCCTCGGCGCGCCGCTCAGTCGCGATCGAGTTCGTCCAGCAGTGCCCGGTCGCGGCAGCGAATACAGGTGAGCCGCGGCCCGAAGGCGCCGGCTCGAACTTCGTGAGGCGTTTCGCGAGCGCAAAAGCGGCAGAACCGGAGTATCTTGGTGATCAGAGCGCCTTCTCTGACGGCTCGAGCTTCCCGCATAGCGTGCTTTTCCGTCTCTCTCAGGCCGCGGGCAATTCCGAATGGGGCGCCTGCGACCGCCGCCGGGTCTCGAGCATAATCGATCCCAGGATCCAGCGCACCTGAATGTGCTCGAACGGCGCACCACAATAGTCGGCCGCGCCCGCATCGAGGGCCTCCAGCCAGTGCCGCGTTTCGGGGTTTCGAGTGACCACGATAACGGGGAGATCGGGATAACTTTCCTGTAACAGGGACAGCGTTTCGCGGTATTCCGGGCTGTCACCGGAAATGAAAACCGCGGCGGCATCCGGTGCGCGTCGTAGCTCGGAAACGTACAGTCTTCGGGTCACCTGATGGGATTCGTCCCGCAGAATGCGAGCAAGCTGATTGCTCAGATCCTCCGGCAAGCCGAGTAGCGTCAGACGCAACATAAAAGAGACTCCAAATTTGGTGGATTCTCGGCAGGGAGTGTCAAGAGAGGTCAGCAAAGACCGGACTTGCTGCTAGCTTAACCGGTACCGGCTTCGGCGTCCAATCGATAATTCTTATGACCGCCGGGCGATGCCCTCTATCACAACAAATCGCACGACGGCAAGGAAGATCCCTTTACTTTCAGTGCCTTGGAGTGCTAGCCTAAGTGTCTCATAATGCGTACAGTTGACTTGATCCAGCGCAAACGCGACGGGGAAGAACTCGCGCCTGAAGAAATCGATTTTCTGGTGGAAGGTTACAACACCGGCGAAATTCCCGATTACCAGATGTCGGCATTTCTGATGGCTGTGTATTTCTCAGGGATGTCGGATCGCGAGGTGACGAAGCTGACGGACTGCATCCTGCGCTCCGGTGAAACCGTTGATCTGTCATCAGTTCCCGGCGTCAAAGTGGACAAGCACTCCACCGGCGGCGTGGGCGACAAGACCAGTCTGATTGTCGCGCCGCTGGCGGCCGCCGCCGGAGTCGTCGTGCCGATGATGTCGGGGCGCGCGCTGGGGCATACTGGCGGCACACTCGACAAGCTGGAGTCGATCCCCGGCTTTCGCACCAATTTCACTCCCGAGGAATTCCGGAAACAGCTCGGCGAGCTCGGATTGTGCTTCATCGGGCAAACCGAACAACTGGCGCCGGCAGATGGGAAGCTTTACGCATTGCGGGATGTCACCGGAACAGTGGAATCCATCCCACTGATCGCTTCTTCGATCATGTCGAAGAAGCTCGCCGAGGGCGTGGATGCTCTCGTTCTCGACGTCAAGGTCGGCAACGGTGCCTTCCTCAAGAAGCAGGTGGATGCGCGCCGCCTGGCGCAAATGATGGTGAGCATCGGCCGGCCGAAGGACAAGAAGGTGCAGGCGCTGATCACCGACATGAGCCAGCCTTTGGGTTATGCGGTGGGCAACGCGTTGGAAGTGATGGAAGCGTCTCAGACTCTCCAGAATGCCGGTCCGACGGATCTGACCCGTCTGTCCATTGAGCTGGCCGCGCGGATGATCCACCTGGGCAAGAAAGCCGGCTCGCTGGAGGAAGCCCGGCGCGTCGCCGAGCAGAAATTGGTGGACGGTTCCGGCTATCAAAAATTCAAACAGGTGGTGGCGGCGCAGGGAGGCAATCCGCAGGCGCTCGATAAATTTGAGTTGCTGCCGAACGCCACCGGGATGCGCGAAGTCACATCGCCGCGCGGCGGCTACGTGAGTCTGATCGACGCGGAGGACATCGGCCAGGCGTCGAACATGATCGGCGCCGGCCGCGACAAAAAGGAGGACGTCATCGACCCCGCGGTCGGCATTATCCTGGAAGTCAAGGTCGGAGAGAAGGTGGATGCCGGATCCGTCCTGTGCCGCATCTACTACACCCGCGAGGACCGCGTGGAAGAAGCGGCGGAAATGGTCGAAGATGCGTTCCGCATCTCGGCGCAAAAGCCGGATGAACGGGAGCTGATTCTGGAAGTCGTAGGATAGATGGGCCGTTTCACCGGGATTCTGGGCCTCGCAGTGATACTAGGGATTGCCTGGTTAATCTCGGCCCATAAGCGTTCCATCAAGCTGCGGATTCTCGCTTGGGGGCTCGGCCTGCAGTTCGCGTTTGCGCTACTCGTTCTGAAAACCGACGTCGGCAAGTTGTTTCAGGCGGCCAGCCGCGGCGTCACCGCGATGATCAATTACGTGCAGGCCGGCAGCACGTTCGTGTTCGGAGATCAGCTCGGCGGTCCAAACGGCCCATTCGGTGTGGTCTTCGCCTTTCAAGTTCTGCCCATCGTCATCTTCATCGCTTCGTTCTTCTCGATCCTGTATTACCTCGGCATCATGCAGTGGGTCGTGCGTGCGATGGCGGAAGTGATGTTGAGGACCATGGGAGCGAGCGGCGCGGAGTCGCTCAACGTGGCCGCCAGCATCTTTATGGGACAGACGGAAGCGCCCCTCACCATTAAGCCGTTCATCGCCGGCATGACGGAGTCGGAGCTGTTCACCATCATGACCAGCGGCATGGCGCATGTTTCGGGCGCGGTGATGGCCGCTTATGTCTTGGTGGCGCACGTGCAGATTGAACACCTGTTGACGGCCGTAATCATGACCGCTCCAGCGACAATCATGCTGGCCAAGATCTTCGTTCCGGAAACCGAAAAGCCGGCTACCGCGGGGCGCGTGGAAATCAAGGTCGAGAAGTCGGCGGTCAACGTGATCGACGCCGCCGCACAGGGAGCGGGCGACGGGCTGCGGCTGGCGTTGAACATTGGCGCGATGCTCATCGCGTTCATCGCGCTGATCGCGATGGTTAACGGAATTCTGGGTTGGGTGCACGGACTGCCGTTGCTCGGCTGGGTACCGCCGAGCCTGGAGAAGATCTTCGGCGTCATTTTCGCGCCCCTCGCGTGGATCATGGGCGTCTCGTGGAAGGACGCCGCCGATATCGGAAACCTGCTGGGCACGCGCCTGGTGCTGAACGAGTTTGTGGCGTTCACTCAACTGGGTCCCATGAAAGGCCATCTGGACCCGCGCTCGTTCACGATTGCGACTTATGCGCTCTGCGGCTTCGCCAATTTCAGCTCGATCGCGATTCAGATCGGCGGGATCGGCGCTCTGGCGCCCAGCCGGAAATCCGACCTGGCCCGAATGGGAATCCGCGCCGTGGCGGCCGGTTCGATGGCGAATTTCATGTCGGCTTGTATCGCGGGAATGCTCTTGTGATCCGAGAAGCCGTCGAGCATATCCGCAGCCGGACGGATCTGGCGCCATCGATCGCCGTTGTGTTGGGCAGCGGGCTGAGCGCCTTCGCGGCCGAGCTTTCCCCGAGCGTCACAATTCCGTACTACGAGATTCCCGGCTGGCCGTGCTCCACCGCTGTGGGTCATCCGGGCAAACTCGTCATCGGTAACTTGGGTGGTCGCTGCGCCGCAGTGATGGCCGGCCGAACCCACCTGTATGAAGGCTACTCGCCGGCACAGGTAACATTCGGTGTGCGTGTCCTGGGTTCGCTCGGCGTCCGCTCCATGGTGTTCACCAATGCCGCCGGGGGAATCAACGTCTCATTCAAACGCGGTGGCTTAGTGCTAATCTCGGATCACATCAATCTGCAGGGCGTCAATCCGCTGGCCGGGCCGAATGACGACTCGGTCGGGCCGCGCTTTCCAGACATGTCGGACGCGTACTGCCGCGATTATCGCGAAATTGCCGCGCAAGTCGCCACTGAATTGAACATTCCCGTAGGGGAAGGTGTGTACGCCGGGCTCCTGGGGCCTTCCTACGAAACGCCTGCCGAGATCCGTTTCCTGCGCACGATCGGCGCCGACGTCGTGGGAATGTCCACAGTGCCCGAGGTGATCGTGGCCAATCACATGGGTATCAAGGTGCTCGGTATTTCCTGCGTTACCAATATGGCGGCCGGCATTTTGCCCCACAAAATCGAGCATGAGGAGGTGCTCGAGACCGGGGCAATGGTGCGCGAGACGCTCGTCCGCTATTTGCGTGCCTTGGTGCCGCGGTTAGGAACATGAAGGCGAGCGACCCATTGCTGACCGCCGCTCTGGCCGCTCGCGAGAATGCGTTCGCGCCGTTTTCGAAATTCAAGGTGGGGGCGGCCGTGGAAGGCCTCGACGGTCGCATCCATACAGGCTGCAATGTCGAGAACGCCAGTTACGGGCTCACGATGTGCGCCGAGCGCGTCGCTGTGTTCAAGGGAATTTCGGAAGGTGCGCGCCGTTTCAAACGCGTCGCCGTGGCCGCGGATACTCGCCGGCTGACTCCGCCTTGTGGGGCGTGCCGGCAGATTCTATGGGAATTCTGCGGCGACGTGGAGATCGTGCTGCTGAACCCGCACGGTAAGATCGAGACTCACCGCTTGAAAGACCTGTTTCCCAAGCCGTTCGATGCCACGTATCTGTAGCTTCTTTCTGTTGGCCTGCACGCTGGCCGCCGAGCCGGCGGACTGGATCTGGAGCGGCCGGTACGTCATCACGATGGATGCGCGCCATCGCGTGATCGCGAACGGCGCTGTGGCGGTGCGAGGGGATCGCATTGCCGCGGTCGGGAGCAAAGCGGAAATCGACGCGCGGTTTCAAGCCACACGGCGGCTCGACCGGCCCGACGCAATCCTGGCCCCGGGTTTGATCAATACCCATACGCACGCCGCCATGTCCCTGCTGCGCGGGCTGGCGGACGACTTGAATCTGCAGGACTGGCTGAACAAATTCATTTTTCCCGCGGAATCGAAAAATCTTTCGCGCGAATACGTTCGCTGGGGCACGCGCCTGGGCGTGCTCGAAATGCTGCTCGGCGGCACGACCACGTTCATCGATATGTATTATTTCGAGGACGTGGTGGCGGAAGTCGCGAAAGAGGCCGGCATGCGCGGCGTGCTGGGCGAAACGATCATCGGGTTCCCTGTCGCCGACGCAAAGACACCGTCGGATGCGCTGCGTTTCACCGAAACCTATTTGCAGCGCTTCCGCAACGATCCTTTGGTGGTCGCGGCCGTAGCCCCGCACGCGATCTTCACCAATTCGGACGAAACCCTGAAGGCCGCCCGCGCGCTGGCCAATCGCTACGGGGCGCCGCTGCTGATCCACGTCTCGGAGACCAAAAAGGAAAATGACGACGAACTGGCGAAGCGTCACATGACTCCGGTGAAGGCGCTCGATGCATTGGGCGTGTTCAACGGTCGCACGGTGGCCGCTCACTGCGTATGGGTCAACGACGCCGATCTGGCGGTGCTCAAAGCACGAGGTGTGGGTGTGGCGCACAATCCTTCGAGCAATGCGAAACTCGCCAGCGGTGTGGCGCCGGTCCCGAAGATGCGGGCGCTGGGGATCGCGGTGGGCCTCGGCACCGACGGCCCGGCCGGCAGCAACAACGATCTGAACCTCTTTGAAGAGATGGATCTGGCTGTGAAACTCCAGAATGTGAGCACGCTCAATCCTCAGGCGCTTTCCGCGGAAGCCGCATTGGAAATGGCCACAATCGATGGTGCACGCGCTCTGGGACTCGACAAAAAACTGGGCTCTCTCGAAGCCGGCAAACAGGCCGACGTAATCACCGTCCGGACCGACCGGCCCAACGCCGTTCCTCTATACAATCCGATCTCCCAGATGGTGTATGCGTTGAAGGGCGAAGACGTGGAGGACGTGATGGTGAACGGCAAAATCGTCATTCGCGATGGACGCAGCCTCACGCTCGATGAGAAACAGATTCTCAGCAAGGCCGCGGAGTACGCCCTTCAAGTCACCCGCTCCCTCAAATAATTCGGGGACAGGCTACGCAATCCCCAATTTCCCGCTACTTGCTGTCGACCTTGACCACCTGAATCACCAGGTCCTTCGGCACCAGCATCTGATGCGGGACCTTGGCTGGAATATGGAACACGTCGCCGGGCGCCATCTTGTGCTTCGCTCCTCCGGTGATCGATTTTCCGCGAGTCTCGCCCGGCGCCGTCGTGCGCCCGTCGACGGTCGTTCCTCCCACCACCAGCGTTCCTTCGCCGGAAATGACGGTCACGAGGTCCACCTGGGTATCGTGAACTTCCGCTTCTCCATCGCCCACGCGGTGAACCAGCAGCAATGCGTGGTTACCCCAATTCGCCGCCCGGTCCAGGCCGACTTTATGTTCATCGATTTTGGCGGCGTTGGCCTTCGATTCCAGGTCAGCCTTCGTCCATGCACTGAACCCCTGCGGATCAGCCGCCATCAGCGGCAATGCGACTAGCGCGATCAGAATTTTCATGGGACGAATAGTATCAGTCGCAGCACACCACCGGCAAGCACCGGCCTTTCGGCTGGATCCGACGCTCGTGTCCCTTCTCGGAGCGCGCTGGATCGGATCAACGCAGCGGCGACAGCGCCCGCTCAAACCATCCTTTGCCGGCCCATGTACTCAGTCTGGTGAAATCCAAGGCCAGCGCCAACGCTGATACCGGTTCTAGTTGGGCGCCAGGCGTCTGCCGGATCCAAGGTGCGTCGTACTGGCCTTCCCGTGCAAGGGAGGCGGACCACCGGCTGACGAGATGGCCCCCTTCTGTTCCCCAGGAACTGCTGACTGCCATGCTTCCCTCCAGTCCCATCATACGGTCCAGTTTTCCCGCGGGCGTCGTCCGGCCCCCGGCCCCTGACCCCTGATTTTACGCCAGCCCTGCCTTGTATAGTGCCAGCAGCTTGCCCCACGCCCGCTCGGCATCCGGTGGATTGTAAATCGGAGCGCCGTTCTGCTTCGGCATGTCGGCCACGCACCAGCCATGTTGCGAGGCCGGATACAGCTCGATCTCGGCCGGAACGTGCGCCGCCGCGAATGCTTCCCGCAGCTTGTCTTTCGCATCTGGCTGCCGCATGTCGTCGTTCGCCGCGATTCCGAAATACATCCGCGCTTTGATCTTCGGCGCCAGCAGATGCGGGCTGTCCGGCTTATCCGTCACCAAGCCGCCGCCGTGGAACGATGCCGCCGTGCCGACGCGCTCGGGCACCGCGGCCGCGGTCCTCACGATCAGCGGCCCGCCCATGCAATACCCCTGCGTGCCAACCATCTTATTTTTATTGACCGCTTTCTGCCCGTCGAGAAAGGCGATATATGCCGCCGCGTCTTTCTCCGCCGCGCCCGCCGCGTTGATCGAGGCCATTAGCGGGTCGATCTTCGCCCGGTCGGTCTGGAAATTGAAAGAAGCCACATCCGTGAACAGCGGAGCTTTCGCCACCCGGTAGTACGGATTCGGCACCAGCACCGAGTATCCTTCCGCCGCCAGGCGCTTGCCCATTTCGCGAAATACCGGCCGCAGCCCGAAGGCGTCTGTCCAGATCAGTACGCCCGCGTGTGCACCCGATTCCGGATGAATGAATGCGGCGTCGCAGGTGCCGTCCGGCGTTTTGATCTCGACGTTGTTCTCGACCACCTTCAGTCCGGCGGCTGCAGCAGAACCTGTCGCAACCAGTCCCGCGGTGGCTGTGGCGACAAAGTCGCGCCGCGATTGGTCTTTTTCGTCATTCGGCATTGCGTTGGGTCTCCTCTCTTGTCCCTCAATCCCGCTTCCCCGGCGTCGCCCGAACCGCGAGCGGCCGGGTTCACAGGAATAATGATTGCAATCTTCGAATTGTATCCGACCGGCACGCCGATTGGCGGCCCGCCGCCATTGACCTCCGTGCCTTCTTATAATGTTCGCTGATGCGCCGTCTTTCGATCTGGATCGCAGCGGCTGCCTTGGCCGCGGCCGTTCTCGGCGTCGCCCAGCAGCGCCGCATGATTTCGTCCGGCGATTCGCCGCTCCTCTATCCGCCAAGCTACGAGGAATCTCTTCGTGCGGCCAAGCCCGTCGTCACTCGCAAGGACATCTATCACGACGGCTGGATCGATTTCAACAAGAACGGCCGCAAAGATGTCTACGAAGATCCTTCGCAACCGGAAAGCCGGCGGCTCGACGATCTGATCGGCCAGATGACCTTGGACGAAAAGTCCGTCCAGCTCGCCACTCTCTATGGCTATCGCCGCGTCCTCGGCGACTACCTGCCTACCGAGGCCTGGCGCACGGCGTTGTGGAAAGACGGCGTCGCCAATATCGACGAGCACCTGAACGGCTATCCATACAATGGCCAGGACGTGCCGGGCGCCGCCTTTCTCTGGCCGGCTTCCAAACACACTTGGGCGCTCAACGAGGTGCAGCGTTTCTTTGTCGAAGACACGCGGCTCGGCATTCCGGCCGAGTTCACCAACGAAGGAATTCGCGGCGTCGAGCACACCAGGGCCACTGCGTTTCCGACGCAACTCGCCCAGGGGGCTACTTGGGACCGCGCGCTGATTCGTCAAATCGGCGAGGTGACCGGCCGCGAAGCCCACGCGCTTGGTTATGACAACGTCTATGCACCCGGCCTCGACGTGATGCGCGATCCGCGGTGGGGACGCTCCCTGGAGAGCTACGGCGAAGATCCTTTCCTGGTCTCCGAATTGGGAATCGAGATGGTGCGCGGCATGCAGTCGCAGGGCATCGCCGCCACGTTGAAACATTTCGCGGTTTATGCCAATAGCAAGGGGGCCAGGGAAGGCAATTCGCGCACCGATCCACAGATTCCACCGCGCGAGATGGAAATGCTCCACCTCTGGCCGTACGAGCGCGTCATCCGCGCCGCCAACCCGCTCGGCGTGATGAGTTCGTATAACGATTACGACGGCGTCGCCATCACCGGCAGCCCCTACTTCCTCACCGATGTCTTGCGCGGGCGGATGGGCTTCCAGGGATACGTCGTCAGTGACAGCGGCGCTGTCGAAAATCTATTTCAGCGCCACCATGTCGCCGCTAATCCCAAAGACGCCGTACGGCTTGCCGTTCTGGCGGGGATGAACGTCCGCACTAATTTCAGCCCTCCCGAGGATTACGTCCTGCCGGTTCGCGAATTGGTTCGCGATGGCGCCGTCCCCATGGCTGTCCTCGATTCCCGCGTGCGTGACGTACTGCGCGTCAAGATGCGCGAAGGTTTGTTCGACAAGCCTTACCGTCCATTGAATGTTGATTCCGCCGTGATGAGTCCCGAGAGTCTGGCGATTGCGCGCCAGGCGTCACACGAATCTCTCGTTCTGGTCAAGAACGACCGCGGCCTGCTGCCGCTCGATGGCTCGAAGATCAAAACCATCGCCCTGAGCGGACCCAACGCCGATAACATCTATCACTCACTCGGCCACTACGGTCCCGGAAGCGTGCCCGTAACGACGGTGCGTCAGGCCCTCGAAGCCCGCTTCGCCGGCAAGGCCCGCGTGCTCTATTCGCTCGGCGCCGACTTCTTCGATGAGAAGTGGCCCGACACCGAAATCTTCCATGACCCGCCCACGGCCAAGGAGCAGCAGCTCATCGGCTGGGCCGCGGCGCAAGCCCGCCAGGCCGACGTCGCCATTGTGGTGGTCGGCGATCAATACGCGAGCACTCCCAACGTTCGGGGTACGGTCGGCGAAAGCGCGTCGCGTACCAGCCTCGATCTCACCGGCCGCCAGGATGACCTCATTCGTGCCATCGCGGCTACGGGTAAGCCGATGGTCATCGTGAATATCAGCGGACGCCCGGTCTCCCTGAACCTTGCCAACCGCTTCGCCCCGGCGATCGTGCAGGCTTTCATGCCCGGCATGTTCGGCGGCGACGCCATTGTCGACGTCCTATTCGGCGATTACAATCCGGGCGGCAAACTGACCTCGACGTTCCCCAAAACCACCGGACAGTTGGAACTCAACTTCCCCGCCAAGCCCGCCGCCAACCTCGAAGAGTCCGGCCGCGGCCGCCTCAGTGTCACCGGTGTGTTATGGCCGTTCGGCCACGGCTTGAGCTACACCAAATTTCGCTATACCAACCTGCGCATCTCTCCATCCCGGGCGGCGGCGCAAGCCAACATCGCCGTCAGCTTCGACGTGACGAATACGGGATCGCGTCAAGGCGATGAGATTCCACAGCTCTACATTCACCAGGAAGTGAGTTCGACGACCACCTGGGAACAGGCGCTGCGTGGGTTCGATCGCATTCATCTGCAGCCGGCTGAGACCCGTACCGTGATCTTCACGGTTTCGCCGGATCTGCTGGCCACCTGGAATCCGGAGATGAAGCGCGTTGTCGAGCCCGGCACGTTCGATGTGCAGATCGGCGCTTCGTCCGCGGACATCCGCCTCAAAGGCGAATTTAGTGTCCAGTAGCTAATGGTGTTCCGTCCGGCAGGTCGCCAGGCGGCAGCGATGAGAACGACGGGAACTTCTCGGCGTTGAGCGAGAGCGCGACGATCGGCACACCTGGTGAAAGGATCTGCACCGAACCCGTGAAATTCGCAGGAGCCCCCGAAAGACCGCTGATAAGGTTGGAAAAGTGCGCGCTCGGATTCAAGACAAACGAAGTGGTGAAAATGAGCGACCCGGCCGAGTTCAGCACGTTCACGGTCACGTTTGCGGGCTGCACTTGTGGGTTGGCCAGCGCGATGCCGGTGAGGCTCTGGGCGTACGTGACAAATTCCGTTGTGGGGGTTGCCGTGGCATTGACCCCGGCCTCCCCGACGGCTGTCGCCCCGTTATAAAGGCGGTACAGCAGGCTGGGCTTGATCGGTCCATCGCACCCTGCCTGAGCCCACGCATCAATCTCGCCTCCGGCGGCCTGGGTTTCGATATGGAAGCTGGCGCCGGGGGCCAACTGCGTCGGAATCGGTGCCGAGAACGGCGGCGAGACCAAAGAGCCGTCGTTGCCCCTGAACGTCGTGTTGCAGTTGACGACCTGCGGCGAATAATTCACATAGGTGAGAGTCGTCTGCCAGCCGCCTCCGAACGCCATGTGCGGAAAATAATACGTGTTCGAGACATTGACCGTATCCTGGGCCGCCAGAGTCAATGCGAGCTGGTTCCCGAAAATGGACGTTAGTGAGACGTTCCTCGGATTGCTCGCCGTTTGAGCTTGGCCCGCCGCCGCAGCGGCTCCCAGAAAAACAATCAGCACCCAGTTTCTCATTGGTCCGTGTCTTTATCTTACGGAACTCCCGAAGTCTCTAGGGTAAATTCACCACATAATTCACGGTTGTAACATGCGCGCGCGCATCGCCTTTCCGCGAATGCCTTCCAGAGACCCGGAAACTTCCCGATGCTTGTGTCCATCCAATTCGGCCGCGATTGTGGCCTCGCGCAGCGCGTCCTCCATCCGGCCTTTCACAAACAACACTTGGGCCAACGTCCAGTGAGGCTTGAACCATCTCGGATGGGCCGCGATTGACGCCTGGAGGGCGCGATCCACGCATGCGCCGTCTTCCCGCCGGCCACAGACGATCGCGAGGTTGTACCAGGCGTTGAATGGATCTTCCGCGGTCTCGGTTCCCCGCATCGCGGCGCTCAGCGCCAAGGCCGCGGCCTCACGGCGCACTTGGGGTTGCGGCGATTGCGCCGAGAGTGCGAGCAAGGCGCGCGAATACCAGACGTCTGCGCTGCCGCCCGGCAGCCGCCACCGCTCATAGATGTGGTACTGCTCGGAGGCCGCCGCCACGTCGGCTTCGTCGATCCGCTGCTTCGTTAAAGCGAGGGCATGATCGGCAGTTGCAAGCCGGATCGCTCCGTATACCAAAGCCGCCGCAATCGCGACCGAAATCGCGACAAACGGCGCCCGCCGCTTGGGTTCGCCCTTCTGCGTGTCCAGTGCCACTAGTAGTCCCAAGGTCACAAGAAAAATCACGGCCGTAGGCCCGGTAAACGCTATGAACTGCTGCGCGACAAGGCCGGCCACCAGCGCTCCGGCGAACGCGGGTTGCTTCAGCCGCCAGGCAAGGACGAGTCCGAGCGCCCAGAGCGCTCCCAGCAGCACCAACCCGGGCGCCCCCTGCGCCACAAAAGTGTCGAGAAAGATATTGTGAGGTGATTCGTGCGCGAAGTCCGGGTATGACGCGGCCAGCGCCGTCGACTCGAAGCGCGGGAACTCTCCTGTAAACATCTCCGGCCCGTAGCCGGCGACGGGACGCTGTGCGGCCATGCCAAAGCTGTCGCGCCAAAGAGCGAGCCGCGCGCCGCCCCACGGATCCTGTTGCGACGACCATCGGATTCGTGCGCGCAACGGCTTCCCCACCGGGGCAACCAGAAAGACAGCCAACAACCCTGTCGTGACTGCCGCGAATATTAATCCGCGCCGCGAGATGCGGCTTCGTTCGGCGATCTTCCAAACGACCGCGCCCGCAACCAACCCGAGCAAAGCCGCGCGCGTGCCGGTGAGCAGCACCGCACAACTTGCCGCGATCGCCGCCGCGGCTGCCAACCGGCGCCACGCCGAGGAGGTCTCGATGACGCGCAAGGCAAGGCTGAGAAACACGACGAACAAAAGCCACGTTGCAAAATAACTGGAGTAGCCCAATGTTCCAGGCGGGCGGATCAGCATCCCCGCCGGGCTCGCTACCTGGTAGCTGACGACAGGCAGCAACGGGTCCCAGCCGAGATATTGCAGGATGCCGTAGGCGGCACTCACCGCGCCGGCCACGCTGACGCTGCGCAGCACTGTGCGAACGCGATTCGGCCTGCCGGCGCATCCAATCGCGACCAGCCAGGCGAGAAGGCAAATCGTTACCTGCGCCACGCTGCCGAAGCGCCGCCAGTTGCTGCCAAACACCGAAAGCCCCGGCCGCGTCGAAATCGCAGTCGACACAGCCAGTGACACCACGTTTAACAGCAGGAGGCCGGAAAAAATCGTAAACGTTTTGGACTTGCCCGTGATGCTGATTCCGGAAAACGCCACCCAGATCAGGGCCGCGGCGGTCCCTGCGAACAACAGTACAATTTTGGGTGTGATGTCGAAGTAGAACAGTACTCCCGGTGTGATCACCAACGAAATCAGCGCGATCACATTTCCGAGCAACCGTCCCACATCACACACACTATCCCAGATTGTATCCGTGAACCAGTTACACCTGTGAATCGTTGGTTAACTCGACCTGGCACACGCTGACTGTTGAAAGGGCAGTGTTAGTCTGGCTTACGTCGGCCATGTCATCCCTTTTCGAAGTTGAGGTGCGGCCGGCAGCGGCGGACCACTGGTCGTATTGGTGGGTGGAGATCGGCGAGCGCATTGCCGCCGCTTTCCTGGTCGCGCTGCTGATCCCGGTGCTGTTGATCCTTTGGGTGCTCATCCTGGCGCTTTCCGGCAGAACGCCGTTGATTGCGCACAGGCGTGTGGGTCAGGGCGGCTTGGAACTTTGGGTCTTCAAATTTCGCACGATGTGGGATGGCCCAAAGAAATGGATGCTGACGCCGTTCTGGCTGGAGCGGATCGATGATGAAGACGGCCCCGATCTCAAAGGTCCGGACGACCGCCGGGTCGCCAGCCGCTTCGCGCGGTTTTGCCGGCATCATTCCTTGGACGAACTTCCGCAACTGGTGCAGGTCGTATTGGGTCAGATGTCGCTGGTCGGTCCACGGCCGGTGACTGTCTCCGAACTCGATCGGATTTACGGCTCCGAGGCCGTGGAGATTATTCAATGCCGGCCCGGCATCTCCGGTCTGTGGCAGGTCTCGGGCCGCAGCCGTCTATCGCTCGCCCAGCGCTGCCGGTTGGATCTCGAGTTGGTCCGCGGACGTTCGGCAAAACTCTATTTCTCGCTCGTATTGAGAACGCTGCGCGAGGTCGTCGTCGGCAACGGCGCCTGGTAAAAACCGCTTGAGTCCAGCCGTTTATTTGGAACCGAGACTTTCCTTCCAAGGAGTTGTGAGGATCGATCGGCTACGATCGAGACCAATTCAGCGAACAGACGCATTGGCGGCAGACCGGATTCGTCGCCACATCCAGGTTCTGGCGGAAGGAGACCGCCTGAGGCCCGTTTAAAACACCGAACAGTGACTGGGTGCCGATTTTGCCGATCGGCGGATGGAAAAAACAGGGGCGGACAGTGCCGTCAGTCTCGATGACGGCGGAAACCCAAGGTGCATTGCAACTCGGCGCGGCTGCTTCGGCCAGCCCCAGCGGGACGCTCAAGTGGCTCACGATCCGGCGCAGTTTGGCCGGACTTTCCAGCACGAATCCGGTGCCACGCCATTCCGAGATGAGCGCCTCCATTTCCTCGGCGAGCGCTGCCAGATCTTCGCGCGACAAGCGAACGGCATTCTGTTCCGGTTCCGCCCAGCCGTTCGGATGATTGAACGCCGTTGACGCAGTATCGGCGGCGAGGAAGGAAATCGAACGCAATCCGAGCGACTGGGCCGCGCACGTGGCGGCGCGGAGATGGCGGCAATTCAAACGCTGGACTGTGCAGCGAGCGGCGACCGGAAACTCCGGCCGGATGCCGTGGATCGCCCGGACACCCGCCGCCAGCCGCGCGAACGCCCCCGGCACGCGGCGGATTTGATCGTGGACGTCCGGCGGGCCATCGAGAGAAACAATAATGTCGTCTACTGTGGCGGCCAGTTTTTCGGCATACCGTTCCAGCAGCAACCCCGTGCTGAGCACAGTGATGCGGATCTGGCGCTCGCGAAAGAACCGGCACAATCCCGCGACGTCTGAATGCATCAGCGGCTCGCCGCCGGAAAGCACAACCCATTCGACGCCCAGCCTTTCGATATCGGCGGCGTGGCGGTCGAGATCGGCCACGGTGAGTTCCCGGGCGGTATCGGTCTTCCAGATATCGCACATGAGGCAGCGGCAGTTGCAGCGGTTGTGCGGATACACGACCAGGATCGGTAACGACTCCAGCACCGGGTTCATAGCCCGACCCTCCGGCCGGCTAGCTGGAAATCGCGGCCGAGAACCGCGGCCGTTTGGTTGTAGAGACCGTGAACATCTGCGGCGACGAGGAAGCGGCCGCGGCCTTCGATCTCGATGGGCTGCAATCGAGCGCGCTCGGCAGAAGGAAGCTGAGCGGCCAAGCCCGGAGAAGCCAGTTTGAGTTCGCCGCCGACGAAAACCAATTCGGGGGATAGGCCCGTCAGGGCAGTGACAGGCGCTTTCCCGCGATCGCGCACGGCGATGAGATCGGCAACACCCCGATCGCGGATCGTGCCCGCGCCAGCGGACAGTCTGAGAATTTGCGCCGCCCGCGACGTAACCATCGCGAAGGCTTCCTCGGCTGTGATCCGGCGGATTTTGCGGGCGACTGCGATTTCATCGGCCAGATCGCCCTGCGCCGTGAGCGCCGAATCCGTTCCGAGGGCAATCGGCACGCCGGACCGGAAAGTTTCGGCGGAGAGCGTTCGGTCGAGCACCAAAAGGTTCGAGCTGGGGCACCAGACGATCGAAGCGCGGCGCCGGCGGATCAGATTTGGATCCGCGGCTACAGCGTGAACAAGAACCGTGCGGGGGCCGAGGACGCCCGATCGATCGAGGCGGCAGATCTCGTTGCGCGCGCATTCGTCGGTTCCCTCGGCGGCATGGAGGATAAACGGCCAGCGGCGCGGGGTACGCCGGTAGTCCTCGATCAGGTTCGGGCTGAAATCAAGGGAATGAGACCAGCCGAAGTTCTTCACAACCCGGACGGGGAATCCGTGGTCGAAGACGGCGGCGTCATAAGGATTGTGATGCGCCACGGTGGTTACACCGCTGAGGAGGTTCTTGAGTCCTCCCCAGAACAGCCTCACAGCTTTAGGCACACGCAGATGTTGCCGGATCGGATCGCGGCGCGGGTGATAAATGTCGCGAGCCCAGGCAGCGGCGTTCGGGTACGGGCCGCGTCCGATTCTCGGGAAAAGGTTGAATTCGAGGTGATCGTGCGCGTTGATCATTCCGGGAAGAAGCAGGTACCCGCTCAGGTCCAGTTGAGGCGCCGATTTCGAGCGCGAAGTGAGAAACAGGATTTTGCCGGCGCGAATTTCGACGTTCGAACCGGCAGCTTCGGTTGCGTTGAGCGCAACGCGAGCGTGAGCCAGGATCATGGCTTGCTCCAAACGCCCGTCCAGATCGCGGGAACGCGGCTGGCATCGTCGAAAAGATGAGCCTTGCCGGCGCGGAGAAAAATCTCCCGCTCCGGCTCGCCGAAGGACGCGACTTCGGTACAGTCGAGCCGCAGGCCGGCTTCCGAAGCGGCTTCGAGCAGGCAGGGGATTGGATGGGGCGAATGCTCGATTTCGTATGCCGTGCCGTTGTGCCGGAATCCGCGTTTCCAGCCGGCCTCCACCGCGTCGGGATGGAGCTCGCTCACGACGATCTTCGCGCCGGGTGCGCTGACGCGCTCCATCTGGCGCACTGCCAAGCTTGGCTCGTCCAGATAACCGATAACGAACGAGCACACGACCAGGTCAGCGACGCGGCCGGGGAAGGGCAGACGCTCGGCGTTCGCGAGCGCGAGGCGGCCGGCCAGCCGGGGCTTGGCGGCGGCGCGGAGCAGCATTTCGCAGCAGAAATCGATTCCGAAGACGCGCGCTCCCTGGGATTCCGCATGGGCCAACCAGCGCCCGGTGCCGCACCCGACGTCCACGAACCGCCGGTTTTCGAGTGGTTCGAGCAATCCGGCAACGACGCGCATTTCGAGCGCGAGAAGCGGGTTGGGAAACTCGTCGTAAACCTCCGACCAGATGCGGTGCGCTTCCAGCGCTGTCACAGGCTCTCCCAGCGAGGCTTCCGCAAGGCCAGCAGCTTTTGCGTCCACTGAAGTTCGAGCGGATAGTGATAGACGCCGAGAGCGTAGCGCCAACTACTCAGGGTTTTGAGCGCGGCGCGGCCCCAGGCCGGGAGGTGAATGTCCTGCATCGTCGGCCAGCGCGAGTTGATGACCAATTCGAAATCATCGATCAAGTGCTTGGTGCGCTTCGGCAGCCACGGCAGCTCGGGCTCGTGGCGAATGGTGAAGTTGTACCAGCGCTCGCTGGCCCATTCGTCCGGTGTTTTGGGGAACTCGATCTTGTCTTCCACGCGGCCGTACATCCCGTCGGGCTGCGGCGTGGGAATGTAATGCTGGACGATGATTTCGGCGGCCGGGTTGATGCGCTTGATGCGGCGAATGAACGCGATGGTCTCGCGCGTGTCTTTTTCCGGCTGCTCCGGGTTGCCGAGAACAAACGAGAACTCGGGAATAATGCCAAATTTCTGAATTCGCGCAGCCAAATCGAGCGTCTGCTCGGCAGTAATCTGCTTGTTCATCTGCTCGAGCACCCAGTTGGACCCGGATTCGGCGCCGAAGAAGAGCATGGTGGCGCCGGCGCGTTGAAGCGCGCGCAAGGTTTCATCGGAGTAGCGCAGAACGGTATCGACGCGGCCTTCGGCCCACCATCGGAGGCCGAGCGGGATCAGATGCTCTGCGAGTTTGGCGGCATGACTCTCGTTCAGGAAGAAGTTGTTGTCGTAGAACTGGACGGCGTTGACGCCGTAGGTGAGCGCGAGGTGGGACAGGATCGCCGTGGTTCGCTCGGGTGATTCGACTTTTTGCCGCGATTCGTGAACGGGCACGACGCCGCAGAAGTTGCAGCGGAATGCACAGCCGATGCTGGCGTGGTGGACGGCGGTGCGGGAGCCGAGGAACGTCGGCAGGATGTATTTCTCGGGCGTCGCGAGGCGATGATAGGGGAACCAGGGAAAATCGTCCAGCGATCGCAGCGGCCGGACGGGATTGTGCACGTTCAAGCCGAAATCGTCCCGGAACGAGAGACCACGGATACCGGCGAACTTCCGGCCATTTCGCAAGGCGGCGAGCAGTTCAAGAAACGTATCTTCGCCCTGGCCGCGGATGGCGAAATCGACATAGGCCGCGTTGAGCGTGGCGTCGGCGTAGAGAGACGGAAAATAGCCGCCCCAGACGATCGGCACGGACGGATGGTTCTTGCGAATCCTACGGCAAAGCGGGATGGCGGCGGCCATCTGCGGTCCGGGCATGACCGAGACCGCGACGAGTTCGACATCGCCCCGGCTCATGACGCGGTCGAGGCTGCCTTCCGGATCGGGGTCGACGTTACCGTCGATGATGACGTACTCTTCCTTCCCTTCGAGAACCGCGCCGATGGCGAGCATGGCCAAAGGAAAACGCCGGTTCTTGGGCTTGGTGGCGCGAGGATGGAGAAGAACGATCATTGGAACCGTCCCTGCAGAATCCAGAATCGCGAAGGCGGCCGTCGTCCGGCGAGTTTTGCCCGGATCGGCCGCAAGGCCCACTGCCAGCCGTACCAGGGGCGCCAGATCCGCCAGGTGAGGCGCAAGTCGCGGGAAAGCTCATCGAGCAGCGGCTCGTCGAGAAACTCGCGGCTGGCAATCGCGTCGGAACGGAATCCGTACTGTTTTTCGAAAAATGAATGGCGTTCCTCGACCATGCGGGCGCCGTCCTCGCGCCGGCGATAGACCGGAGAATCCATGATCAGGACGCAGCCGGAAGGACGGAGGCAGCGGCGAACTTCGGCGAGGGTGCGCCGGTAATCCTCGGAGTAATGGAAGGAGGCGTTGTAGATTGCGACGTCGAATGCTGCGCCGGCAACGGGCAGGCGATCGAACTCGGCCTCTATGCAGGGAAACGAGGGCTCATAGTGCCGGGTGGCGTGCAAACCGTCCTTCGGATCGGTAAAAATATCCAGGGCGACCGGATGATGACCGCGCAGGGTGAGCCGGTAGGAAAGCCATCCGGTTCCCGCGCCGAGATCGAGGACATCGAGCGGGCGGCGCGCGGCGCGTTCCAGCGCCGGAAGAATACGCCGCTCAAAATAGCTGTACGTGCGGCCACGAATAGCCCACTGGCCGGCGTTGTTGCCGGTGAGATCGCGATAGGGCAACGCGCGGTAGTAGGCAGGATCTTCGGAACCGCGGCCTTCAGCAAGCCGGACCGTCGCGTAGTCTTTCAGAAATTGCTGGCGGGCGAAGGTTTCCATGGTCACGTCCGCCTGAAAGTGAGGAGCCGGTGATCGCACCAGCCGCGCAGCACGGGGCGATGGGCAAGGCGGCGATCCAGAGAATCGAGACGGGAGAGGGTCGAATCGGCGATTCCAGTGATATAGGACGGCGGAATCAAAAGACCGACGCCGGTCCAATCGACGAGAGCAAAGTGAGGACGAAAGGCTGCTACGGTTTGACGGACCGATGGATAGACCACGTGCAGTCCGGTTCTTGACCAGACTTTCGGCCCGAGGAAGCGGCGCACTGCCGATCGAAAATCGAGGCGTGCGGTGTAGTGGAAAACTTCCCGCAGGCAAAAACGCCCGATGGTGCACGCGACGAAGTAGCCGCCCGGCCGAATCAATCGAGCCAAAGCCAAAGCGACGCTGTCCAGGCCCTCGACGCAGTTCAAGGCGCCAAAGTCACTGAGAGCGCCATCGAAGCGGCCTTCCAGTTGATTGATGTGTTCGATTGCGAGGACGCGGGCGTCGACGCCGCGCTCGCCGGCCAGGTGTGCCATTTGCGGGGAAGTATCGATCGCGCACACACGGATGCCGCGCTCCATCAGGTGCAGGGCATCTTCACCGGTGCCACAGCCGAGGTCGAGCACGGAGTCGCCTGGACTGAAAAGCGCGTCGATGCGCCGCCATACGGCGCCACGCTGAAGGCGGCCGACGGGCGAACGAGTCCAGAGGTCGTCGTAGCGCGAAGCGATGGAATCGAAGGCGGCGGCGCTCATACCTCGACCTCATCGCGGGTATCCCAAAGGGCCTGGCGCGCGGCGCGGATGCGCGCCATGTCCGGTTCGGGCGCCGTTTCGCTGCGCAACAGCTCGTCCGCATTTCCGTAGAAGCTGCGCGAGCGCCGGCCGCGGATCTGGAAATCGCGGTCGGTCCCCTCACTCCAGCCGCGGATGTGAACTAGCCTCGACTCGACCTGCTGGTAGTAGGGTGTGCCTTTAATCGGATAGGAGACCGTCGTAAAAAACACATCCGGGCGGCACTGCTTTACGTGTTCGACAGTCGCTTCGATGTCTTCGATCTGCTCGCCCTCGTAACCCCACATGAGGAACATGCCTGTTTGAATGCCATGTTGCTTCAGCAACGCGACGGCGGAACGGACTTGCGCCACCGTGACCCCGCGCTGCATGGCATCCAGAATACGCTGGGAGCCGCTTTCGGAGCCGACCCAGACACGGAAGCAGCCGAGCTCAGCGAGAGTGCCGGCCATTTCCGGATTGAGGCGATCGGCGCGCGTGATGCACTCGAAGGGGATGCGCAGGCCGCGGCGCTTCATTTCCGCGGCGTACTCGCGGATCCAGCCGTGGTGGATGGTGAAGACATCGTCGGCCAGCCACAGCATGTCGGGATGATAGCGGTCCAGGATCCATTCGACTTCATCGACGACAGAGTGGGGAGAGCGGCGGCGGTGTGTTTTGCCGAAGACGGAATGGCTGCACCACGCGCAATGATAGGGGCAGCCGCGCGCGGTGATCAACGAGACCGAGCCCACACCGTGATGCTCGCGCCAGACGCGGAGGTATCGATCGACGTCGATAAATTCGCGATCGGGCCACGGCTGGGCATCGAGATCGCGGATCAGGGGAGCAGAACTCGTCTTGACGACCGACCCATCGTCGCCGCGGAAGAAGATTCCGGGGACGGACGGAAACTGAGAGCGATCCATGCCGGTTCGCACCAGGGATTCGAACGCGATCTCTCCCTCGCCCGCGACGATGGCCTCGGCGCCGGCGGCGAGATATTCGTCGGGATAATTGGCGGGTTCGGGTCCGCCGAGGACGACGCGCCACCCGGCGGCGCGGCCACGCGAAACGATTTCGAGCACGTTGGGCCGGGTCAGCAAATTGGCATAGACGCCGAGCACGCCGGGTTCGCCCTGGTCGAGCAGATTCGCGAGTTCCTGCCGGGACCCAAAGGTGGAATCGTAGATCCCGGCCTCGATGCCCTGATGGCGCAGGTGCGAAGACAGGTAGAGAAGACCGAGCGGGGCATACGGTTTCATGATCTGCCGCTCTTTGGGATCTTCCTGCAGGAAGTAGCCGTGAGTGAGCAGGATCCTCATGACGTCACCACGGTGCAGGCGGGGTCGGCGGATTCCAGCAGCCGCACGCGCTGCCATGCCTGTTCGAGGGCGGCGCCTCCGGAAGGCCGGCGCACCTCGAGGTGGAGCGCATCGGCGAGGGCGCGATAGAACTCGGTCGAATAGGTCCCGCGGAACATCATGGTGAGATCGCCGCTGTTCCGCCAGTTGGCGGCGGGTCCCAATTGATCAGAGACCTGGTCGAAAAACTTGGTGCCGGGCAAAGGATAGGAAACCGACACGCCGATGTCATCGGGGCGCGTCTCGCGGACCATCCGGATGGTCTGCTCGATGTCGCTCCAGACTTCGCCGGGGTAACCGAACTGGAGGAAGAAGCAGGCACGGATTCCGTGGCGGCAGAGGTTCTCGCGGGCTTGAGCGATCTGCTCGACGCGAATGCCCTTGTCCATGGCATCGAGGATCCGCTGCGAGCCGGACTCGGCGCCCATCCAGACCTCGACACAACCGGCGCGGCGGAGGGCGGCGACGGTGGAGCGCGTCATCAGATCGCACCGGCTTTGAATTTTGAACGGAAGGACGGCGCCGAGGGCTGCGACCTCATCGGAAAAAGTCTCTGCCCATTTTCCGGAAAGGGCAAAGATGTCATCCGCGAACCAGATATGATCGGCACCGACGCGCGTCTTCAAGTAATGCATTTCCGACGCCACAGAGCGCGGCGAGCGTGTGTGGTAAGTATTGCCGTAGATCGGCTTGGCGCACCAGTTGCAGCGATAGGGGCAGCCGCGGCTCGAGGCCATGTTCAGCGAGAAATAGCCGTGCGCCTCGATCCATGCCTCTCGATAAGGAGCGGTGTCGACAAGATGCCAGGCCGGCAGCGGAAGCCCGTCGAGATCGGTGCGCAGAGGTCTTGGGGGAGTGTATTGAACACGGTCCGGGGTCTGATAGGCGAGGCCCCGGATTTGGGGAAAAGGAGTGTTCCGAACGAGCTCGAGCAGCGTCGATTCGACTTCGCCGATGAGGACCGCATCGAAACCGGCTTCGAGGTACGCGGCGGCGTGATCGGACGCATCGGAGCCATGCGCCACAACGGGGACGCCCCGCTTCCGCGCGAGCGCAGCCATCCAGAACGCGAGCTCGCGATTCCGGCCGAGGCACATCTTGGAAAGAAAGTTGAAATCGTCTTCGCAGACGACCACCAGGCGCGGGGAATGGCGCACCAGTGCCTCTTCAAATCCGGCCTCCGGAGGGCTCAGGGTCGGATCAAACAGCGCGGCCCCGATGCCGGCCTGTTCGAGCACAGCGGCTGCCCACAGCGTTTGCAGAGGCGGATAGGGCTGCATCTTCCGGACCTGCTTCGGGTCCGAGAAGAGGTGATTGCTGTGGGTGAGGAGGACGTCCGCCATAAGGTCCGCTTCAAGCGGCTTTGCTGAGCTCGTGGCTGAGCGGCTGGCCAGTGAGCAGGGAACGCCGCACCACGAGCCGGCGTTGGGCCCTCACCAGCCACAGCTCGAGCGGCCAGGAGAAGAAATGATTGCGGATGCGCCAGTGGAGCGGGCGCCGCAACATGCGGATCATCTTTTGAACTACGGCGGAGCGGGACCGGCGGCGCATTTTGTCGAGTTTATTGTTGAGCAAGAAATAGGAAATGCCGCGGCTCAAGCGCTCGAAAGATTTCCCCTGCAACCACGGCAGGTGGTTGGTGCCGAGGTCGACGTCAGCCCAGGCGGTGAGCGAATCCGGTTCGGAAACGCCCAGCTCGCGAAGTTGCGGCCAGATCGGGATGCCGGGATACGGCGTGAACACGTTGGGCGAGAACGTCACGTACTCATAGCGGCTGCCGATTTCGCCCATCACGCGCAGAGTCTGAGAGCGATGATCTTCGGATTCTCCCGGATATCCGAAGATGAGATTGAAGGTGGCGCGGATACGGGCCCGCGAGCATTTCCGCGCGGTCTCGTACATATCGTCGATCTCTTGATGGCGCTTGTTCATGGCCCGCAGCACCTCGGGAGACGCGGACTCGGTTCCAAAACCGATGTGGCTGACGCCACTGGCGGCGAGCAGCTCGACTTCTTCGTCGGTGAGACGGCAGAGCAGATCGGTGGAGGTCTGGAAGCTCCAGCGAAATTTCACGCCGGAATCGAGAAAGCCGCGCGCGATCGCCATGGCGCGGCGCGTGTCGACCAGAAAGTTCGAATCGACCAGCGCGACCTCGGCCAGCCGATGGCGGCGTACGAGCGAGACTACTTCCGAGGTGACCTCTTCCACACGATACGGGTTAAAGCGCCGGTTATAGAAAACCATGTCGGTGCAGTAATTGCAGGCATACGGGCAGCCGATGCTGGTGGCATACGGCAGTTTTTTGTCGCCGACGGCGGCTTCGTAGGCATCGAAATCGACGAGGTCGTAAGCCGGGAGGGGGAGGTCAGAGAGCGGAGAGACAGGCCGGTCGGGATTCTGATGGATGCGGCCCTTACGCTTGAACCAGCACCCCTGGACCATGTGAAGATCGCGGTTGCGTTCGAGGCGCTGAAGAATTTCGACCAGCGTTCTTTCACCCTGATGGCGGACCACGATATCGACGAAAGGCTCGTTCAGCGTCTGCGCGGTGCAAAGGCTGGGATGCCATCCGCCGAAGACGATAGGCAGATCGGGACGGGTGTCCCGCACGATCTGGCTCGCCTGGATGGCGTCGTGGATCATGGGGCCGGTGAGAAGCGAAACCCCGAAACAGAGGCTGCCGGGGATTTCGCGGGCGAGCACACCGAGGTAGTCCCGATGAAGCGCGGCATCGATCACGACCGGCTCATAACCCGCCTCACGGACCG
>DASXAK010000165.1:0-25378 GCA_036406715.1 Bryobacteraceae bacterium | reverse complement strand
ACCTTTTGTAAGGAATCCTCGCGATTCGATCGCCCTGGAACGCGCCGAGGTAGATGCCGTCGCCGGCCGCAAAAGCGACCGACACGCCCCCGATCAGAGGATCGTGCGTCGCGGAATCGAAAACCGGTCGCGCCTGCATAGTGGCGGGATCGATCTCGGCGACCCCGAAACCTTGGATGCACGGCCGGCCGCTTCCTTCGGGGCAATCCCCGCGCGCTCCTTTCACTCCCGCTCCAAGCAGGCGGCCCTGCTTCGTCCAAGTCAGGTTATCGGGCATGAACTCGACCTTCACCGAACCCGTGACTGCTCCCGTCGTGAGGTCGTACTTGCGCACTTCGCGAGCGGCAAATACATTCAGGAACATGTCATGACCATCGGCGCTGACCACAACCCCGTTTGGATATGCCACGCGCGTGCCTGGCACTTCCGACTCGCCCTTACCCGGCGTCCAGCGCGCGACATAGCCGGTGACGCCGCCGCCGAATTGCGCCGCGCCGCCCCCGGGCGGCACAAGTCCGGTCGGATACGTACCGACAAAGCCGCCGTCCGGGAGTATCGCGACGTCGTTATAGTCGTGCGCTCCCACCACGCAGCCGTGCCAGATGAGCGCCCAGGTGTTCGACGCACGTTTGAGTTCGAACATCTCGATCGATTGGCGGCGCCCGTGATTGACCACGTAGAGCGCCCACTTGCCGTCGCTCCGTTTCCGGAGCGAGGAGCCATGCGAGACCATTCCGTCGCCAATGTCACCCGGGCACGCGGGATCTCCCCACGACTTATCGGCAACGGCGGTTTGCGCCATCTTGCTGAATGTTTTCTTTTTCAGATCGAACAGCGCCATGCCGCCGCCGGTTTGACCGCCGCGCCCCGTGTTGATGAACTGTGTCGCAATCAGATCCTTCCCATCGGGCGTGATCTCCAGATCTTCCGGCTGGCGGGTGCCACAAAAGACTTCGATATCCCCGTGGGCGCCGCATTCGACCAGGGGTGGAGGCGCAGGCTGACCGCTGCGCTGCTGTGCCCCGGCTGCGCCCGCAACCGCGAGCCCAACAAACAATCCGATCAATTTAGTGGAAAGCATCTTTTCACCCCTCGCCATAGTCAGATCGAATCAATTATATGCGTCCACCGGGGAAATCCCCAATAACCCACGACGGATTGAGAGATGTGCCGCGCCGCCGCATAATCGCCTGAGCGATGAGTTAAGCGGAGAGACGCAAATTGTCCAATCGCCTTCTTATCACGTTGGCCGCCGCCTCCATCCTCTGTTGTGCTCAGGAAACCAAACCTGCGGCCAGTCCTGGTCCGTCAACGGATGGTTCGTCCGCAGTGAATCCACTCGAGAACTGGATTGACGCGCTCGCGATTGCGGAATCCGGCAATCGGGGGCGGCTCGTGCATCGCGACCGCGACGGACAACTCTATTACGGCTGCCTCCAATTTCAGCCAAGAACGTTTCGCGCGTACGTCAGAAAGTTTCACCTCCTGCCGAACGCCGGCCGTAAAGAAACGATGAGCCGAATTTACGATTGCGCCTTCCAGAAGCAATTGGCTGCCCTGATGATTCGGAGCGATCCCGCGGGTTGGAAACACTGGAGAGGAACGGTCGAAAATCGGGTCGGCTTGCCGCCGGTCAGTAGCGCGGGCTTCCAGCCTGCCGAAGGCCTTTCTTCACCAACGCCCTGACACCCGCTATCAGCTATTTCGTATAGACCCGGAAATCGTCGAAGTACGTCACCGAGTCGGCCAGTGTGACCAGGCCGACTTTCCCGGCGCCGTTGAAGGTACTGTCGTCTGCCTGCAACAAGCGGCGGTGATTCACGTAAACCTGAAAACGCGTGCCGCGCACGGAAACCTTGAGGATGTTCCACGTGTTCGCCGGGATGGTGTGTTTGACCGCGAACGTTGTGGGCGCGGCGCCGCGCGGCCGAATGGGCGTGCAACGCCCGTTTTCGACTTTGAAGACGCTGACCTCACCCATGTGCGAATCTGCGCGCACGAGGTAATAGTTGCGTTCATCGCGGTACCGGAATACCAGCCCGCCTCCTTGATCCTCATGTCCGCCTATCGGCTTCAAACGCACGCTGATGTCGCCGTCGCGCAGCGCCATCGAATTGAGGATGGCAAGTGAGAATTCGTCGTCCCGTGGGCTGGACGGCACCGGCGTGAGCACATACGGAGACGTCGGCGCAGTCGGATCTTTCCGCACTTCCCAATGCGCAGCCGGACCATGATTCGCTGTCACGACCCATCCCGGCGGAACCTTGCCTACCGCTGCGTTGTCGAAATTGATAATGCTGCTGACCGACGCGAGCAGGCTGAAGGAAAATAACAATCCTTGAAAGAGGATCATGCCGGACGATCGGAGTAGCAGGCGCAAAACTTTAACACCTTCTAATTCCTTTTTAGCATGGCTTCACGGCCGCCGGACACTCGGTACCGTACTGTACCTGCCGCTATCGATAGGCAACGAAAAACAACCTGCGGAACGGAAACAGAACTGAACCATTCGGCCGCCGCGGATAGCTTACTGTGTACCGATCCAATAGTTTGCGCTCGAAGCGGCGGCGTTCCTCGTCGGAGCCCAGAGCTTCCAGGAACGGCCGTAACCCGGTACCTCGAAACCACTCGACGACGCCTTCGGGACCGGACAATACGTGATAATACGTGGTCTCCCACAGATCCAGCCGCGAGACGAGCGGCGTCAACAAATCGTAATAGAAGCCGGGCGGCTGGTTGGTCTGAGCCCGTCGCGCGCCGTCCATACGATCGACCCATGCCGGGTCACGCGAAACGTCGATGATTTCGCGCTGCAGCGGGGAATCGTAATGCGCCGGCACTTGCACGGCCAGCGCGCCTCCCGTCTTCAACAGTTTCAGCAGATGCCGGCAGACCTTCGCGTGGTCGGAAACCCAATGTAGCATGGCGTTTGAGAACGCCAGGTCGAAAGGTTCATCGCTATGCCACACTGCGGCATCCGCGACCACCCACGCGTCATCCGGCCGGGACTGCCGGGCCTTCTGAATCATCTCGGGTGAACTGTCGACGCCCACAATGAACGCATCCGGCCAGCGCTGGCGGAGGACTTCCGTGCTGTTGCCGGGCCCGCATCCGAGATCCGCGATTCGCCGGGGATTCTCGATGCGAATCCGGTGCAGCAGATCAAAGACAGGCTGCGTCCGCTCCCCGGCGAACTTCAGATACTGGCTGGGATCCCACTGTGGCATGGGGGCATTGTAGCCGGTCACGCCACACGCGGGGCGCGCGCCTGCCGCCACGTGTTGCCTAGAGTCGCGATCAAAATGACGCTGCCGCCGGCCAACGCCCACGTCCCCGGTCGCTCACCATGCACCAGCCAGGCCCACACCGGGTTCATGGCCGGTTCCAGGAGGAGCACGGTGGTTGCCTCGAACGCCGGAACATGGCGAATCGCGCGCGTCACCAGCACGTACGCCAGCCCGATCTGCACCACCCCTAAGTACAGAATCACCGCGAGGCTGCCCGCGCCGGCAACGCCGACGGGCAACGCCATAGGCAGCGCCACCAGGAACCCGATCAGATTGCCGGCCGTCACCGTCGCCATCGCGGAGTTGCCCTCTCCCGCGCGCGCGAGCCCGCGCAGACCGGCAACCGTCAGCGCCCATGTCAAACCTGACGCAAGTGCGACCAGATTCCCGCGCCTCGGATCGGGCGCCGTCACCGCTGTCGCCGGTGCGCCCATGAAGATGAGCACCAGGCCGGCAGCGACCGCCAGGATGCAAACCCAGTCCGAGCGGCGCACCGGCTCGCGCAGCAGCCAGGGTCCGAGCAAAAGCAGGTACAGCGGCGCCGTCGATTGCAGAAAAATCGCGTTGGCCGACGTGGTGAGACGGTTCGCGAGCACAAACAGCACCAGCGTGGCGGCATAGGCCGCCGCCGCAGGCGCCATCCGCCATGACCAGCCGCGCCGGGCCTCCGGCAGCGCAACGAGCAGAAATACCGCCGCCACTCCCGACCGGAAACCGGCCACCTGCCATGAGGTGAACGCGGCGGCTTTGATCGCCGCTCCGCCCGTCGAGAACAGCAGCGCCGCCCCCGCCAGCATAAGCCGGTTGCGCACAGGTGAGGATTCCATTGGTGGAACCGGCTTACTTCACGGCGTTGGCTGCGTGATAGGAACTGCGCACGAGCGGCCCCGATTCCACATGCCCGAACCCCATCTCGATTCCCGCCGCGCGAAACTCCTCGAACTCCTCCGGCGGCACGTAACGGACGATGGGAAGGTGCTGGGCCGAGGGTCGGAGATACTGCCCTAGAGTCAGGATATCGACGCCGTGGTCGCGCAGATCGTGCATCACGTCGAGCACTTCTTCGGCGCCCTCGCCCAGCCCGAGCATGAGGCCGCTCTTGGTCGGACAACCCGGCGCGACCTGCTTGGCGTGCGCCAGAACCTCGAGCGAGCGGTCATAGCGCGCACCGAGCCGCACCTGACGATAGAGGCGCGGTACGGTTTCCGTGTTGTGGTTGAGAATGTCCGGACCCGCTTCCATCACGGTCTCGACCGCATCGAGGTTGCCTTGAAAATCCGGGACGAGTACTTCGACGCCGCAGCCCGGCACTCGCGCCCGGATCGCCCGTATCGTCAGCGCGAACAGTTCCGCGCCGCCGTCCGGTCGGTCGTCGCGGTTCACACTGGTCACTACGGCGAACCGTAATCCCATCGCCGCCACCGCTTCGGCCACGCGCTGGGGTTCGTCGTAATCCACCGGCAGCGGAGCGCCTTTTTCCACAGCACAGAAGCCGCACCGGCGCGTACACACGTTCCCCAGGATCATGAACGTGGCGGTCCTGTGATTCCAGCACTCGCCGACGTTGGGGCAGCGCGCGCTCTCGCACACGGTGTGCAGCCGCAGCCGCCCGATGAGGTCCTTCAACTCGCGGTAATTTTCCCCGACCGGCGCCGGCGCCCGGAGCCACTTCGGCCGTTCAACCGGAGGAGTTATGGAAACGAGCACTCTCTCCCCAGTGTACGCCACCGGTGGTCCGCGACCGGCCGAGCCCGCCTACAGCACGCTCAGGAAGTTCCGCAGGTCCAGTTCTTCCTGCTGAGTCAGCCCCATGCTGAAGCGCTTATCGTAAAAGCGCACCACATCCAGCAGAGTCTGAGCAGAGCCGTTATGAAAGAACGGCGCGCGGGCGGAAAGACCGCGTAGGACCGGCCCCTTGGTTTTCCCGATATGGTCGAACTTACCATCGATCAACGCCTGCCCGAGGTCGCTGGTAGTCTTGCAATCGTTGCCTGGCTGTCCGTTTGCCAGGCGGCAGACGGTGATCTGCGGCAGGTAGCTGATGTCCAGTCCACCAAGATTGACCGACGAATCGGTCGAGCTCGGGTCGCTGATTCCGATATTCAACGGTGTGGGGAACGAGTGATTGCCCACGCTCGGAGAATCGTGGCAGGTGCCGCAAGTCCCGGTTAGCGAGGGAATGCCACCGGATGCCAGCCCGCCCGCGGCCACATCGTCGTTGATGCCGGCCACTCCGGTGATCGTCATCGGTTTGTTGTTGAAAATAGTCTGGCCGCGCGCAACCGATGCCCGAAAGTCAAAGGCGGGGAACGATGACCATGCATCGTAGAGATTGAAAATGTTCGCGTTGAACTGTCCGTCGCCAGGGCTCTCCAGCCCGCCCGGCTGCTCCGGCCCGTTCGGCAGCAGCGCGTGCACGCTGGAATTCATGCTGATGAAGAAAGATTGGTTCGCGAGAGACGCCGTCCCGCCTTTCGCTCCGCGAGCGTCTAGCGGGCCGGTGAGGAGGCCGGCGGATTGCGCCGAATACAAGGCTATCTCGGTGTTGACGATCTGCTGCAGTTCGGAGGCGGTCGGACGGCTGCCGTTACCCTGGGCATGTCCCATGGTGGCATCGACCGCTTGGTGCGCCAGATCGCTTTGCAACGATCCTGGATAGCCGCTGTAATCGATTTTGGTCGTGCCGGTGATTGGCGTTGATTCCCGCCCGTCCCACATCACCGCGCTCAGAAATCGCAGGTTCGACGCCGGAAGCGGGCGCCGGTATTGCGAGATCACGTCTTTTTCATTGCACGTGTACGGATTCTTCACCGATGTCACGGCGTAATCAGCGTTCGCCGGAACCCCAATCGCGACTCGGATTAAGCCGCGCGTGCGTAGAAGGCTGTAGGCGGAAAAGCGTCCGGCGAGCGTGGAAGTATCGATATCATGATCACAGTTGGAGCCGTCGTTCGTCCGGAAAATGGGGTCTTGCCCCCGGCTCTGCGCAAAACGAAGAGAGACATTGAGAGCCGAGACCGACATGCCATCGCTGGGCTGATGACAAGTCGCGCAGGAGCGCCCATTAGTGCCCAGGCTTTGGAAGAACGGCCCGGTCAAATCAATGCCTCCGCCTGCCGTGCTGTAGGTTTGTGAAGCGCCCCCCAAATTAGGGAACGGCGTTCCATTGGGTATAAAGGTCTGATTAGGCGAAGCCAATTGCCCAGTTACAGTTCCCGCGATCACCATCATTGCTGCCGAAACCAGCAGAGAAGCGGTGACGGCACGGCGTTTCTCTTTACGAACAACGTGGTTCATAAGTTCGTCCCCTCCCTGGGGAATAATGTGCCGATGGTAATTGGCGTTTTACACTTGAGTCAACGAATTTCCGGGGCATCTTGCATTTCGATACCGGCCAGTACTTTTGTCCAGCCGAGTAAGTTGGAGTAAGTGGATGGGTTCGTAAATTCTAAGTTCCGCGGCTATCCGTTAACCGGTCGACCGTTAGGGATTGTAGATCAAAAACCCCGCAAGAACTGCCGGTACACGCCGCTCGTATACGTCGTCCAGGGCTCGAAGCCCCTCTCGCGGTAGAGCTGGTACGCAAAATCGATGTTCGCTTTGCAGTCCAGCAGATCGCGCAGGTTGAGGCCGGGCCGCTTCAGGTGCACGGTATTGATTTGAAAATATCCCCAGTCCAGAGTTCCGTCGGAGTTGTAGTGGTAGATCTCACAGGCCCCTCGCGGATTCTCCGCGCGTTGCACCGCGAGCGCAATCCGGCATGCCGGCCCGAACTTGTTGCACGCATACTGCTGGTAGGCCGTTAACCTGTGCCCCGACTGATCGGCCTGCGCCTCGGCCGTGTCCTCCCCCGACGTTCGGGGCGTCACCACTACCGGCCATTGCAGGCGCACTCGCAGCGGAGACTGCCAACTGATCGAGTACCGGGCTTGGACCGCCACCCCGGCGATCCCCGCCAGGAAAGCCACGATCGCCAGCAGGCCGAACAGCCTTCCCGGCACAAAAATCGCCCTCCTCGCTTTGCGACGTGCGCGGCTCGCCACGGCCATAGCAAAACATTATCACGCAAGAATGTTCCTGGCGCGTTGCTCACACCAACATGCTGATTCGGCGGTACTTTCTTCGCCGCCCAAGCCGCCCGGGAACTTTCCTGCGGGCTGCGGGGTCTACTCCTTTGCAAGCGATTCGGTTTCCTGATACGGTTGATATCGGACCGAATTTGTGAGGCTGCCTGTGGCCACCGCGATTTTCGAGCTGCACCCGGAGTGCTCCGCTGACGTGCAAGCGGACGACCTGCGGCTGATTGCGGCTTTGCGGGAAGGCGCCGAGCAGGCCTACGAAGAGCTGCTTTCGCGCTTTCAGCAGCCGGTCTACACACTCTGCCTGCGTCTGCTGAATGACGAAGCAGAAGCCAGCGATGTGGTTCAGGAAGTCTTCCTGAAAGTTTTTCGCAATATCGGCCGCTTCCGCGGTCAAAGCAGCCTGAAAACCTGGATCTATCGCATCACCGTCAACGAAGCGCACAACGCGCGCCGCTGGTTCTATCGTCACCGCGGCCGTGAAGTGGAACTGGACCAGGAAGCCAACGAGGCGCGCGACTGGAAAGACACGATTCCCGACGGCAGCCGCTCGCCGTTCGATGTGGCATTTGATCATGAGCAGGCGGACATCATCGAGGCTGCCCTTGACCGCATCAATCCGGTCTTCCGCTCAGCGGTCGTGCTGCGCGACGTTACTGACTTGAGTTACGAGGAAATCTCCGAAATTCTGGGCATTTCTCTCGGTACGGTCAAATCCAGAATTCTGCGGGGCCGGGAAGCCCTGCGGGAAGAACTTAAAGGAGAATTGAGACGCAGTCGTCCCCTGCGCTTGGTGCCGAATCCGGCAGAGTGAATTATGGGTTGTGAACGCGTGCAAGAACGGATCTCTTGGTTCCTCGATCGCCGGTTGGCGGCCGCGGAGCGGGAGGAGGTGTCGGCGCACCTGAAGTCGTGCCCGTCGTGCAGCGCGCATCTGTATTCGCTCGAAAATGTGCGCGCGGCGCTCCAGGGCCTAAACCATCCGCCCGTTCCGGCGGCTCTCGCAATCCGGCTGCGTGTCCTCGCTTCTCACGAACGCGAACGCCAACTCGCGCGCGCCAGCTTTTCCGCGCGCTTGCGACACTGGGCTGACAGCACGAGTTTGCTCTTCGACAATTTAATGCGTCCGCTGGCCGTGCCGTTTGCCGGGGGCATCTTGACGGCTCTCCTGCTATTCGGCATGCTGGTTCCGAATTTGAGTTTCCATCACAACTTTGCCGATGACCAGCAATTGTGGACAACGTCTGCGCCGGGAGGACGCCTGGTTGAAAGTCTGCCTGGCGATGGCGCGCCGACGTGGTTCTGGACGGGCAACTCCCCGGAGCCGTGGCTGGACTCCACCACTCCCGTCGTGTCCGGCGATGACACGGTGCTCGAATTGACCATCGACGCGACCGGGCGCGTCTCGGACTATTCCGTGAGCCGCGGCCAATTGACGCCCGAGATGCAGAGCATCATCCTGTTTTCGTGGTTCACCCCGGCTACCCAATACGGAAGGCCTACGTCGGGAAAAGCGTCGATCGTCTTTCACGCCCGGGCTCGCCGCCACGTGAGAGGCTGACCGCCGCTCCCGCGTGCCGCGCCCCAAACTCGGCCAACATTTTCTCGTCAAGGGTTCCGTCCTTGAGCGC
Source organism: Bryobacteraceae bacterium (assembly GCA_036406715.1). GTDB lineage: Bacteria > Acidobacteriota > Terriglobia > Bryobacterales > Bryobacteraceae > PSRJ01. The sequence goes on along the minus strand of DASXAK010000165.1, from coordinate 16,381 downwards.
ATTGCGGCCGTGGTTTGTCCTGACCGCGAAGATCTGGTCATTGAGATCGGCCCAGGCCGCGGGGCACTTACCGAGAAATTGCTGAAACGCGCCGGCCGCGTCGTGGCGATCGAAGTCGATCCGTACCTGGTCGAACACCTGCGCGTCCGCTTTGGAAACGAACCTCGCCTCGAGATTGTCCACGGCGACGTCCTCGAAACCGATCTCGCCCAATGGGGCCGCGGGCCCGTGGCCGGCAATCTGCCGTATTACATCACTTCGCCCATCCTCGAGAAGGTTGCCGCGCTCGATGTGCCGCGAGCCGTTTTCCTCATCCAGAAGGAGGTCGCGGAGCGATTAGTCGCGAAACCGGGGGGCTCTGCTTACGGATTCCTGACGGTGCACATCGCGCTGTTCGCCGAAGTCCGTCTGCGTTTTGAAGTGAAGCCCGCTGCGTTTCATCCGCCACCCAAGGTGGATTCGGCTGTGGTCTCGCTCGTACCGTGCCGCCGCGAGCTCGGCATCGCGGACACAGCCGCGTTCCTCAAATTCATCGGCCTGTGTTTCCGGCACAAGCGCAAGACAATCCGCAACAACCTGGCTGAGATTTACGGAAAAGAGCGGATCGATGCATGGCCGGAGGCCCACCTGCGCGCCGAGCAACTTTCGCTCGATCAGTTTGCCGAAATATACCGCCGCTTACTGTAGCCGCTCGAAAATCCCTGCGGCGCCCTGACCGCCGCCGACGCACATCGTCACCATGCCGTAGCTGGCATTGCGCCGCGCCATTTCGCGCAGGACTGTGGCCGTCAGCTTGGCGCCCGTGCAGCCGAGCGGATGCCCCAGCGCAATGGCGCCGCCATTTGGATTCACACGGTCCGGATCCAGCCCGGCTGCGCGGATCACGGCCAGGGCCTGCACCGCAAACGCCTCGTTGAGCTCGATCACTCCGATCTGATCGAGCTTCACCCCGCCCTTCTCGAGCGCTTTCGGAATCGCCGCTACCGGCCCGATCCCCATGATCTCCGGCGGCACTCCCGCGGACGCGAAGCTTACGAAACGCGCCTTGGGTTTGAGCCCGAGTTCGCGCGCCTTGGTATCCGACATCACCAGCGCCGCCGCGGCCCCGTCGCTCGTCTGGGACGAGTTGCCGGCCGTCACCGTGCCGTTCGCATGAAAGACCGGTTTCAATTTCGCGAGCGCTTCCAGGTTCGTGTCGGCCCTCGGCCCTTCATCGCGCCGGAACACGGTCTTCGCGGTCTTGCCGGGGCTAACCGACTCCACCTCGACCGGCACGATCTCCTCGTCGAACCGGCCTTCCTCCTGCGCCCGAATCGCATTCTGATGGCTGCGTAGCGCGAAGGCGTCGGCATCCTCGCGCGAAACACCGTACTTTTTCTGCACGCGTTCGGCGGTCAGCCCCATACTCATGTAGACCTCCGGCCGATGATCGACAAACCACGGGTTGGGGGCGGGCTTATTGCCGCCAAACGGAATCATGCTCATCGATTCGCTCCCGCCGGCGATCAGAATGTCGGCGCCGCCGGCGCGAATACGATCGGCCGCCAGTGCGATCGACTGCAGCCCCGAACTGCAAAACCGGTTGATCGTCATCCCCGGCACCGAATCCGGCAGCCCGGCCCGCAACAGCACCTGGCGCGCCATGTTCCCGCCCGATTCGCCTTCGGGCATGGCGCACCCGAGGATCACATCCTCCACCTCGGCCGCCTGCGGGTAACGCTTCAGCAGTTCGCGAATCACATCGGCCGCCAGATCGTCCGGCCGCGTATTCCGCAGCGCGCCGCGCGGCGCTTTGCCCACCGCGGTACGCAAACAATCGATAATTACAGCTTCAGGCATATTTCCTCAAAACGGCCGGAGTCCGGCCGAAATCATTGTTGCCGTGCCTTTGTTTGCTTCTAGTTGTAGCAAGGCAGCGGCCGGAGTCCAGTCAATTCCGCAACGGTTTCCCCGTCTTCAACATATATTGGATGCGCTCCTGCGTTTTGGGTTGCCCGCAGAGACTGAGAAACGCTTCTCGCTCTAAATCGAGCAGATACTGCTCCGAAACGGTTTGGCGGCCGGTGAGCCGGCCGCCCGAAAGCACGTGCGCGAGCTTCTCGCCGATCACCGCGTCGTGGTCGGAAATAAACCCGCCCTCGCGGGCCAGGTAGACGCCCATCTTCAGCAGCGCATAGGCGGCCTCGCCTTCCACGGGAATGTCGTGCCGCGGCGCACCGGGCGCATAGAGAGGCACCAACGCCAGCACTGCCTGCTTCGCATCCGCGAGCAGCCGCTCGGGGTTCATCGAGATGCCGTCCTGCGGGCGCAAGAGCCCCAGGTCACGCGCATCGGAGGCGCTGGTCGAAACCTTCGCGTAGCCGATCCGTTCGAAGGCCGCCTTGGCATCCTGCAGACGCAGGAGCAGTTCTTTGCATCCGCCGCCCGCGGGAATCAGGCCGACCCCGACCTCCACCAGCCCGATGTAGGTTTCCGCGGAAGCCTGCGCGCGCGCCGAATGCAGCACGATCTCGCAGCCCCCGCCCAGCGTCATTCCAAACGGCGCCGCGACCACCGGCTTGGGCGCGTATTTAATCGCCATGTTGGCCTGCTGAAACCGCCGGATCGCGGCGTCGAGTTCGTCCCATTCGCCTTCCTGGGCGGCCAGCAGCACCATCATCAGGTTGGCGCCGGCGCTGAAATGCTCGCCCTGGTTCGCGATCACCAGCGCCTCGAAGCTGCGATTGGTCTCCTCGATGGCGGCGCCGATCATCTGAATGATGTCATCGCCGATCGCGTTCATCTTCGTGTGAAACTCCAGACAGAGCACGCCGTCGCGCAGGTCGACCAGCGAGGCTCCCGGATTCTGTTTCACCACGGCGCGCGCGCGCCGGATCTCGCTCAACGCGATCACGCCCGGCCGATCTTCCAACTGCTGGTACGAGCCGCCGCTCAGATCGAAAAAGCGGGTATGGGGCTCGCCCTTTTGGTCTGCCGGTTGATAGAACGACTCGGCTCCGGAAGCCAGCATGCGTTCCACGTTGGCCGGCGGCGCACAACCTTCCTTCTGCATGCGGCCGACCGTCTCGCGTACTCCCAGCGCGTCCCACATCTCGAAGGGGCCGAACTTATTCGCATAGCCCCACCGCATAGCGCGGTCGATCTCCACGACGCCATCGGAAATTTCCGGAATCATCGTCGCGGAATAAATGAACAGATCGCGGAAGAGCCGCCACAGAAACTGCCCCGGCCGGTCTTGCCCCGCGACCAACGTGCGCACGCGCTGCCCCAGGTCTTCGATGTTGCGCGCGGCCTCTACCGACGGAAACTTCGGCTTCTGCGCGGGGTGGTATTCGAGCGTCTTCCAATCGATCGCATGAATTTCCTTTTGCGGGCCCACACGCTTATAAAAACCCTGGCTTCGCTTCTCGCCCAGCCAGCCGCGCTCGATCATTTTCGCCATGAACTCCGGCACCACGTAGCGGTCGACGCCGGGATCGTGCGGCGCCAGTGTGCGCAGGTTGTTCAAGACGTGGCCCCACACGTCGAGCCCGATCAGGTCCGCCAGCCGGAACGTCGCGCTATTCGGCAAACCAATCAGCGAGCCGGTGAGCGCATCTACCTCTTCGACCGTGTAGCCGCCTTCTACCGTCAGGCGAAACAGAGTCGCCGCGAAGAACGTGCCGATGCGGTTGGCGATGAAATTCGGCGTGTCCTTGCAGAGCACGACTCCTTTACCCAGATGGATATCGCAGAACGAAGAGATCGAATCGAGCACGTAGGCCGCGGTGTCGTGGCCAGGAATGATTTCGGCCAGGTGGAGATAGCGAGGCGGATTGAAAAAGTGCGTTCCGAGAAAATGGCGGCGCAGCTCCGGCTCCCAGCCTTCCGAGATGCGGGCCAGCGGAATGCCGCTGGTATTCGTCGATAAAATCGTGCCGGGCGTGCGCACCGCGGCGACTTTGGCCAGCAGGTCGCGTTTGACCTCGAGCTGCTCAGTGACCGCTTCAATGATCCAGTCGCAGGCGCTCAGCCGGCCCAGATCGTCTTCGAAATTTCCGGGCGTGATCAACGCGCGGACGCCGGCCGTGAAAAACGCAGCGGGCCTTTGTTTGGCGCCGCTCTCGAGGCCATTGAGCGCGGCGGCGTTCCGGTTCGGCTGGCCGGGAATGACGATATCGAGCAGGTCAACAGGAAAGCCCGCGTTGGCGAGGTGGCCGGCGATACGCGCGCCCATCGTCCCGGCGCCGAGCACGGCGACACGGCGGAGTGGCTTCATGCAATGATTTCCATGTCAGAGGGTTTCGCGAGGTCAGCCCCGCGCTACTGACGTTATCATAAGGCTGTTGAGTCTTTCACGCGCCAGTCTTAGTGCAGGGCGGGTGTAAACGCCTATGAGGAACTTCCTCGACGCGTTCCGCCGGTGGATGCCTTCGTGGTTCCCGCAGGTCCTCGGCTATGCGGTTTCCGCGGTCTGTCTGGCCTGGGTGCTCCACAACTACAACATCCGCGAACTCGCTTCGGCGATCCGCACGCTTGATTGGAAATGGGTGGCGCTGGCAGCGGCGGCCGATCTTTCCGTTTATGTCGTGCACGGCTGGCGATGGAACACGCTGCTCGGCCCCGTCGTCCGGTTGAGATTCTGGCGCACCGTGCAGGCGATCTACATCGGATTGTTCGCCAATGAAGTGCTTCCGCTGCGAGTCGGTGAACTGATCCGGTGCTATCTGCTGGCGCATTGGAACGATTTCCGGATTTCACTGAGCTTCGCCTCGGCGGGGGTTGAGCGCCTCATCGACGGTTTCTGGATGCTTGCCGCGTTCCTGGTGACCGCCGGATTCGTGCGCCGCATTCCGAGGGATCTGATCATCCTGGTGCAGCTCATCGGGATCCTGCTGCTGGTCGGAGCCGGCGTCTTGATCTGGGTGATCTATCACAAGCAGCACGTTCACTTCGTCATTCGCGAGAGCAAATGGGCCGCCACGCTGCGGCACATCGTCGAAGGCCTGCATCTGATGGGCAACCGGCGGACTATCGGGTTCACCATCCTGATCAGCGGCTTGTACCTGGCGTTGCAGGTGGTTTCGGTCTGGGCCTTGATGAACGCTTACGGATTCGATCTCTCGTTTTGGGTGGCCGGAGGCGTGCTGGCGATCGTGCGCTTCGCTACGGTGGTGCCGAATGCGCCCGGCAACGTAGGTCTGTTTCAAGTCGCGTGCGTGCTGGCGTTGCGGCTGTTCGACGTGGAGCGCGACGCGGCCAAGACGTTCTCGTTCGTGATGTTCTTCGCCCTGACGCTGCCGCTGCTGATCGGCGGGGCTCTGGCCACGGCGCTCACAGGCCTCAACATCGGCGAGCTCCGCGAGCGTGCGCAGCGCGGCGCCATTGCGGTGCACCACGATGCCTGATTTCGATGTGGTCGGCGTCGGGCTCAACGCTACCGACACGCTTCTGATGGTCCCGAAGTTTCCCGCGTACGCCGGAAAGGTGAGGATTGCCGAAGAGGTGCTCAGCCCCGGCGGCCAGGTGGCGAGCGCGCTGGTGGCCTGCGCGCGGCTGGGGTTGCGTGTGAAGTATATCGGAACCGTGGGCGATGACGAGCGCGGTCGCATCCAGATGGAAAGTCTGCGCGGCTCCGGCATCGACCTCGAGCACGTTCACGTGCGCGTGGGCTGCCCAAATCAATCGGCGTACATCGTCATCGACAGCTCGACCGGCGAACGCACAATCTTCTGGCGGCGCGAGGACTGCCTGCAAATACTCCCCGAACAGGTGGACGCAGCCCAAATCGGCAGAGGCCGCCTGCTGCTGATTGACGGCCATGACACGGCGGCCGTGGCGCGCGCGGCGGAAATCGCCCGCGAGCGCGGCATTCCCGTGGTCGTCGATGTCGATACGATCTACGCCGGGTTTGACCGTGTGCTCCCGAATACCGATTATCTCGTGAGCAGCTCCGAGTTTCCCACGGCGTTTACCGGCGAGCGCGATCCGTTCCGGGCGCTGGAACGGATTCAAGAACGCTACGGCATGCGGGTGGCAGCCATGACGCTCGGAACTCACGGCGCCTTGGCGCGCGAGAACGGAAGGTATGTCTACTCGCCGGCATTCGTTGTCAATTGTGTCGACACCACCGGCGCCGGTGACGTGTTTCACGGGGCGTTCTGTTATGCTGTTCTGCAAGGAATGCCTTTGACCGAGGCTCTGGAATTTTCGAACGCGATGGCGGCGCTCAACTGCACCGCGATCGGAGCCCGCGGCGGCATTGCCGGCCTGGAGTCAGCTCGCACATTGATGGCCCACGGCGAGCGGCGCAGCCATTCCGATTTCGCCTCGCGCACCGTTCAGGCGTGCCCGATCGAGTAAATGTTCCCGATACGCGACACACAGCCGAGTTACTCGAAGCCCGTCGTCACGGTTGTGTTGATCGTCGTCAATATTCTGGTCTTCCTGTTTGAGTTTTCGCTCGATGGGTATTCTCAAAACGCGCTGATCTTCACCTACGGCCTGGTGCCCGATCATTTCCGCTGGGCGAATGTGTTTACCTCAATGTTTATGCACGGCGGCTGGATGCACGTACTCGGCAATATGTGGTTCCTGTGGATTTTCGGCGACAACATCGAAGACATCCTCGGACACGGCAAGTTTGTATTGTTTTATCTGCTTTGCGGTATCGCCGCCGCGCTGACTCAGACCTACCTGAGTCTGGATTCGCGAGTACCGATGGTCGGTGCGAGCGGCGCTATCGCCGGCGTGATGGGCGCGTACATGGTAAAGTTTCCCAGCTCGCGCATCTACACGCTAATCTTTTATATCTTCATCACCACGCTCGATGTCCCGGCGTGGGTGATGCTGATCTACTGGTTCGGAATCCAGTTCGTCAGCGGACTGGGAAGCCTCGCGGCGCCCACCGCCCAGGGCGGAACTGCGTTTTTTGCGCATGTCGGCGGATTTGTGGCCGGTATCGGTCTGATCTATCTGTTGGGAACTCATGAGCCGTACCGGCGCCGGAAGGATTTGTACTGGTAGATGGCCCTCGACGTCCTCGCGATCGCCGCGCATCCCGACGATGTAGAGCAGACCTGCGGCGGTACTCTCATTCGCATGGCGGAGGCCGGATACCGCACCGGCGTTCTCGATCTGACCGCCGGCGACATGGGCACACGCGGCACTCCGGAAGAGCGCATCGCCGAATCGGACGCCGCCGGCAAGCACTTGCGGCTTGAATGGCGCGGCAATCTGCGGATGCCGGACGCGCGCCTGGAGAATAACATCTCGGCGCGTATGACGCTCGCGGTGAAGATCCGCGAGCTGAAGCCCCGAGTGGTTATCCTGCCGTATTGGGAAGGCCGTCATCCGGACCACTACCGGGCGTGCGAGATGGGCTATGAAGCGTGCTTTCTCGCGGGTCTCAAGAAGCTCGACGAGTATTCGGAACCGCACCGTCCTTTCAAAATTCTCTACTCGGGTTTGTACACGAATATCAAGCCGTCCTTCGTGGTGGACATCAGCGCGCAATTCGAGCGGAGGATGGCGGCGCTGCTCAGCTACAGCTCACAATATGGCAGTGCGGATGCCAGCGGCTTATTTCCCAACGAGGAGGAAATCCGCGAACGCCTCGGCGCGATCGCGCGATTCTACGGCAACCTGATCGGCGTCCGCTACGGCGAGCCATTCATCGTCAAAGAAGCAATGGAGATTGCGGATATCGTCGCCATGCCGGTGCGCTCGATCTGAGCCGTAGCGCAGGCCTCCGGCCTGCCAAGCGCATCTACCTGAGCGATCTTCCGTCCTCCTCGTCGACGGGCGATAATCAATTTGAGGATATGGACATACTGGAAGCGCCCGTTACGCCCCCCAAGAGCCCGTTTGCCCCAGACATGCGCTGGACCCGCGACGTGCCCGCGAAGAAGCGGTTAGATTGCATCGCGGCGGCGGAAGAAGTGTTTACACAAGCCGAGCGCAAGCTGGCGCAAGTCGAAAGGACCGGGGTCGATCGGGGCGAGATCCGGGTTGCGGCCTTTCTTCCGCGTCTGCCCGATGTGGAGGTGGACCGCGGGTGCCGCCGCTACGCCAGCTACATGGGGAAAAAGTTCCGCCAGCACGGATTGGACTTCCGGATCGAAGAAGCGCAGAGCGCCGACGCGCTCGAACTTCTGCTGATGGGCGCACAGGTCCACGACAAGATTTACGGAACGTTTATCTTCTTTCCTGCGCCGTTCGGCAAAACCGAAGACTATTTTCTTCGGCGGGTGCGGCCGGAAAAGGACATCGAAGGGCTTACCGTCGAGAACACCGGCCGCATGGCGCTGAACATCAAAACGGTGGACGAAGAAGAAAAATACGAGGGCGTGGTGCCCTGCACCGCCAAGGCCATCCTGACGCTGCTCCACCAGCATGGCGAAATCAAGAACCTGTTTCCGCGAGATGCCCGCCAAAAGGGCCCCACGGCCGTGATCTTCAACAGCTCGCCGCGCATCGGCATTCCGCTTCAAAGCATGCTGATGCGCATCGGGGCCACCGCCGTGATGGTGCATCCCCAAACTCGCCTTGAGGACCGCAAGGCCTATCTCGCGACCGCCGATATCGTGGTGACGGCGTTCCCGGCGCAGTCCGAGGACGACCTTGTGCGCGACGTCAAGCCGGGATCGGTTCTCATCGATTGTTCGACCGAGGGAAACCTGCATCCGGACGTGGCGGACCGCGCTGCGTACCTTTCCACACACGACAATCACCTGGGGCAGGTCACGACCGCGCTGGCGCTCTACAACACAGCGCTGTGCGCGCTCTGGCAGCGAGGACTGAAAGAATAGCGCGCGCCCAGTACGTATTCGCACGTCCCGTCCGGAAGCAACTCGTCCGAATGTGGCACATTGGCCGTAGTGACAACAAAGCGCGCCGGTATTCTTTGGCTCCTGCTGTTGGCGCTGGCGGCGACGGCGCAACGGCAGCGGCCCGAGCCGATCCTCGATTACATCCGCGAGACGTGGACCGTACTCACCCGATCGAACCGGACTCTCGTCAAGGCCGCTCCCGATCCCAAGTTTCATCCCGCGGCGGACGGCCGTTGGCCGGTGTACGTTTCGCCGGGCGCCGATCTGCGCACGATCGAGGGCCGGCTGCGCGGCGAGCTCTCTGCCGCGGACTGGAAGACGCTCGAGCTGCGCGTCCTGCCGCGCGATACCACGCAGCTCCGGGACCAGGGCCTGCTTTATCTACCGCAGCCCTACGTCGTGCCGGGCGGGCGATTCAACGAAATGTACGGGTGGGACAGTTACTTCATCCAGCTCGGGCTGCTGCGCGATCATCTCGATACGCTGGCGGACGGCATGGCGGAGAACTTTCTGTACGAGATTCGCAATTACGGCAAGATCCTCAACGCCAACCGGACATATTACTTGACGCGCTCGCAGCCTCCCTTCCTGACGGAAATGCTGCTCGCCGTTTATGTGCGAACCGGCGATCGCAAATGGCTGGCCGATGCGGTTCCGGCGATTGAAGCGTATTACCGCTACTGGACCAGCGAGCCTCACCTCACGCCCGAGACCGGCCTCTCGCGTTATTACGATACGGGCGACGGGCCCGCGCCCGAAGTGGTGGCCGCCGAGCGCGATGCGCAAGGCCGCACGCACTACGAACTAGCCAAGGAATATTTACGCACGCACCGCGTCACCGACTACGATGCCACCCAATACTACGATGCGCAACGCGACCAGCTCACCAGCCTCTTCTACAAGGGTGACCGTGCGATGCGCGAATCCGGATTCGATCCGTCGAACCGCTTCGGCCCGTTCAACCTGGATATCATCCATTACGACCCCGTCTGCCTGAACTCGCTGCTCTACCGGATGGAAACGCAGACGGCCGAGATCCTTGAGAACGTAGGGCAGCCGGCCAAGGCTGCCGATTGGCGCAGGCGGGCAAAGGAGCGGGCGGCCGCCATCAACCGCTTGATGTGGGACGAGCGCGATGGCCTGTATGAAGATTACGACTTCATGCACCGCAGCCGCCGTAAGTATCCGTTCCTCACGACGTTTTACCCGATGTGGGCGGGCATCGCGACGGACGCGCAAGCGGCTCGGCTGGTCCGATCATTGCCGCTATTCGAGCGGCCGGGAGGCTTGCAGACCAGCACCAACCAGAGCGGGAGCCAATGGGATGCCCCGTTCGGCTGGGCGCCGCTCGAGCTGATCGCGGTCGAAGGACTGCGGCGCTATGGCTACAACCGGGAGGCCAACCGCATTTCCAACGAATTTCTCTCGCTGGTTCTCGATCAGTACCGGAAGACCGGGCGCATTGTCGAGAAATATGACGTGGTCCACCGGACCGCCGAGTTACAGGGAGAGATTCAATTCGGCTATCGAACGAACGAAGCCGGGTTCGGTTGGACCAACGCCGCCTTCACAGCTTTGTGGGATCAGTTGCCGGCGCAACAGCGACAGCAACTCCTAGCGCCCTAAGTGGGGCAGGCCGGAGACCTGCCCCACGACACGCTATTATTGACGGAATGGCCCAAATCATCGATGGCAGTCGTGTGCGCGACACAATCAAAGAAGAGCTGAAGCCGCGCGTGGCGCGGCTGGCCGCTCGACACCGGGCCCCGGGATTGGCGGTGTTGCTGGTCGGCAACAACCCGGCTTCCGAGATCTACGTTCGCAGCAAAATGAAAACCTCCCAGGAACTCGGGATGTGTTCGGAAACGCTGACGCCGCCGGATTCGATTACCACCGAGGACTTACTCGCGATTATCCACCAATTGAACGCGCGCAGCGATGTCGACGGCATTCTGGTCCAGTTGCCGCTTCCGAAACAAGTAGACACGAAGCGTATCCTGCTGGCGGTTTCGCCGGATAAGGACGTCGACGGCTTTCACCCGTACAATGTCGGCTGCCTGGTGGCGGGCCTGCCTGCGCCGCGCGCGTGTACCCCGGCGGGAATTATCGAGTTACTCAAACGCTACCAAATTCCAATTGCCGGGAAACGCGCGGTGGTGGTCGGGCGCAGCGATATTGTCGGCAAGCCGACCGCCCTGCTTCTGATGCACGAAAATGCCACGGTCACGATCTGCCATTCCAAGACGGCCGATCTGCCGGCAACTTGCCGTGAAGGCGATATCCTGATTGCGGCGATTGGGCGGCCTGCGTTGCTCACCGCGGAATATATCAAGCCGGGCGCCACCGTAATCGACGTGGGAATTAACCGGCTGGAGAACCGGGAAGACGTGGCCCGGATTTTCCGGAATTCTGAGGAAAAGCTTGCCGCATTCGATAAGAAAGGGAGCGTCATCGTCGGCGACGCCAATCCGCTGGATGTGGCACAAAAGTCCAGCGCGTATACGCCTGTTCCGGGCGGTGTCGGGCCGCTGACCATCGCCATGCTGATGGTCAATACGGTGGAATCCGCCGAACGCCGCCTGGGGGTATGTTAAAGGTTGGGTTGACAGGCGGCCTGGCGAGCGGCAAGAGTTTTGTCGGTGAGGCGCTTGCCGGCTGTGGCTGTTTCCTAATTCGGGCCGACGATTTGGGACACGAAGTGCTGGCGCCCGGTGGCGCGGCATTCGAACCGGTTGTGCGGGAGTTTGGGCAGGAAATTCTGAGCGCCGATGGCCGGATCGATCGGCGTCAACTCGCGGCTCGCGTTTTCAGCGATCCCCAGGCGCTGGCGCGGCTCAATGGCTGGGTTCACCCGGCTGTCATCCAACGGGAAGAGCAGATGATGGACGAATTTTCCCGCCGCGAACCGAATGGCATTGCCGTGGTGGAGGCGGCCATTCTGATCGAGACCGGCAGCTATAAGCGCTTCGACCGGTTGATCCTGGTAACCTGTACAGAGGAACAGCAGGTGGCTCGGGCGATGCACCGCGATCACCTTGAAGAGACGGAAGTCCGGGCGCGCCTCAGCCGGCAGATGCCGCTGGCGGAGAAACAAAAGTTCGCTGATTTCGTCATAGATACTTCAGGCGCCAAGGAGGAGACCCTGCGGCAAACGCGGACGGTCTACGAGGCATTGCGGAGAATTCAAATATGAAAGTGCTGCGACCCTTGCTGGGGGCCACCCTGTTGGTGGCCGGATTCGTTTACCTGACTTCGGTGGCGCATTGGGACGTTGGGCGTCTTCTCCAGCCCGGCCACCCGGTGGACCGGATGTGGACGGAGCCGGCCGCCGCTGCCGGGCCCAGCTTCTCGAATGACGAGCAGAACAATATCGATATCTATCGAACGTCGCGCGACGCGACGGTCAACATCACGTCGATTGTGTACCGGGAGGGCTGGTTCTTCCAATTAGTCCCGGAACGCGGAATCGGATCGGGATTCATCCTCAAAGAAACCGGCGAAATTCTCACCAATTACCACGTCATTAGCGGCACGGCACAATTGACGGTGCGGCTGGCGGACAAAAAGGTCTACAAGGCGAGGATTCTGGGGCGCGATCCGCGTAACGATCTGGCCCTGGTCAAAATCGATGCCGGACACAAACTGCCGTTCCTCCATTTAGGGGATTCCGACTCTCTGGTCGTGGGGCAGAAAGTACTCGCCATCGGCAACCCGTTCGGCTTGGAGGGGACGCTGACCACCGGCATTGTCAGCTCGCTCGGCCGCAGCCTGGAAGCGGAAGAAGGCGAGAAGCTCGAAGGATTAATCCAAACGGACGCCGCCATCAACCCGGGTAACAGCGGCGGACCGCTGCTCGATTCGCACGGCAACGTGATCGGGATCAACACCGCCATCTACGGCCAGCAGGGCAACATTGGCCTCGGCTTCGCGATGCCCATCAACCGGGCCAAAGCCATGCTGGACGAGTTCCAGCGAAGCGGCCACGTCACACGGCCGTCTCTGGGAATCACCACCGTTTACATATCGGGCGATCTGGCCGAGATGCTGGATCTGCCTTCATCCGGCGGGTTGCTGATCCAGAGCGTGGAGCGGGGCTCGGCTGCCGAAGACGCGGGCTTACGCGGACCACGGCGGACCGTGCTCGCGGGTAACTATCCGCTCGGAGTCGGCGGAGACTTGATTGTGGGAATTGAAGGACAGCCGGTCGAAGGCAGCGATCAACTGGCCCGCGTGTTGAATCGCAAACGCGCCGGAGAGACGCTGAATCTGACCGTCTACCGGAACGGCCGAAACGTAAGAGTCCCGGTAACGTTAGGTCAAGCGCCGCAGACGTTCTAGCGGCGCGGCCGCGCTCAGGCCACCGCAGCGTCTTTGGTAGAGGCGGCGGGAGCCGCAGCCACTTTGTTCTTGCTTCCTGGCGGACGGCCGCGGCGTTTGGTCGTAATCTCTGACATCCAGGCCGGCGGTCGTCCCCGCCGCTTCCCGCGGCCGCGCGCCAGCCGCTCGAGGCTGAGAATCGCTTCCTCGATCTGCACCCGTTCTTCTCTCAACTCAGAGAGAATTTTCGATACGTCCATGCTCCTCATCCTCCAGCCGGCACGCACGGACAACGCTTCCGCGAGAGCCGGGAAAAAACCACAAATACGCTTTCAGCTATTTATGATTTCATTATACATCTGCCTTTTTACTCCAAAGGCAAAGAATTTTCAAGCGGCATTTTCATTCGACTTTATGTTTCTAAACACTTGAAGTACTGTTGGCCTGTATAGTACGGAGGCGGACAGTTCAGGAAATTCACTTCTTTTTCCAGTGTAAATAAAAAGGCAATCCGACGACCATAAGCGCGATTCCCAGCAAAGATTCGCGGGGGCGGTCAATGAGGGTGGAAACGAGCAAAACGACCGCGGCCAGTACAAACAATAAGGGGACAGCCGGGTAGCCGACGGTCCGGTAAGGCCGGGGCATATCGGGTCTCTTGGCACGGAGAACGAGCACCGACGCCGCTGTCATCCCATAAAGAATCCAACTCGCGAAAATGACCAGATTGAACAAGTCATCGTACTTGCCCGACAGTACAAGCAGGCAGGACCACAGACTGAGGAGGACAATCGAAACACCGGGGGTGCGATGGATCGGATTGACTCTGCCCACCGGAGCAAAAAAGTAGCCTTCCCGGGCAGCGGCGTACGGCACACGGGAGCCGGATAGGATGGATCCATTCAGAGCCGCGAAAATGCTGATCATGGCGGCGATGGAAACCGCGTTGGCGCCGGAACCCCCGAAAATGCGGGCGATCATATCAGCCGCCACCCGTTCACTTCCCGCGACCTGCGACGGACTCAATATCCGGAAATATCCGGCATTAGCCAAAAGATAGATCACAATCACAGCGATGGTGCCGCCGATCAACGCGCGCGGCAGGTTGCGCTGCGGTTCGCGGATTTCCGAGGCGACCATGCTTACGTTGTTCCAGCCGTCGTACGCCCACAGCGCGGCAACCAGGGCAGCGATGAACCCAGCGAAAGTAGCGGGCGCCAGCACGCTGGCTGCGGGGGCGTGCGGCTGTCCCAAGAGCAAACCCGCCAGGATGATCAGCCCGATGAGCGCGACTTTGATTCCGGTAACCGCTGTCTGTACTTCGCCGCCCAGCTTGACTCCGTAATAATTCAGCCAGGCGAGCCCCAGGATCAGAGCGATCGCAAACAACTGGCCGTAGCGGAACTCGAGAGGTCCGCCTTTGGGGCCGAGCGGCAAAGGCACGGAATAGAAAACGGTGTCCATCTGGGGAAGGAAATTCCCGAGATATAAGAAAAAGCCCGTCGCGAGAGTAGCAATTGATCCGCTTTTGGCCACCCACATTTGTGTCCAGCTATACAAAAAACCCCATAGCGGGCCATAAGCTTCCCGCAAATAAACGTATTCGCCGCCAGCCTCTGGCAGGGCCGCCGCGAGTTCGGCATAGCTCAGGGCGCCGGCCAGGGAGAGCAGCCCGCCCACGATCCAGACGGCGAAGACCATCCGGACGGAGCCAACCCGCTGGATCATAGTCGTAGGGACCAGGAAGATCCCGCTTCCGATGACGGTCCCTACGACAATCGAGATCGCCGGGGCGGTCCCGAGATCACGCTTCAGCTCGGTGGTTTGCATGTTCCAGTTCGGTTCTGGGCTGGCCTTGGACGAGCGACGCAACCCAACCCACGCAGAAAGTGACGGTGGTCCCGATGAGCACATACCAGGTAAAGGCAACCGGCGTTCGGAACCGGACATAAAGGACAGCGGCCAGCCCGGCGGCGACCCCCACGATGGCTGCCCCCTCCCGCGGTTTCCGCGTGAGTACGCCGAGCAGGAAGACGCCTAGCAGAGCACCCGAGGGAATTGAGGCGATGGTCAGGCCCGCCTCGAGTACCGACCCCCAATGGCGGGCCATGATCCCGATGCCCAGCAGCACGAGGCCCCACAACACGGTGGACCCGCGCGCCAGCCGCAGCGACCCGGCGTCTCCGGATCCGCTGGCCCGGGCACGGAAAAAATCCACCACTGTGGTCGACGCGAGCGAGTTCAATGCCGCGCTCAGATTGGCCATGGCGGCCGCCAGGATTGCCGCGATCGTCAGACCGGCGACGCCGGGCGGCAGATTGCTCCAGAGAAACTGCGGATAGATGCGATCGGTCTGGGAGGGTGCGGGAACGCCGGCATCGTGGTAGTAGACAAACAAAAGCACGCCGATCAGCAGAAAAAGGCTGAATTGCAGGAAGATCACAAACCAACTCGAGAGCAGCGCCAGCCGGCTTTGCGCCTCGTCGCGCGCGCTCAGCAGTCGCTGAACCATCAGTTGATCGGTCCCGTGACTGGCGGTAGTGAGAAAACAGCCGCCCGCGAGCCCTGCCCAGAACGTGTAGCTGCGAGCGAAGAAGGCGGAAGTCGGAGCGAAATGGAAGTCGAATACGTGGAATTTTCCAACCGGCCCCGCCACGGCGACCACGTGCGACCATCCACCCGGAATATGCGCCAAGATCACAAAAAAGCTCACCGCGGCGCCCAGGACGTAGAGGCTCATCTGAACGACGTCGGTCCAGATGACCGCCGTCATGCCTCCTTCAAATGTGTAAATCAGCGTGAGAAAGACGATCAAAATGATGGACCAGAGTTCGCCGGTGCCAAGGACGATCGAAACCACCAGCGAGATCGCAAATACTCGGACGCCTTCCGCCAGGGCCCGCGTAACGAGGAAGATGGAGGCGGAGAGCTTGCGCACGCGCTCGCCGAAGCGCCGGCGCATCAACTCATACGCGGTAAACAACTCGCCGCGAAAATAGTGCGGCAGCAGCACGGTGGAAATGACGATCCGCGCCAGAAGGTAGCCGAAGACCAGTTGCAGGAACCCGAGGTCGCCGCTGAAGGACAGAGCCGGAGTGCCGACGATAGTCAGGGTACTGGTTTCGGCTGAGACTATCGAAAGGCTAATCGCCCACCACGGTGCATTCCGGCCGCCCAGCAGGTAGTCGCGGAGGCTCTTTTGATTGCGGCGGAAGCGGGCGCCGAACCAAGTGATTCCGGCAAGATAGGCGAGG
>DASXAK010000164.1:0-27042 GCA_036406715.1 Bryobacteraceae bacterium | reverse complement strand
CGTATTCGAAGTCATTGCGGAGCCGAACCGCCGCGCGATCTTGAACCTGCTGGTCTCGTCCCAACAGTCGGTGGGAGAAATCGAGCGCCAGCTTCGGATGCCGCAGCCGGCCGTGTCCAAGCACCTGCGCGTGCTGCGCGAAGCCGGTTTCGTGGAATCGACGGTGGACGCCCAGCGCCGTCTCTACCGGTTGAAGCCGGAACCGCTTCAGGAGATCGATGCCTGGCTGGCTCCGTTCCGCCGGTTCTGGTCCGCGCACGTGGATGCTCTGGAACGCCACCTCGACCGGATGGAGCAGTCCACACCAACAAAAAAGAAGACCACGAGAAGGCCGCAGCGCAAGCCGCGAGCCTGACAAAAGGAGGGGAAACGAAATGAAAATCAAATTGACCAGCGTATTCGTGGACGACCAGGACAAGGCCCTGCGCTTCTATACGGAGGTACTGGGCTTCGACAAGAAAACCGATTTCAGTCAGGGTCCCTATCGCTGGCTGACCGTGGGCTCGCCCGAGGAGCCGGACGGCACTCAGTTACAGCTGGCGCTGAACAACAATCCTGCGGCCAAGACCTATCAGCAGGCAATCTTTCAACAGGGCCAGCCCGCGGCCATGTTTTTCACCGACGACATCAAGGGCGATTACGAGCGGATCAAGGCCCGCGGCGCTGAGTTCACGATGGCGCCCACCGACGTGACCGGCTCGACCATCGCGAAGCTGAACGACACCTGTGGCAACCTCATTCAGCTCACTCAACTGGCTCGCTGGTAAAAACATGCGGCGGTTCCGCACGTTGGCGCAGCTCCGCCGGTTCTGGCCGGCGTACGTGGATGCCCTCAAGCGCCACCTGGACCGCATGCAAGCCGTACCCGCGAAAAGGAAGACAGGGAGAAGAAAATGATTGATCGCGAGCCGTACACACCGGGCCCGGCCAGGGGGGCGCAAGTACGAAGGGAGGGAGAGAAGTGGACGCTGATCCTCATCCGAGAGCTGCGCCATTCACCGGAAAAAGTCTGGCTGGCGCTTACCGACCCGGCGCATCTGCGCGAGTGGGCGCCCTTCGTAGCCGATGGGAGCCTGGGTACGGTCGGCGCCACGGTGACTCTTACCTGGGTGGGAACGGGCAGGCCGATCGAGACCACCGTGACGCGAGCCGAGGCTCCCAGGCTGCTGGAGTACGGCGACATCCGGTGGGAGCTCGAAGCTATTGGCGGAGGCACGCGCCTGACCTTGTGGCACATGATCGATCGCCGCTTCATTTCGTGGGGCGCGGCGGGCTGGCACATCTCATTCGACGTTCTGGATCGGCTCCTCGCGGGCGATCCGATCGGGCGCATCGCCGGCGCCGACGCGATGAAGTTCAGCGGCTGGCAGCGGTTGACCGCGGAGTACGCCAAGCAGTTCGGGGTTGACGCTCCGGCTGGCCAACCCGATGCCCCGAAATCTTGAACAAATTGGAGGAAGAACTCATGGAAACGACAATGCAGAGGCCGGCGCTCGTCGCGGCTAAAACCAACCCCCACTTTCAGAGCACCGTCTTTTGGATGGTCACCGCGCTCTTCTGCCTGCAGATGAGCTTCACGGCGTATGCCGAATTGCGCCTGCCGCAGGTGGCGGAGGCGTTCACTCATCTCGGCTTCCCCGCGTACTTTTTCCGCCTGGAACTCTCGTGGGCGAAGTTCATCGGCGTCGTGCTCCTGCTGGCGCCGGTGCCGGCGCGGCTCAAAGAATGGGCCTACGCCGGCTTCGCGATCAATCTTGCGTCGGCGCTCATCGCTCACTTCGCGGTGGACGACGGCGTGGCGGCGTGGGGCTGGGCGGCGGGCACAGGCGTCCTCTGGGGGCTTTCGTACTTCTTCTGGCGGCAGCGGCTGGCTACGGTGGCGAGGGCTTGATGAAGGCGGCGGGCGAAAGCGCCTGCCCCACCTGAGCTTGATGGGGCAGGCAATCAGCCCGCTGCCAGATGCCGCAACTTGTCGGGATTGCGGACCGCGTATACCGCTCGAATGACGCCACCCTCGATTTCGAACGCCGTGGTCTGCACGGGGCCTTCGGGTCCGTCCACAATGATCCCGGGCAGGCCGTTAATGGCCGCGAAGCGCAGTGTGAAGTCCTCGCGCCAGCCTTTGCGCGCGGCGCCAACCAGGAACCGCGACGCGCGATCGGCGCCCTCGAGTACGTTCAGCGCTGCCGCCGCCTTGCCGCCGCCATCCGTTACAACGCGCACATCGTTTGCGAGCAGGTTCGTGAGCGCGTGGAGATCGCCCGAGCGCGTCGCCGCCACGAATGCGGACAGGAGTTGCTCATGCTTCGCGTCGATCTCGCCCGAATGCGCGGGCGGCGCTGTGGCACCGCGCGGCCGTACTTCGCGCACGTGCTCGCGGGCCCGCGCGGCAAGCTGGCGGCATGCCGCCTCGCTTCGTTCCAGGGTCGCGGCCACTTCGGTGAACGAGAAATCGAACACGTCGTGGAGCAGGAAGGCCGCGCGCTCGAGCGGCGACAACCGTTCGAGCGTCAAGAGCAGCGCTATGGACAAATCCTCGGCCAACTCCGTGTGGCTGTCGGGCGCGAGCGCCGCCGTGTCGACAACCGGCTCGGGCAGCCAGGGACCGACGTACTCCTCGCGCCGCGCGCGCGCCGACGTCAGCATATCGAGACAGATTCGCGCCGTCGTGGTCATAAGAAATGCCCTCGGGTCCGACACTTTGTCGCGGTTCGCCCCGTGCCAGCGCAAGTAGGTCTCCTGCACCGCGTCCTCGGCGTCTGCCATCGACCCGAGCATGCGGTAGGCGAGGCCGAGCAGGCGCCGGCGGTGCGGCTCGAAGCTGGCGGCGGGATTCGACATTGCGCCCGCGGAGCTCACGGCGTGTGCACCGCCACATCCGCAGGCGCCGGAACCCGGCCGTGGTCCAGAAGCACGGGCCTGCCGTCAACGACGATGCGCATGCAGGCCTTGCCGTGACCCAGTGCGTACTTGACGGTTGGATAGATGCGCGAAGCGGTAATGGCAAATGCCAGACTGACCAGGGCGCCGCGTCCCCAGCGCTTCACGATCTCGTCGCGATACTCATCCGCAGCGACATCGTGGGCGAGCGTGGCGCGGGTGAATTTCCATACCAGCCGGACGTCCGGCGGCATGGCCTCGGGATTGTCGGCAAGCACCGCTCGTATCACCGCGGGATTGACGCCGGCACGCTCCGCCATCGCGACGCCCAATTGGGTACAGGGGCCGCAGTCCTCTTGGCGCACGGCCGTAATGCCGGCGGCGAACCATTGCTCGATGGGAATGTCGCGCCGGAACTGTCCGAGCGCAGCAGCGCGGGAAAATAGCCACGCGGCGCGCGGGCTTACGTCGATGAGGTCACGCATATAACTGGCGTCGTATTTCCATTGCCGTTCGAACTTGCCAATCGCTTTCCGAAGTGCCCATCTAATCATTGTCGTTCCTCCTCTTCACCGGTGAGACGGGATAGGGATTCGGAATGTGACATGGCTATCCGATGGCGACGGTCTTCGAAGCCCGCACGGCTAAAATATGTGCGAGAGTGGGAGCTGTATGGAATCTGCTTCTGCTTTTATCGACGAAAGGATCAAGCAACTGGGGGACTGGCGCGGAAAGACGCTCGCGAAAGTGCGCGAAATCATACACAAGGCCGACCCGGAGATCGTCGAAGAGTTGAAGTGGGTCAAGCCAACCAATCCCGGCACGCCGGTTTTTTCCCACGGCGGTATCGTCTGTACCGCCGAGACGTACAAGAACGTCGTCAAGTTGACGTTTGCCAAGGGAGCGGCGTTGAAGGACCCTTCCGGCCTGTTCAATTCCAGCCTCGAGGGAAATGTCCGCCGCGCCATCGACATCCACGAAGGCGAGAAGATCAATGAGACGGCCCTGAAAGATCTCATCCGCGCGGCCGTGGCGCACAATCTCGAGGGCGAAAGCAAGCCGACGTCCCGCCGAGCCAGCAGCAAGCGGGTCGGCTAGCAGGCCGCGGTCCCGCGGAACCCACCGTTGTACACGGCGCTCGGTTTGTCTATGCTCTTGAGAGCATCATTTTGCGGTGCTGCAGTTGGCACCGCGAACTGGAGGATAACGGGTGCGCCTGAAACCATGCAGCCGGTTCCGGTCCCGGACTGCCCGGGGCGCGGCAGCCGGCGCCTGCATGCTTCTCGGAGCAGTCTGGCTCGTGGCGCAGGCAGCGCCACCGCGGTCGATTACAGCGGGCGTATACTCCGCGGAACAGGCAGCGCGGGGGCAGCAACTGTACAAGGCGCAGTGCGCAAGCTGTCACGGCAATGCGATGGAAGGTTCCAGCGGGCCGCCGCTGGTGGGAGATGCGTTCCTGGCGAACTGGAGCGCGCAGCCGCTCGCCAATCTCGTCGACAAGATTCAGAAGACGATGCCGTTCAATCTGCCGGGGAGCCTTTCCAAGGGCCAATCGACGGATTTGGCGGCTTCCATTCTTCAGACAGGCAAGTTCCCGGCGGGAGCGGCCGCGCTGAGCGAAGCGGAGCTTCAGCGGATCACGTTTCCCGCCGCGAAGAGCACGCCGGTTTCCGCCGCGGTGAAATCCGGCCCGTCGCTGCCACCGCCGCAAGGGAACCTCGCGGAGTTGATGAGAGCGATTGCATTTCCAAACGCAAACATTATCTTTAATGTGCAACTCAAGGATCCCGGCACTCAGCCGAAGAAGCAGCCGGGCGCGGCGCCTTTCGATTATGTCGAATGGGGGTCCACGGTATACCCGGGATGGCTGGCCATCGACCAGGCTGCCGTGGCCATCACAGAGACGGCGCCACTGCTTTTGACGCCTGGGCGGCGTTGTCAAAACGGCAAACCGGTTCCGGTCGATCGCGCCGATTGGAAGCAATATGTTGCCGGATTGGTCGAAGTCGGAAAACTCGCGTACGCGACGTCCAAGGCGAGGAACTATGATGCCTTCGTCGAGGTCAGCGAGAAATTGAACGATGCCTGTGCGAATTGCCACAAAGTGTACCGCGACAAGGGCGGCACCGAAGGAAGCGGAGCCACTCGCTGTCAAATCTCGCCGGAGGTGAAATAACATGCGCCTGACGCCACAGATTTCCATGGCCGTAGCGCTCTTCGTTGCAGCGCCACTGTTCGCCCAGGAATGGGTGGAATTCGCCAGCCGGGAGGATCGCTTCACGTGCCTCTTTCCGACCCAGCCCAAGGTCACCGAGACCACGTACCTGTCTCAACACGAAGCCAATCTGCCGGCGCGCATCTATAGCGCGGAACAAGGACAGAGCCGGTATTCGGTAACGGCCGTCGATTACACCCAGGCCCAGCGAATCCTCACCGAGAAAGCCAAATCCTGCCCCGCCGGCGCCGAACCGTGCCTCGGCGGTCCCGGAGACGAGGGACATTGGAAGTCAGACATCCGGGGCGCCATCGACTGGGCGACCTGGCAGATATTGAAACGCGATGCCAAGGTGACGACGTTCGTGTGGGCTGCCGTGGATATGGTGGAAGGCCGTCAAATGCAGCTGACCAACCCCGACAAATCGCGGACCTTTGTTGGAATCTTCATGCACCAGAACAAGCTGTACATCAGCGAAGGAACCGTGCCGCGAGGTTACCCGGAACCGGCGTTATTTCAGCAATCGCTGGGATGGCTGGACGAGAATGGCATTGGGTTGCGCTATACGACTTACTACAACAACAGCTACCCGCCGCCTTCGCGTTTGGATCGGACACGCCGGCCCGGCCAGGGCCGGATTGACGCTCCGGGCGCATCGGTACCAGGCAAACAGGAAGGAGACAAGCAATGAAACGTAGGGCTCTTGGTGTGGCAGCACTTTGTGTGGCGGGTGTCGCCTTCCCGATCTGGGCGCATCACTCACACGGCCAATACGAAGATACGTTCATGGATATCGAGGGGGTAGTCAAGGAAGTGCACCTGGTGGTGCCGCATTCCTGGATCTACCTGGAAGTCAAGGACCCCAAGGGCGGCGAGCCCCAGGTGTGGGCGTTGGAAGCGACGGGCCGCACACAGCTCGAAAAGATCGGGGTCACGCGCGATTACGTGAAACCGGGCGACACAATAAAAGCGCGCTGCCATCACTTGAGAGACGGTTCCAACGGCTGCCTGTTGGGATTTCTCAAAGCCAAGGACGGCACGGTCAAAGATTGGGATGGCAACGGCGCGGCGCTGCCGAGCGACTTTTAGACATTCGGCCGGCGCCGCCGGCAGACATGGGCGCTCCCTGGTTTTCGCAAGGAGCGCCCCACCCCTCACCTTGTTGCATGCCGGTCCGCGACGATTCTCACGGCTTCGTCAAATCGCGCCTCGTGCATGTTCCGCGAGAGCCGTTCCCAATGAACGCGGCCATAAACTGTTTTCATCCGGGTGTCTCTTAGATCGATCTCACCCGCCCATAAGCGCCGTTGAAACTCCGGGAATCCCGGCACTGTCTCGCTCCAATCAATCGGCTTGCGCGACGAGCCCAGCGTCAGGAACGCCATGGCATAAAACATGTGAGCCAGTTGCTGCGCGAGGAATAATCGGGCGCGTTGGTACTCATCCGGCGGCTCCCTGAAATATTCCTGGAGATAGATTCTTTCCTCCGCCTCATTATTGACGACCATGTTCGCAACCACCGCCAGGTCCGCGTACCGGTCGTTCCGGAACGCTGCTTCCCAGTCCACCAGCCATACCCGGTGTCCGTCGTAAAGAATATTGTCCGGCTTAAACAAATCGTTGTGGCTCGAGACCATGTCCGCGTCGTGATGGGGGTAGACCGCGGCCACTTGGGCGTGCCGCGCGAACAGAGCCTCGCATTCGCTTTTGGGGAGAATGTTCGCCGCCTGAAACCTCTGGAAGAAGTCATCCACGGCAGAGCCTTTGTGGATCAGGAACGTACACGAAGTGTTGAAACGACCTGCTTCCGGGAACGGCGGCAGCGCGTGCAACTTCCGCAGCGTAGCGGGTATCCGAACCAGCGCTTCCGCGGCTGGAAAAGGCGCCGCCTCGACAAAATCCGTGATCGAAATCCGATCTTCTACGCTGGTATACCAGACGCGCGGCGCCACTCCCGCTTCGGCCGCCGTCTTCATACTGGGATACTGACGGGTCAGATCACCGGCGCGCAGGTTAATCCGCAACAGGTACGCAGATCCTCGCACGACGATGCGAAAGACGGGGTTTGCGCCCAACCCATCGGACAGTTGGCGGATGTCCTCGAACTCAGTTACACCGAAGGTCTCGCGCAGGCCGCGAGTGACGGCCGCGCTCTTCTCTTGCGGAATCATAGAGTCCTCCATTGAGGTTGAAATGGAAAGGCTGCGTCGAAGAAGCTGCGAAGGAACGATGATGTTTCGTTTGTCGATGCTAACCGAATTCGAAGTTGAGTTCTAGTCTTGTTTTCAATAATTTATCTTGCTATCCTAAAAATGGAGAGAGGCCATACCGGCGTTCCGCTCCGCCCGCAACCGACTCCTTCCAGACCTCAGATCATCCAACAACAGATCGGCCGTCCCGGCTGTGAACCGGCCGGGCGGGGGTTCCCGGTGTTTTGGTAATTGGGAATTGCGTAGCCGCGAATTAAAATTTCGGGCGGGCGCGGGCCGGGACGACGGGACGGTCGGATTTGGCGCCTTTTGAAACCAGGTACTCGATCACGCTCTTGTAGCGGAGCGAGCGGGCGGCGTCGAGCGCGTTGCGCCCGTCGGTGTTGGCGGCATTGACGTCGACCCCTGAATCCGCCAGCAGTTTCACCGATTCGAGCGTTAGCGCCTCAGCCTCGCTCTCGGGAACGTCGACCCAGGGATACACGCGGAGCATTCCGGTTGCCGCCATGAGGGTGGTGACGGTTTCCTTGAGCGGCGCTTGGCCGAAGTTGCGTTCCGTAGTGTATTCGGAATGCAGCACGAACTTGGGATCGGCTCCGCGCGCGACCAGCATCTTCATAACGGCAGGTTCGGTGAAGCGCGCGGCCAGCCAGAGGGGTGTTGCGCCAACGAGCGACGGCTCGAAGTGCCAGTCCTCCGACGAGCGGCGCGTCGGCGTCCAGGTCTTGAGAGGCGTATTGGGATCAGCGCCGTGATCGAGCAGGTCCGCGACCATGGTCTCGTCCCGCCGCATGATCGCTTCATGCAGAGCGGTGAAGCCGGGGCCTTCGGCGTTAGGATTGGCGCCCTTGTCCAGAAGGAATCGGACGACGTCGTCGAAACCAGAGTGAGCGGCGAGGGCCGTCGCGCTCACACCCCAGGCATCGGTGTCATTCACATTCGCTCCAGCGGCGACCAGGAGCCTGGCCGATTCCAGATCGCCCACTCGCGCGGCGAACATCAGTGCGGTCTCGCCGCCGTGGGGAATGGCCTTGTTATAGGGCAAAAAGCCGTGCGGCGGCACTGCCATTACTTCGTTGTAAACCTCGGAGCGCGCCTCGAGATCCGCACCACGCGCCAGCAGTACTTTCACCACGCTGGGATGCTTTTGTGACACCGCCCACATGAGCGCGGTTTGTCCGCGCGAGCCATGAGCATTTGGATTTGCGCCTTTGGCCAGCAGCAGTTCGACCACATCCGGATAGCCCGATCGCGCCGCCACCATGACCGGCGTCTCGCCCGACATAAGGGCTGCATTCGGGTTAGCGCCCGCTTCGAGCAACTTCCGCACGATCGGCACACTTCCATTCTGGCTGGCGTTCCACAGGGGCGTGGCGCTGAGGTCATTGGTGGCGTTCGCGTTCGCACCGGCGTGGAGTAGCAGGCCGGTCAATTCGAGATCGTTGTTATATGCCGCCCAGTGGAGAGCGGTGGCGCCGTCTGCGTCGGCAGCGTTCACATCCGATTTTTTCTGAAGCAGTGCGCGGATGGCGGGTTTGTCGCCGTTACGTGCGGCTTCGACGAGCGAGGGCCGCTCGGCCCCCGCAGCGATGAATGCGAGTGAAAGCAGAATCAGGCAACGGGCGTTCATTTTCACCTCAGCCGGCAGGCTCGAAGCCTGCCCCACCTACACTCCCGGCAGCGTGTCGATCGCCAATTCTCCCGTGCTGCCGCCGACCTTTTCGACCGGATATTCCATCTTGTCCATGATCGTCATCAATAAGTTCGCCTGCGACGGCTGCTCGGGATACTTCAGGTGCCGCCCGCCTTTGAGCTTGCCGGCGCCGCCCCCCACAAGCATCTGCGGCAGGTTCACGCCCGAGTGCGCGTTGCTGTTCGAAATGCCGGCGCCGTACAGGATAATCATGTTGTCGAGCAGATTACTGTCGCCTTCGTGCACAGCCCGCAGCTTGTCGAGATATTTCGCGAACCACTGCGCGTGATAGCGGTTGATCTTCGACATCCGCTCGACGATCTCGGGAATGTTGTTGTGGTGCGATAGCGGATGGTGCGCCTCCGGCACACCGATTTGCGGGTACGGCCGCGGGCTCTGCTCCTTGCTGATCATGAAGGAAACAACGCGTGTGAGATCCGACCGCAGCGCGAGCACCTGCAGATCCATCATCAACGCCAGGTGATCTTCAAAGGCGGGCGGCGCGCCCAAGGGCTGATCGATCGCCGGCAATTCGACGGCGCTCTGGCGCTCGGCCATTTGAATCCGGCGCTCGACGTCGCGGACAGCATCGGTGTATTCGTCGATCTTGCGCTGATCTTGCGGGCCGAGTTCGCTGCGCAGATCGGCCAGCTTGCCGTTCACCGAATCGAGAATGCTCTTGTGCTGCGCCAGACGGCGCTCGCGTGCTGCGCGGTCGGTGGTGCCGCTATCGCCAAACAGCTTCTCAAACACCGAGCGCGGGTTCCAGTCCATCGGCAGCGGCTCGGTGGGCGTGCGCCAGCAGAGCGTATCCAGATAAGCGCAGCTCAGATTTCCGGTGCAAGCGCCGGCGTTAGCCGGCTGGTCCATACAAATTTCGAGTGTCGAGAGCTGGGTTTCGCCGGCGAAGTGCCGGCCGAGCATTTGGTCAATCGAAACGTCGGCGATGATTTCGATTTCATTGCGCCCTCCGCGCGGCGTGCCCGTCAGGAAGGATCCGGACGCACCGGCGTGGATGTAGTTCCAGCTCGCCTTAATGCCCGAGAAGACGACCATCTGGTTTTTGTACGCGGCCAGAGGCTCCATGATGGGAGCGAGTTGGAAGTTGGTTCCTTCGCCCTTCGGGGTCCAATACTCCATGGCCATCCCGTTAGGCACATAGAAGGCCTGGAAGCGGCGCACGGGTTTCGCGGCCGCACGCAGCGGCGGCAGCATGGCTTCGAGGAAGGGAAGACTCAGAGTAGTGCCTAATCCCCGGAGGAGCGTCCGGCGCGGCAGTGATTTGCTCAGGAAAGCCATCGCGAAGTCCTTTCCATCAGGTTTGCGGCGCCCGCATCTGGAACGTCGGGCTCCCCACGATTCCCAAAATGATCGACGACCACCGGTACTGGCGAGACGCGGCGTCGCGGACGATCTTGCGCACGGCCGGCTGGTCGTAATACTCGAGCCGCCGCCCGAGCGCGTAAGCCATCAGTTTTTCTGTCACGGTGTGTGGAAACTGATCCGGATTCTCGAGCAGCGCCGCGCGCAGTCCCGCCAGCCCTTCGATGTTTTTGCCGCTCACCGTCGTTCCGCTCGCGTCGACAGGTTTTCCGGATTCATCAATCGTCCGCCACCCGCCGACGACATCGAAATTCTCCATCGCGAAGCCGAGCGGATCGATCACCGAATGGCAACTGTTGCACGAGGGTTGCGTACGATGCTGCGCGAGGCGCTCGCGAATCGAGGGCGGCCGGACGCCGGGCTTGGTCTCAAGCGTAGTGTTCACGCCCGGAGGAGGCGGCGGAATCGGCAACCCGAAAATGTTGTTCAGCAGCCACTTGCCGCGCAGCACCGGCGACGTGCGGTCGGGATACGACGTAGTCACCAGGATGGCGCCTTGCGCCAGTAAGCCTCCGCGCTTGTCATGATC
The DNA here is from genome assembly GCA_036406715.1 of Bryobacteraceae bacterium. GTDB lineage: Bacteria > Acidobacteriota > Terriglobia > Bryobacterales > Bryobacteraceae > PSRJ01. The sequence continues at coordinate 16,132 of DASXAK010000164.1, read as the reverse complement.
GGGCAGCGTTACGCGGCGGAAGCGCGTGCCGTAGACTCCAGGAATCCCATAGTGCCGGGCCAGCCGCTCGTTGACGAACGTGTAGTTCGCGTCCAGCAGTTCGTTGACGCTGGTATCCGCGCGCAGCGTGCTGGCCACGAACATTTCAGTTTCCTTCTGAAACGCTTGCAGCAGACTGTCATCGTAATTCGGGTATTTATCCGGATCCACCACGACATCCTGCACTTGCCGGAGGTTGAGCCACTGGGCGGCAAAATCCGTCACCAAAGCGTCACTCGCGCGCGGGTCTGCCAGCATGCGGTGCACTTCGCCTTCGAGAATCGACGGCTTGTTGAGCTCGCCGTGCTCGGCTAGCGCCAGCAGACGATCATCCGGGATGCTGCTCCAAAGGAAAAACGAGAGCCGCGAGGCCAGCTCGAGATCGCTCAGCCGGTACGGACCGGAACCGGCTTTCGCCGGATCGCGGATGACGCGCAGCAGGAAATCCGGGTCGACCATCATGCGCTCGAGCGCGAACTGAACACCCGCATCGAAGCTGCCGCCGTCCTTGCGCCCGTCGTCGAAAAATTGCAACAGCGTATCGGTATCGGCTTTAGTGACCGGCCGCCGGTACGCGAGCCGGGCGAGGCGCGAGAGGATGGTTGCGGCGCAGGCGCGATCTTCAGCGGCATTCCTGGCGGAAGCCGGCGGATGACAAACGAAAATCGCGCGGCGGCTGGGCGTATCTTTTGCGGGGCCGCTCGCCTGGTACGGACCGCCGATCTCCACCTTGCCGACGTTGGCGTATCCCATGTACACTTGGTCGTCCGCAATCACGCGCCCCAGTTGCAGCGGTTGCGGCAGCCCCTCGGGTTCCCACAGTTCCCGCACGAACGACACGCCGACGATGTGGGGGCCGCCCGAGACTCGCAGGCGCACTTCCAAAGCGGCGTCGCCCGTGAGCTGCATGTACTCTTCCCACGAGGGATCGCCCGCAAACCCGGGCTCGCCATCGCCGGCATAGCTCGAGGCGGCCGGACGACCTTTCCCGGCGCCTCCGACTGCGAAGCGCTTCAACAGCTTGCCGTCGAGACGGACGTCCAGCCTTTGCGGCCAGCCCATGCCTTTGAGGTAATCCTGATACTGCCGCTGCAGCCGAACCTTAATTTGATAATCGCCGTCAACAGGAAAGTCGAAGTGCACGGCGATGCCGCCGCGCGACCCGAACGGCAGATCTTCGCTTTGCCGGTCGTTCTGGAGAATGTGCAGAGGAATCTCAAATTGCTCGACAACCGGTTTGACGGGAGGCAGCCCAACCGCCAGCCGCGTTACCTGCCGAGCGACCGACATGTACCGCTCCAGGTGCGCCGTCGAAATCGAAAGTGAATCCGCGAAGTTGTCGAAACTGCCGTCGGCGGTCTCGTCGCCGGGTAATTGGGATTTGACGTCGAGATTGAGCGCGAACAGATCGCGGATGGCGTTGTTGTACTCCGAGCGATTCAGGCGCTGGACGGCGCCAATACGGCCGGGGTTGGGATGAGCCTCCCAGGCGCGGTCGATCTCATTTTCCAGGGTTGCGGCCATCGCGCGATAAGTGGCGGCATCCGGCCGCGCCGCTCCGCGCGGCGGCATCGAGCCGGCCCGCAACTTCACGATCACCTTTTCCCAGGTTTGCGCGTGGGCGCCCGCGTCCGCCGGGTCCAGACGATCAAGCATCAGTCCGGCGGTCTTGAGTTTTTCGTTATGGCAGGTAACGCAATACTGGTCGAGAACGGCGCGCGGCTTTACCGGCGGGTTGCCGTTAGGGGCCGCCCACAACACCGCCCCCGCGGCGGCGCCGCTTAGGAGCGCCACGGCCCAGGGATACGGAATCCGCGAGGTTCCCCTCACCATTTGCTGTTTTTTCGCCCTCTCCAGCCGGAATCCGAGCGGGCGTCCAGACAAGTGAAGTATACACCAAGCCCGGTGGTATGAACCAGTTTGGGTCGTACCATACACGGCCCACACGGTAGGACTCTGCTAGGATGGCCGACATGAGTTCTGCACAAATGACGCAACCGCGCTGGGAGGCGCCCAATGGGGAGTTCACGCTGACCCGCCTCGAACGCGTGATCTATGGCCCGGGCAAAATTGCCGCTCTGAAGGACGAGATGGAGCGGCGGAAACTCGAGCGCGCCGTCGTGGCGACCACCGACGTCGTCGCCAAGCTGCCGATCCTGCAGCAAGTCACCGGAGCGCTGGGGTCGCGCTGCGCGGGCGTATTCACGGGCGTGGTCCAGCACGTGCCGCGGGGAACGGTCAACGCGCTCGCGGAAGAATTGAGGCGGCTCAATGCCGACTCGGTCGTCAGTTTCGGCGGCGGCAGCCCCATTGATTCGTGCAAAGTGGCGCTTTACGGGCTGCTGCAAGAGCGCGAGCTGATCCACATCGCGGTTCCGACCACGCTTGCGGCGGCAGAGTATACACACGCGGGTGGCGTCACCGACGAGACCACGCGCGTCAAGAGCGGCGTTTACGATCCTCGTGTATTGCCCCGCACCGTGATCGCCGATCCGGCGCTGACGCTGGCGACACCCGACTGGCTGTGGGTCACGACCGGCATGCGCGCGCTCGACCATGCCATCGAATGCGCCTATGCCATCCGCCACCAGCCCATCAGCGATGCTCTGGCGTCCAAGTCGATCGCCCTGTTGGTGAAGCACCTGCCGGCGTCGGTCCGCTCGCAAGGCGACGAACAATTGGCGCACCGCGGCCAGTGCCAGATGGCCGCCTGGTTTTCGATTTACGGTGCGATGAACACGCGCTTTGGTTTATCGCACCTTCTGGGCCACCAGATCGGCCCCAAGTGGGACGTGCCGCACGGCGTCACCTCGTGCATCACGCTGCCGACCGCGATGCGCTTCATGGCTGATATTGCGGCGCATCGGTTCGGCCCGGTGGCCGAAGGTTTCGGAATCCCGTTCGACCCGTCGAATCCCAAACCAGCGGCGCTCGCCTGTGCCGACCGCACCGAGCAGTTCATCGCGCTATTCGATGTGCCGAAGCGGCTGCGCGACGCCAAGGTGCCGCGGGAGGAGATCGGACAAATCGTCGCGCCGATCACGCATGAGCTGGCGCACAACGGCGTCGTCGACCGCCCGGTGACCGAGGCGGAGGTGCTGGCCCTGCTCGAAGCGGTGTACTAAGCGCGCTTCGCGAAACAAGGGGTTGACATCGCGGGCAATCTAACTTATAGAGTTGAGCTACCAGACATTCCCTGGCGAGTCGCTTCATTGGAGGTGGACAACCGATGAGCACCGGGCAACAGCCTTTGCCGAGACGAGCGGAACACCTCAATCGGCTAAACCGGTACCGCAAGCTTGGGCACCTCGCGGTGGCGAACCACTTTAACCGCATGACCGCGGACCTTGCGGCGCAGCCGAAGTTCCCCGACATTACACAGTTCCTGTCAAGAAATTTCTGGCCGTGGATTCGCGACTACCTGAAGTATGTGTTTACGCCTAAATATCCATTTCAGGCCTACCCGAAAGACCAAACCGGTGTGTACGAGATCTCCAATTGCACAATTGCCATTGCGGGCGATTGGGGCACGGGTACGGACGAGGCGTTTCGCATCGGCCAGTTGATGGGGCAGCCGGATTTGACAATCCATCTCGGCGATGTCTATTACGTCGGCGATGCCGCCGAAATCCAGGAGAACTGTCTCGGCCAGGGCGCCAACGGATTTGCCGGGGTCCAGTGGCCGCACGGCTCAATGGGTTCATTCGCCCTGAATGGCAATCATGAGATGTACGCCAATGGCGAGCCGTACTTCACCGTTTTTCTTCCCACCTTGGGAATGAATGGTCAAAAGCAGCTGGCGAGCTTCTTCTGCCTGGAGGCCGACCAGTGGCGGATCCTTGCCTTGGATACCGGGTACAATTCCGTGGGCGTGCCGGTGCTGAGCCAGATTCCCGGCCTGAACCAAATCGGAAGTATCGGTGGCGATTGTCACCTCGACGACAAACTGATCAGCTGGCTTCGCACCACGATTAAGCCGAGACCTCCGAAGCCGACGCTTCTGCTTGCGCATCACCAGTATTACAGTGCATTCGAGGGCTCGTACACAAAGCCGGCGAAACAACTCGCTGAACTATTCGGTAACCAGGAGTTTGTCTGGCTTTGGGGGCACGAACATCGCTTTGCGGTCTACAACAAATTCCGCAAGGATGGCGGGATCACTGCCTATGGCCGCTGCGTCGGACACGGCGGCATGCCTGTTGAAATGAAGGACCCGGACGTGAGCCAGGCTCCCTTGCAATACCACGACACGCGCAGCCACGGGCTTGACGATGGCTCGAAAGTGGGCCAAAACGGATTCGTCAACGCGACGATCCGGGGCGATACGCTTACGTTGGACTATCGTGATATCGACAATCAGTCAGTGCTCGTCGAATCATTCACGCGGACCAGCGGCGCGAACTTCAGCTATAAGCTGGTAGCGGATCCAGGAATCCTGGTCAAGGTTGGCGGCATCGCCGCTGCGGTAGCCGAATAGCTAGCCGCTTACCGTAAGGTTTTCGCCGGGCAGCCAGAGGCGCGTTACGCTGGATCATGGCCATTCGTATCGTGCAGGTGGACGCATTCACCAGTCGTCCGTTCGGGGGAAATCCCGCGGCGGTGTGCGTTCTCCCGAAGGCTCCGGCGGAACAATGGATGCGGGATGTCGCTCGCGAGATGAATCTCTCCGAGACTGCGTTTCTCGTGCCGAAGAGCGACGCGGCCCAAAGCGATGGCTACCATCTGCGCTGGTTCACCCCGGCCCTCGAAGTAGATTTGTGCGGCCATGCGACTGTAGCGAGTGCACACGTGCTTTGGGAAGACGGCCACCTGCCCGCGAACGCGCAGGCGCGGTTTCACACGCGCAGCGGCTTGTTGCTGGCCGATCTCCGCGGAGACTGGATCGAGCTGGATTTCCCGGCGACGCCGGCCACGGCCGCTGAGGCTCCTTCGTGCCTGCTCGATGCCCTTGGGACGAAGGCGCGCTTCGTCGGCAAAACCCGGTTTGATTATTTCATCGAAGTGGAATCCGAGGAAGTCGTGCGCAGTCTGACGCCGAATTTCCCGGCGATGCGAGACCTGGGCGTCCGCGGAGTCATCGTTACCGCGCGGTCGTCGTCCGCGGAGTTCGACTTCATCTCCCGGTTCTTCGCCCCCGGCGCCGGAGTGGATGAAGACCCTGTCACCGGCTCGGCTCATTGCGCCCTCGGTCCGTATTGGACGGCGCGCTCAGGCAAGCAGGAAATGATCGCGTACCAGGCCTCTGCGCGAGGCGGAGTGGTTCGAGTCTGTGCAAAAGGAGATCGCGTGATCCTCGGCGGGCAAGCTGTTACCGTGCTCCGCGGGGAACTCGCGGCTTAGAAATTTTGGAAAGGCGCAGCCCTGGCGCCGGCCCACGCCTTTCCTTGAAAGCTACTTTACGCTGTCGACTGTGATCGTGTCGCCCGCGGCTTTCCCGCTGACGGTCACTTCTTTGCCGGCCATCGCGATCACCTTGTCCTGATTGGCGATCTTATAGACCTTGCCGCTGTCAGTGACCAACACCGCCGGAGAGCCGCCCTTGATGCACTTGTTCGCGCAATCAACGTCGCCCTTCATGGCTGCGTTTTTCGAGCACTTCTCATCGATGATGTAGCCTTTGTAATCGGCAGCGAACGCGCTGGCGGAAAAGCCCGCGGCCAACGCAAGCGCCAGGATTGCTTTGTTCATGGTTTTCCTCCTCGGAGTGAGATACCTAGATTTCACTTTCCCTCCAGTCTACTCCCGAATCGGGGTCGTCAATTACCCGACTTTTGTTAATCCGCTGACCGCCGCTCTCATCTGTAAGGTCCGATACGGCGCGTCCGGTAGGGCCTCGGTACGTTCAAAGTATGAGGCTGGCAGGCAAACGGGCGCTGGTAACGGGCGGCGGTCGCGGGATCGGGCAGGGCATCGTGCTCGCTTTCGCGCGGGAAGGCGCCGACATCGCTATTGATTACGTCGGCAATGCCGCCGCCGCCGAGCAAACCCGCGCGGAGGTGGAAAAGCTCGGCCGTCGCGTCGTCGTCGTTCAGGCGGATGTGAGTGTACCCTCGGAGACCCAAAAGCTCATCGGCGCTTCCCTGGAGGCGTTCGGATCGCTGGACATCCTGGTCAACAACGCCGGAATCGAAAGGCGTGCTCCGTTTCTCGAGATCACCGAGAAGGATTACCGCGCCGTTATCGATGTGGACCTCACCGGCCCCTTTTTTCTCACTCAAGCCTTTGTCCGGCATCTTCGCCAGACTAGCCGGCCGGGCAAGATCATCAACATCAGCTCCGTGCACGAAGAGCTTCCGTTCCCGCACTTCACGCCCTACTGCATGGCCAAGGGCGGATTAAAGATGATGATGCGCAACCTCGCCATTGAATTGGGCGACTGCGGCATCACCGTGAACAACATCGCTCCGGGAGCCATTGAGACACCCATTAACCGCAACCTGCTGAACGACCCCCGGAAACTCTCTGCGCTGAAGGCGAATATTCCGATGCGGCGTCTCGGCCAGACGGCGGATGTGGCCGGTGTCGCCGTCTTTCTCGCCTCGCCGGCAGCCGACTATGTCACGGGCGCCACGGTCGTCGTCGATGGCGGTCTGCTCTGGAATTACAGCGAGCAATGAGCTACCTGCCCATCGCCGATTACGGCATCATTGGCGACCTGCTTTCGGTCTGCCTGGTCGGAAAAAATGGCAGCATCGATTGGTGTTGTCTGCCGCGCTTCGATTCGCCGAGTATCTTCGGCGCCATCCTCGATGCCCGCAAGGGCGGCTGCTTCAGTCTCAAGGCCACCGGTGACAGCGGTGTGAAACAGATGTACCTGCCGGATACCAATGTGCTCGTCACCCGCTTCATGAGCGACGAGGGCATGGCCGAGGTGACGGACTTCATGCCGATCGGCCGCGAATCCGGCGGCAAGACCGAGCAGCAGTCGCGCCAATTGGTCCGCATCGCAAAGGCCGTTCGTGGCCCGGTCAAGTTCCGCATGGAGTGCCGGCCGGCATTCGACTACGCCCGCCAGAAGCACGAGGTCGATCTCCACTCTGATGGCGAATGTGCCGTCTTTTCCGCAGCCGGCCAGGAGTTCGCTCTCAAGGCGTCACAGCCGATGCGCCGCGACGAAGACGGTGTGGTGGCCGAGTTTGTACTTCAGTCCGGCCAGGAAGCCGTGTTTGCCATTCGCTACAGCCAGGTAGACTCCGGCCACTCGCTCCGTGAAGAGCCGCTGGACGGCGCGCGCCTGCTGAAAGAGACGGTGCGCTTTTGGCGAACCTGGGCCGCGAAAAGCCAGTATCAGGGGCGCTGGCGGGAGATGGTGATGCGCTCCGCCCTCGTTCTGAAGCTGCTGACCTACCGGCCGACCGGCGCCATCGTCGCCGCGCCTACCACCAGTCTGCCGGAGAGCGTCGGCGGCGAAAGAAATTGGGATTATCGCTATACCTGGGTGCGTGACGCCGCGTTCAGTGTCTATTCGCTCATGCGTCTGGGATATACCGAAGAGGCCGCTGCCTTTTCGCTGTTCATGCAGCAGCGCGCGCGCGAACCCGAGCCCGGGAACGGACCTCTTAACGTGATGTACGGGATTGACGGCCGGCACGATCTGCGCGAGGAAACACTCGGCCATCTCGAAGGCTACTGCGGCTCCCGCCCCGTCCGCATCGGCAACGCCGCATTTGCCCATTTGCAGCTCGATATCTACGGCGAGCTGATGGATTCACTCTACCTCTACGACAAATACGGCACCCCCGTTTCCTACGAGATGTGGACCGTGATTGATTCCCTCCTCGATTGGGTCGCCCAGAATTGGGAGCAGCCCGATCAGAGCATCTGGGAAGTGCGCGGCGGCCGCCGCAACTTTACTTATTCGAAGCTGCAGTGCTGGGTGGCGCTCGACCGCGGCCTGCGGCTGGCGCAGAAGCGCTCCCTGCCGATTTCCGGAAAGCGCTGGGAGGCCGAGCGCGACCGCATCTACCAGCTCATCATGCAGGAATCCTGGAACAAGGAGATCGGGTCCTTCGCTCAATACTTTGGATCCGACGCTCTGGATGCGAGCAGCCTGATGATGCCGCTCATGCGGTTTGTCTCCCCCACCGATCCGCGGATGATCTCGACGCTCCGGCAGATCCGCAGCCAGCTCGCTTCCGACGCCCTGGTGCGCCGTTACCAGATCGGCAAGGCGGCCGCCGACGGCCTTTCGGGTGGAGAAGGATACTTCACCATCTGCGGCCTCTGGCTGGTCGAAGCCATGGCGCGGGCGGGCTACGGCGAAGAGGCGCAGCTCCTGTTCGAGAAGCTGCATTCGTTCTCCAATCATCTGGGCCTGTTTTCCGAAGAGATCAGCGCGCGCGGCGAGTTGCTGGGAAATTTCCCGCAAGCCCTGACGCATCTTGGGCTCATCAGTGCCGCGTACAGCCTCGACCGCACCCTCGACCAGGGCAGGTACGGCCAACAACTGTGATCGCCGGCTGTGGTCTCGCGCGCCTGATCAGCTAGAGTTGTAAGCGATGGCCTACTTTCTCGCCAAGACCGACCCTGACACGTATTCCATCGACAACCTCGAGCGCGACAAAAAAACCGTCTGGGACGGCGTCACCAATCCCCAGGCAGTCCGCGCCATCCGCGATATGTGGCCCGGGGATCGCATTTTTGTTTATCACAGCGGCGGCGTATCAGGCATCGTCGGCCTGGCGTCGGTGGAATCGGAGCCGCGCCCCGACCCGAAGAATGCGAAATCGGCGGTGGTCGACCTCGCGTTTCGCGGCCGCCTCGAACCCGCCACCACGCTCGCCGAAATCAAGGAGACCGGAAAGTTCGCCGACTGGGCACTGGTCCGCCAGGGACGCCTCTCCACGATGGCCGCTCCCGACAAATTCGTCGCCTGGATGCGCTCGCGCTACCCCAAAGCGAAGATCTGATTATGCCCGCCCGTCGCCGGCGCCGCTCTTATCGCGAGTTCCGTCTGAGTTCCTGGGACCAGTTTCTCAACCTCGTCACGCAGCCCCCGTATTCCCACTGGGCTTTCCGTGGCGAGCGTGATGAACGCTGGCCGCTCTACAGCTCACTCTCGCGCTACCTGCGCACGTTCGGCGTCCACCGGCGCGCCTGGCCGGAACAGGAGAGCCGCATTCTCCGCATCTTCAAGCGCAAGGCGCATCAATTCATAGAGAAGCCTCCTGACATCGACGACGATTTTCAGTGGCTGGCTCTCATGCAGCACCACGGCGCGCCGACGCGCCTCATCGATTTCACCTGGTCGCCGTACGTCGCCGCCTTCTTCGCGCTCGAGCGCAGCACCAGTGACGGCGTCGTTTGGGCGATGAACAAGGCGCGCATCGATATCGGCCTGCCGAGTATGGACCCGAGAATCGCCGGTAATTTTCCGCGCTATTTCCTCAAAGGCAATCGCCGCTTCATCTGGATGGGCGAGCCGCATACCATGAACAGCCGCCTCATCGCGCAGTCGGGCACATTCGCGGTACCGGGCGTGCTGGATTTACCGGTCGAGGAGATTCTGGCGAACCAGGATCAGTCAAATATCCTGGCAAAGATCACTCTGACGAACGCTGTCCGCGATGTGGCGATGCGTGAGCTTTACCGCATGAACATCACGCATGCCACCCTGTTTCCCGATCTGGACGGACTCGCCCGTTCGCTCGCCTACGAGCTCGAATTTCACTGGGCCTACAGCCCGCGCACCATGCGGCGCTATCCGGCTTAGGCTTCGAGGCGCCATCCGTCAGGATGCGAGCACAGCGTATTACGGCTGCGGGTCGCTGCTCTGGATGTTCAGCCGGCGGCGCTGCTGCTGGCGGCGAAGGTCGTCGAGTTGCTGCTGAACCGATTGGGCGCGCGCGGTCTGGGCCGCCAAATCTGCCTTCAGCTTAGCCGTCTGTTTCGCGAGATCGTCGCGTTGTTGCCGAAGTTCGGTCTGCGCTTTGCTGGTATCGGCCTGCGCCTTGCTGGTATCCGCTTGCGCCTTGCTGGCATCGGCCTGCTGTTTCGCCAGGTCGGCCTGCGCCTTGGCCAGATCTGCCTTCAGCCTCGCCACGTCTGTTTGCTGCTTACCGGACTGCTCGCTTTGACGGCGCAGATCGGCATTCTGTTGGGTCAGCACCACAACCTGCGTCGCGAGTTCATCGGCCCGCTTCCGCAACGTTGGATCCGCCGGCCGCGCGGCAACCGCCGGCGCTGGGACAACACGCGTTTCCGGCTGAGAGTGCGAGCGCATCTGATTCGCGATCGCCCCCAGCACTAGTCCAACGGCCAGCCCGGCTGCAATTCCGATCCACGGCCGCTGCGGCGCCTCCTCCGGCTCGGGCATTTCCAGTCGCTCGCGTTCCGGCAGTTCGATTCTTTGGCGCTCCGGCCACTCCGCCCGCACTGGTTCGTGCACCGGCTCGCCCTCGTGCTCGTGCCACTCCGCCCGGTGCGATTCGTGCAACGGCTCCCGCTCCTGCTCGTGCCACTCCGCCCGGTGCGATTCGTGCATCTCCACTTGCTCCGGCTCCGTGATGTCGGCGTGAGCATCCGGTTCGGGAAGGTGAGCTTCCGGCTGATCGTGGTGAGGCTGCGGCTTCGAGGACGCTAGGGTCAAGACCACCGCATCCGACTCAATCTCGCGCGTCGGTCCCGGAAGAGCCGCGGGCAACGATTGAGGCAATTGCTGGACAGGCAGTGCTTCCACCACGAACTCGTGGTAGCTGCGCTCGTTCTGGATGGCGCCATCCGGCTCGCGGAAGAAGAAACCCGCTTGCGTCGGCTGCAGCGTCGATGGCCTCAGGACCAGCGCCACCTGCCAGCGCTCCGGAAAATATCGGTTGTGGATATCGACGTCGGCTTCACACAAGGCCAGATCGCTGCGCGTGTGCGAGTGATACCAGCCGACCGGCTTCAGATCGCCCGGATAGCTGCGGCCGAGCAATTCGCCGAGCCGCACCTGGTCGGCCGGCGACAAAGTGAAGACCGGGCCGAAGGCGTGCTCGCATTCGATCGGCACCGAATCCAGGATCTGCAGCCGCTCGCTCTCAAACCGGCCCAACAGGATCCCGCCGATCTCGACTCCGCCCCGCGGCGGCGAAAAGAAGGCATCCACCACGGCCAGCCGGATATCGTCGAGCGCTCTGCGTGAATATTCGATGACGAAGGGACACTGGGGGGCGCTCCAATTCGCCAGCGCGCCGTCATTAATGGATAGGTCAGTCATGGAGGCGTCCCTCCGATTGTTGGACAATCGGAATCCCCCTGACTACCTCAAATTTAGGAAGTAGCGGGAGGCTATCGCCGGTTAGCGGGCGTTTGGGGCATATGCCCCAGGCGCGGCCGCGATCCCCAGCCCGCGGCGGGAGTTTGCGCAGTTTGCCCCAATGTTTTCAATGCCGTCATGGTGGCCCGGCAAGTGCAACCGAGTGTCATCTGGAGCGAATATGTCAATGAATTTCGATCGCGCCCCGATGCTGGTTATTTGGGAGGTCACGCAGGCGTGCGACCTGGCGTGCGTCCACTGCCGCGCCTCGGCGCAGCCCGAACGCCATCCGCGCGAGCTCACCACCGAACAGGGATTCCGGCTGCTCGACGAGATTCGCTCCTTCGGCGAGCCTCTGATGGTCTTCACCGGCGGCGATCCGCTCAAGCGTCCCGACCTCTATGAGTTGATCCGTCACAGCGCCTCAATCGGGCTGCGCACCAACGTCACCCCGAGCGCCACGCCGCTGCTGACGGGCGAAGCCATCGAGAAATTCAAGGAGGCCGGCGTGGCCAGGATGGCCATCAGCCTCGACGGTCCGGATGCCGCCACCCACGACGAGTTCCGAGGCATCCCCGGCACTTTCGATCGCGCGATGTTCGCGCTGCGCCACGCACGCGACATCGGGCTCGACACGCAATTGCAGACCACCGTGACGCGACGCAACATGGGCCGGCTGCGGGAAGTCGCCGAGATTGCCAAAGAGGTCCGCACGCGCATGTGGAGCCTGTTTTTCCTCATTGTGACCGGCCGCGCGCTCGAGGGCGACGATCTAGACGCCGCCGAATACGAACAGGTATTCGCGTTCATGTACGAGCTCTCGAAGACCGCTCCGTTTGGTGTCAAGACGACGGAGGCCATGCACTACCGCCGCTACGTCGCGCAGCGCATCAAGGCCGAGCACGGCGTCACCGAGAACGAGAACGCCAAGGGTGTCGCCTGGCGCACGGCGGGTGTCAGCGATGGCAAAGGTTTCGTGTTCGTCTCGCACACCGGCGAAATTTTTCCGAGCGGCTTCTTGCCAGTGAGCGGCGGCAACGTCCTTCAGGAATCCCTGGTGGACGTCTACCAAAATTCCGATCTGTTCCGCACGCTGCGCGATACGACTCAGCGCGGTGGCAAGTGCGGATTGTGCGAGTACCAGAAAATCTGCGGCGGTTCGCGCTCGCGCGCTTATGCATTCACCGGTGATTACCTGGCAGAAGACCCGCGCTGCGTCTACCAGCCGCATCTGGCCGATGCCGTCATCGGGTAATGGACTTAGCCAAAATTTGCAGTCCGCGGGCGCGTGGAAAATCCGGTTCGAAAAAATGAGAGCAATCGGTGCGAAACTATTGACTCCGGGCCTGCAGGCATGCTTCAATCAGCGCAGTCCGCGATGTTGAGGTAGGTTGGCGAAAGTGCAGGGCGCGGTGGCTATCCATCGAAGGTACGGAATTTTCCTTGACATGGATGACGCTATCGGGTAGAAATAAGTTTACCGCGTCCGGTTTTCGTCTGCAATTTTGTGTTTGTACCCCGGTGAGCACAGAAGAAGACAAAACAAAAACGCCATGTGCCACAGGTAGGACTTTCGGAAGTCCCGGTGGAATGGGTTGACCGACCGCCGGTAAAAGTGGCCTCTCCGCCCGACACGGAGAAGTTCCCAAGGTAGACTGAACGAGTTTCGATTTTTTGAGGCTCAGGTTAGAAGAGAACTTCGACCAGTTCAATTTTTGCAATTCACAAGGAGAAGGAAATGGCAGCTTTTCGCAGATGTATTCTTGCGCTAGCTCTGCTCGCCGTATTTGCGGGTCTGGCTAGTGCGCAAAGTATCGTGCCGATGGTCTGCACCGCGACGCCGTTCCCCAATGCCATGCGGGCAGAGGGAAAGAATGAGCTGATCGGCGACCTCGTGATCTCGTGCACGGGTGGCAACCCACTGACAAACGGCTCGGTAGCTCCCCGGGTCGATTTCACCGTGACTCTACCACAAGCGGTTACGAGCCGTCTGGCCAGCACTCCGACCACGACCCCAGTTGCATCGGATGCATTGTTGCTCATCGACGATCCCAATCCGGCGGCCCCCCCGATTGCCGGTGCGATCGCGGGGTTCGGAAGTAACGCGGTTCCGCTTCCTTGCATATCGACGGGCACCACCAGCGCTGCTATTCAAGTCGATTGCCCGACGTTTGTCGAGAGCGACGCCGGCACCGGCATCGTGTACTCGTCGTCCACGGCAGTCAATCCCCCGGTCACCAGCGCCGACAACATTTACCAAGGCCAAGTCCTCGGCAATACAGTGAAGTTCGTTGGAGTTCCGGTCGTCGTCCCGGGTAACACGTCCGGGGTTGCACGCACGTTCCGCATCACCAATGTCCGCATGAATGCCACTGCCGCTACTGCTGGAGCGCAGGCGATTTCGGTGTCGATCACGAGCACTTCCGGGCAGACTGGGAACCCGGCCGGCCTCTTCGGTTCGTCCGCTTCGATCGCGACAAACCTCGGCAACGTTGCGGCTGGACTGTCGGCCACTGGGACGAAATGGACGGCCTCAACTCCTGGCTTGACGACTTGCAACGCATTGACGCTTGCTTACGCCGGAACCATTACGTTCGCCGAGGGCTTCGGCTCGGCCTTCAAGACCCGCCAGACACCGGGCGCTGCTCAGGACTCGGCGCAAAGCGCTGCGGCGAGACCCAATACGATTCCGCAGGCCTATCAAACGGAGTCTGGATACATACCAACAGCGAACGGTCTCCCTGGCGGCCTTGATATTGCGGCTTTGGATATCGGTGGCAAAACTGCCGGTCAAGCCGATTTCGGCACCAGATTAAAAGCCGTATTCACCAATATCCCGAGCGGTGCTCGCGTGTTCGTCTCGTTCTCCAACGTGGAGAGGCAGACCTCATCGAACATCGGCTTCGAAAATGCCAACTTCATAGATCCGGCCACCGGGAACGTCCTAGCGGGCGGCGCTGCCGGTAAAACGGCCACGACCTCCTTTGCGGCCCTGATCACTGGTGGTGAAACGGCCGCCGAGGGTGCAGCGACGCCGTACGCCACTCCTTCGAACACCCCCGGTGGTTCGATTTACGCACCGCCCCCCGTCTTCGGGTACAACGAGTTGACGGTGAGCAGCACCGGATCGGCGACCGCTGTTTGGGAAGTCGTGAATACCAACTCGACGGCCAACGAGACGTTGACGTTTGACGTATTCGTCACTCAGGCGGCGCAAGGGACAACCGGAACCGCGACGGTCAATCTCAGCTATGCTCCGACGGCTGCCACGGCGACCTCAATCCCGGCCTTCGCTGACACCAGCGGCTCGGGGGTGAGTTCGCTTGCGATAACAAGCTGTCGGACGATTCTGGTCTACCCGTATGTCACAAGTGCAAGCGGGTTCGATACCGGTCTCGCGGTCTCGAACACCACGATGGACATTCTGGGGACGACAGCACAGGCTGGAACTTGCCAACTGTTCGTATACGGCATAAACCCAGCAACGGGTAACGCCCCAACTAACAACGGGCCGTTCAGCCCGACTAATGCTGCCGGAGCTGCGTTCCCGGCCACCGGTGTTCCGTCTGGTCAGACGGCTCAGTGGCTGCTGAGCGCCTCGGCCCCCGGCTTCACCGGGTACGCCATTGCGTCGTGCAACTTCCAATACGCTCATGGCTTCGCGTTCGTCTACAGCCCGGGTCTCTCGGCCGCGATGGGTTATCTGCCCCTCGTGCTAGGGAGCCCGGTTACTCGCGGATCGAGCCCCGAAACCAGCTTCCCGTAGACTCGACCAGGTACTTTCAACAAAAAGAGGGGGAGCTTCGGCTCCCCCTCATTTTTTATGCCTGCCTTCGGCGCGCGGCAGGATGCTAGATTGTCCCTTTGACCGTTCGCAAACGCCAACCTACACCCAAACCTCAGGCGATCCGGGAATCGCTGCCGGCACAGCTTCTGCGAGTGATCGAGCGGCGGGCATTGTGGATCGCCACAGTATTGAGTGTGTTGGCGTCAGCCCGCATCGTCGCTACGTATTCCGTTTTCAACCATACTTATGATGAGCCCGCGCACGTGGCCTGCGGGATGGAATGGCTCGATCAGGGCCTTTATCGATGGGAACCGCAGCATCCCCCGCTGGCGCGCGTCGCCGCCGCTTTTCCTCTTTACGTCGCGGGTCTGCGTTCCCACAACACACAGCGCGACATACCGTTCGCCATGTGGCAGGAAGGCGCGGCGATTCTCTATTCCGGCGATCTCTATGACCGCAATCTGGTGCTCGCGCGCCTCGGCATCCTGCCGTTCTTCTGGCTAACTTGCGCGGTCGTCTATGCGTGGGGCGCGCGCTATTTTCGTCCGGCCGTGGCAGTCGCGGCGGTCTTCCTGTTCAGTATGCTGCCGCCGGTGCTGGCGCACGCCGGCCTCGCGACCACGGATATGGCGCTCACCGCAACGATGGCGCTCGCGTTCTTTGCGGGTATGGTCTGGCTCGAACGGCCTAGCCTTTTCCATGCGGCGTGGTTTGGGGTCGCGACCGGCGTGATGATGCTTTCGAAGTTTTCCGCTCTCGTCTTTTTCCCGGCCAGCGCCGTGCTGGCGCTCATTTGGTATCTCGTTACGGAACGGCCGGGACGGCTCGCCGACGCGGTCAAGGCGCGCGCGCTTTCGTTCGGCCTCGCCGTGTTGACAGGCGCACTGATCATCTGGGCCGGCTATCGCTTCTCGTTCGGCGACGTCGGCTTCCTGCATTTGCGCTTGCCGGCTCCGGAACTCTATGCGGGAATCCGGCAGGTGATCGAGCACAATGCTCTCGGGCAGGACAGCTACCTGCTCGGGACTTACAATCGTACAGGCTTCTGGCTGTTCTTTCCGGTGGCGCTG
>DASXAK010000163.1:0-7157 GCA_036406715.1 Bryobacteraceae bacterium | reverse complement strand
GCGATGGCAAGTCCGTATGGGCCACTGACCGATGCTCGCCCGGCACCACCCCGGGGTGCCTCGGCACTCGGGCCAATCCGGTTCACCTGTTCGATGAGTCCGGCAAGGAGATCCGCAGCTTTGGTGGCGGCATGTTCGTGTGGCCGCATGGCATCCATGTCGATCGCGACGGCAACGTGTGGGTTGCCGACTCCCGCGCCCCGAGCGCCGACGATCTCAAGAAATTTCCCGGCGAAGACAAAAAAGGAAGCGTGGTCGTCAAGTTCAGTCCCCAAGGCAAGGTTGTGCTCACACTCGGCAAGCCGGGCGTCCACGGCAATCCTCCTGAAGCACTCACCGACCCGACCGCCGTCCTGACCGACCCGGCGAATGGCGACGTCTACGTGGCCGAGAGCCATACCGATGTGACCGACCCGAATCTCGTCGGGCGCATCTCGGTCTTTGACAAAAGCGGGAAGTTTCTCCGGGTCATCGGCAAAACCGGAACCGGTCCGGGCCAGTTCCGCACGCCGCACGCCCTTGCGTTCGATTCCCAGGGCCGCCTCGTCGTCGCTGACCGCCACAACCATCGCATTCAACTGCTGACCAAGTCCGGCAAATTTATCCGCGAGTACGACGACTTCGGCCGCATCAGCGGCTTGACCATCGACAAGAACGACGTCATCTACACTACCGACTCGGAGTCCACCGAAAAAGTGCACCCCGGCTGGCAACGCGGAATCCGCATCGGCAGCCTCAAAGACGGAAAGGTGACCATGTTCGTACCGCCGCATCCCGTGCCGAATTCTCCGGACGGCGCCATGGGCGAAGGCGTCGCCGTTGATGCCGCAGGCAATATTTATTCCGCCGAAGCGAACCTTCGCGGCGTGACGAAATTCGTCCGGCAATAGATCAACTTGAGGAGCTATGTTCATGAGGATGATCCCATTCTGTGTCCTGCTACTGGGAGCGCTTCCGCTCTCCCCTCAGGACCAGAACCCACTGCCGCGAGACATCAACCCGATTACGCTTTCGCGCCTGCCTCCGGTCACCGCGGCCGATCTCGACGAAGAAGGCCGGCGTCTTCTGGCCGCCCGGACTAACTTTAAGCCGGCGCCCGGACCGACTCACATCACGGTCTACAGCCCGCGCGAGCTCGATCTGGGCATTCCCTCCGGCGAAAAGAGTCCCGTCGGCCCTCGATACTTTCAGCTCGCCGCCCTGATTGCCGCCCGGGAGAGCGATCAGCAGTACGAATGGTCCTCGCACGAACCGGCGGGCCGCCGCCAGGGCCTGGAGCAAGCGGTGATTGATGTCGTCAAGTACAACCGCGACGTGGCCGGGCTCTCCGACAAGGACGCGACTGTGATTACGTTCGGCCGCTCACTGTTTCGCGACCACCGCGTCAACAGTGAGCTCTGGGAAAAGATGATGACTCATTTCGGGCGTCAGCGCACGGTCCAGCTCATGATGATCATGGGCGATTACTACCGGGTAGCCATCATGCTCAACGCCGTCGATCAGCACCTTCCGCCAGACCGCCCGCCCCTGCTACCGGCGTTAAAGCGATAAGGCGAGGCAAGCTAGCTTGTCCCCGTCATGACGCGCCACCGGAGATATCCGGCCGCAGATGGAGAATGAGGGCCGCGCAGATCAACCCGAAGCCGACGCGCGGCGCGATCAGCGCCACCAGCCCGGCGGTCGTGAACCCCGCCAGCACAATGATCGAGCGGCGCCGCGCCAACTGTCGCATGCGC
This sequence comes from Bryobacteraceae bacterium, assembly GCA_036406715.1. Taxonomy (GTDB): domain Bacteria; phylum Acidobacteriota; class Terriglobia; order Bryobacterales; family Bryobacteraceae; genus PSRJ01. The sequence continues at coordinate 5,421 of DASXAK010000163.1, read as the reverse complement.
GCCGGCACCTGCGCTCTGTCCGCGTGCGCCAATACCTCGTGTTCGAAGACGTTGTACGCAATGTCGACGCACACGAACACACCGGCGTACAGAACGACGGGAGACGACGCGAGCTCGGTGCGTGCAATCCATGCCGTCGCAAACGGCAGGAGCGAGACCATGAACAGATGCACGAAGTTGATCCAGATCAATCCCGGCGATGGAGCTCCCACGAACCGCATCAGGTGATGGTGGTTGATCCAGATAATGGCAATGAACAGATAGCTCACCGCGTAGCTAATGGCCGTAGGCCACAGCGACCAGAGAGCCGAGAACGCCGGCTGATCCGGTGCCTTGAGTTCCAGCACCATGATCGTCACGATCACCGCGAAGACCGCGTCCGAAAACGCCATCAACCGGTCCGCGGAGGCCTTCTCTTCACGCATCGCGCGCCTCCTGCGGTGAGGAAAACGGCGCGCGAGGCACCGCGCTAGCGGCCGTAGACGCGCATCTCCTTGCCGTCGGGCAGCACCACGCGCTCGAGCCGGATGATCTTCTGGCCGTCGGCGTACTGATACCCGATGCCCGTGATCACATCGCCTGGCTTCACCGTTGTCTTGGTCCAGCCGTTGCCGGTCATCCGCACAATGGCAGGGCCGCCGACCTTCCATTTCTCCGTCCGGCCGTCACTGGTCTGAACGTCCAGCCCGATCATTGGATGCGGATTGGCCCAATCGAAGTCAGTGACCGTGCCTTTCACCGTCACGAGCCGCTCCATGCTCACCGGCCATGAGTGATGTGCGGAGAGAGGCGCTGCGGCAGATATCAGCGCCAGGATAACCAATACGGGAACACACAATATTTTCATTTTGGCTCTCCTCCTTGCGTGCAATTCTATCAGGCCGGTCTGCCGTTGCTTGGCTCCCGGCAATCTTTGATCCCGGGCTACCGTGTGTTGTCGTGATGCTCGCCCGTGACGTAGTGCCCGGCGTCCTTATCGATGCAGGGGGCGGCCTCTTCGAGCGCGTCAGGCTGAAGCGTGAGGGTGCGCGACAGCGTCCACGGCTTCTGCAGAACCTCGGGGTCGTCGGCGGTTACCTGGTATTGAATCGTGTCGCCCACGCGCCGCAGCCGTTCCGTGACATGCAGCTTCCGGCTGTGGAAGAAACCGTTGTCTCCCATCCAGGTTTCGTCGGTGAGCCGCGTCACATCCACGACCAGCGTGTCGCCTTCCCAATGGCCGACCGCGTCGCCGTTGTACGTCGCCGCGGTTTCGGGATCGGTGCTATGGGCGCGTCCGTCGAGCGGAATCACGCGCCATTGATTGCCGGTGTTGTCGGCATAAAGGAAGATCGCCTGCTTGGGCGTGTGCACGATCTGGTGCGGAGGTCCCAAGCGCGGGACTCCCGGATTCACGCAATGCAGCGTCGAATCTTCCTTTACCTGATTTTCGTTGAGTAGTTTCACTTTGGCCGCTGCCTCGGGCTTGTACTGCGGCTTGGGATCGTTCAGCGGCTGGGAGTACAGCGAAGCCGACTTCGGACTGAACGCGCCGCCAACGGTGAAGTTGTTGTCGCCCACCTTCTGAATCGTGCCAATTCCGAAGAAGTGATGCCAGACGCCGTTCAGGTCGGGGTGTCCGTCCGCCAGCTTTGGCGTCGGCCGGGAGGCCGCGCCGGGATTCTTGGCGGCTTCCGCGGCATAGTTGGTTTGCGCCAGCGCGCCGATAGGCACAGCCAGAATGACCGCGGCGAGCGCGGCCCGCGTGAGCATTCGGTGATTCGCGAGCTTGGATACCATGGTTTCCTCCCTGGATTTGGTCTAACGCGACGGCGGGTTCTCGCGAACAGCCGCTATTTCTTCCGCAGACTGGGGTCCGCGTCCTGCGGCGACATGCTGAACACATGGCCATCCGCATAAACCAACTTAGTCATGAACCCGTAGGTACCCGAGCCGTCCTTGGCGGGGTTCGCCGTAACGGTCACCTCCTGCTTGTTGCTCAGCAGCAGATCCTTCGTCAGCCCGCTCCCTCGAAAGAACAGCGGGGGCAGCGATTGCAGCGCCCAAGTGGTCGTTTTTCCGTTCTCGTCCTTCACATCCACGTAGATGAAAATGTGCGGATTGACCCACTCGACTTTCGAGACAACCCCATGCAAGGTCACGGTTTTGCTCGAATCGAACTCCGCGGCGAAAGAATGGTGCGCGATCACCGGCGCCGCACACGTTAGCGCCGCAACCGCCGCCCACAGCAATCGATTTCTGGCTCCCATCGGATCCTCCAGTTGTTCTCGAAAAAGTATATACTCGCCCGCCGCTGTGCACAATCGCCCCTAAAACAATCACGCTGCTCTCCCCCGCTACAATGAGAGGCTTCCAAACCCGCTTCCCCTGGAGGACCTCCGAAATGCCGCCCTCTGTCGAACGCACGAAAGCCTTACTGGAGCTGACAGCAGCTCGATCGGCCCGGTATGCGGCCGAAGTGAACCGCAGACGCGTTCCGCCGGCGCCCCAGGATATTGCCCGTCTGGAAGCCTTGGGCGGCCCCTTGCCCCAGACCTCTTCAGACCCAAAGGAGGTCGTGGCGTTGCTCGATGACATCGGCTCGCCGGCCACCGTGGCCACTGCCGGCGGCCGCTACTTCGGGTTTGTCACGGGCGGCGCTCTTCCCGCGGCCGTTGCCGCCAATTGGCTGGCGGCCATCTGGGATCAGAATGCCGCGTTGTCCGTCATGTCGCCGGTCGCCGCCAAAATCGAAGAGATTGTCTTGGCGTGGATGCTGGAGCTGTTCGGCCTCCCCGCCTCTTGCGGCGCCGGTTTCGTTACCGGCACCACGATGGCGAACTTTTCCGCCCTGGCTGCCGCGCGCACCGCGCTGCTCAAGCGACGCGGATGGAATGTCGAAGAGAACGGCCTATTCGGCGCCCTGCCGATCCGCGTGATCGTCGGCGAAGAGGTTCACGTTTCCCTGCTGAAGGCGCTCGCCATGTTGGGCCTGGGTCGTTCCCGCGTCATCCGCGTACCGGCCGACAGCCAGGGCCGCATGCGCGCCGACGCGTTGCCCGAACTCGATGACCATAGCCTGATTTGTATCCAGGCCGGCAATGTCAACTCGGGTGCGTTCGATCCCGCCGCGGAGATCTGCGCTCGCGCCCGCGAAGCCGGAGCCTGGGTGCACGTGGACGGCGCCTTTGGGCTCTGGGCGGCGGTCTCCCCCCGCTATACGCATCTGGTACAAGGTTTCAGCCTCGCCGATTCGTGGGCGATCGATTGCCACAAATGGCTCAACGTGCCTTACGACTCGGGTATCGCCGTGGTTCGCGCCCCGGAGCACCTGCACCGCGCTTTCGCGGTCAGCGCCGCTTATCTCCAAACCGGTGACGTGCGAGAACCATCTCACTACACGCCCGAAGCGTCGCGGCGTGCCCGCGGTATCGAAATGTGGGCCGCGATCCGCTCCTTGGGCCGCGAAGGCCTCAGCGAAATCGTCGAACGCAATTGCCGCCAGGCTCAACTCTTCGCCGGCCGTCTCCAACGGGCTGGATTCGAAGTGCTGAACGACGTCGTGCTCAATCAGGTCCTCGTGAGCTTTGGCAGTGCCGAGGAAACGCGTCGCGTTCTCGCCGAGGTGCAGAACGAAGGCACTTGCTGGTGCGGCGGAACCGTCTGGCATGGCCGCCCCGCCATGCGCATCAGCCTTTCAAGCTGGGCCACGACCGAAGAAGATGTCGAGCGTAGTCTCGCGGCGATTCTTCAAATCGCCGAAAAGACCGGCTGACGCCACCCGAAACGTCGGGCAGGTCTCCCGACGATATACTGCGGGGGAGGATTGGCGAGACGCGTGAACCTGAAGAACGTCCGGATTCAGTCACAAGAGCGGCGGCGTTATTGGCAATCGATGCCGCTCTCGGCATTATGCTGGCTGGGTCTGAGCGGCGCTATCGCTTTTGCGTCGGTCTGGCTAGCTTACGATCTGGACACGGGCTTGCGATTGCCTTATTGGTGGCTGCTGACCCGAACAGCGATTTTCAGCGGCTTCTTTGCGGCTTCGATGATCGTCGGCATACGGAGCCGCCGCCGATGGACGACGTCGATTCCGTTTTTCGTGGCTTTGTTCACCCTTATTTTTGCCTTGCGCGAAATCGAGCGCGGCCTTCCCGCCAACGGCACACTGCTGAGCCCCGACTTCGAGTGGGTCCGCCACCGTCTGGCGATAGACGCAACGCTATTCATGGTGGTACCGGCACTGGGGTGGGCAGTCCTTGTACTCTTCGCGGGGACGCAGGGCGTGAAACACGTTCGCACACGCACCGAGCTCGAACTCGCGGAAAGGCTCCAGCAGACGCTAGCTCCCCCGCTCGCCGTCCGCAATCAGGAGTATGAAATCCACGGCCGCTCCGCTCCGAGTAGCCAGATGGGCGGCGATCTCCTCGACGCCGTCACCCACAACGGTACGCTCGCCTGCTATATCGGCGATGTGGCCGGGCACGGCATTCAAGCCGGCGTCTTCATGGGGATGGTGAGAAGCAGCGCGCGCACCGCATTGCTGCAGCCGATACCGTTAGAGCGTCTGCTGGCCAATCTGAACCAAGTGCTCTACGAAATCAAGGCGGAGGCCCCGACTTATGTAACATTCGCGTGCCTGCGATGCCGAGAGGGAGGCAGAGTCGAGTACGCGCTCGCCGGGCATGAACCGATTCTTCATTACCACGCCCGCACCAAAACCATAACGCGCTTGGTGATGGAGCAATTCCCGCTCGGCCTCTTCTCCCATGCGACATTCGCGAGTAACGTCATTGAAGTCGAACCAGGGGACATTTTGACGCTACTCACGGATGGGTTAGTCGAAGTAACCAACGCCGCCGAAGAAGAATTCGGGCATGGGCGAATTCACGACATTCTGCTACAGAACGCCGGCCGCCCGTTGCCGGATTTGACGGATAGAATCTTCGCAGCCGTCGGCCAGCACGGCCAACAGCAAGACGACCAGACACTCGTGCTGGTGCGGGCCAGCGCTCCCTAGCCCAGTACTCATTTTCCTGCCCGGCCAAAGAGCTGAGCGTCTTCCCCCGTCATCCGCAAAGCGCGAGCCTGCTGGACGTCGAATCGGAAATCACCCGACAGCAGATCGCGCGCGGTGAATTCTGCCCTTCCCACGCCCCAGACCCCGTGGATCTCCGTATTGGCGAAAACATGGTAAAGTTCATGCGCCACGACACGAGCAACGACCCGCGCAAACAGCGTTAGTCCGTGGGGCAGCTTCCGGCTTGCCTCCAACCGTGAAACGTTCCGGCACCGCGTTTCACATTTCTTGTATACTGCGTTGATCCAGGAAGTGCAGACGCCATCCTGGTTGAACAATGAACGCTAGCAGCGAACCTCAGGAGACCTGAATAATGAAGCCATTGTCAATCACCTTTCTTCTTCTTTCGGCGGGAATGCTGT
>DASXAK010000162.1:0-37430 GCA_036406715.1 Bryobacteraceae bacterium | reverse complement strand
CAGCGCTGGAAGAACAAGCAAGCCGAACTCGGCGGGCGTTTGACGATGCATCGCTCGTTTTTGAAGCTGTTCTCGCCGCAATATCGCGGCCGAACCATCCTGAATTCGATCTACCTGATCGCCTCGATTGTCGGCCTATGGGCCGGCTCCGTGTACGTGCCTTCGGCTGTTACTTACCTGGCCGATCGCACCGGCCAGCCCGCCGTCACCGGGGCGCGGCTCGCCTCGTACGCCACCGCGTTGCTTGGAATCGGCACCATCATCGGCGCGTTGCTGACGCCGTTGCTGATCAAGCGGCTCGACCGCCGGTCGACGCTCGCAGTCTTCTTCGCCCTGATGCTCCTGTTTCTTCCGCTTTCCTTCGGCTACGTCTTCTATATGGGAACGGGAGCGCTCGGCTGGTTTCTCGTGTGTTCGTTTTTGCTCGGACTGGGCGGCGCCAACTTTGTCGTCTATTCGTTTTGGATCCCCGAACAATATCCCACCGATTGCCGCGTGAGCGCCTTCGCCTTCAACACCAACATCGGCCGCTTCGCCGGCGCCGGCCTCACGTACCTCGTGGGGGCCGGCATCCGCCACTTTGGAACGCTCGGCACTCCCGTGGCCTTGACCGCGATCGCTTTTGCGATTGGCCTGCTGCTATTGCCCTTCGGCACCGAAACCAAGGGTAAGCCCCTGCCCTGACGCCCGCCAGGAGCCCGCTGTGATATCTTGGCTACAGATCTGGCTCTCCCCGTAGCCGTCATGCCACGCGTCAATTTCACTCTAAACGGCGCTGCTACAACGGTTTCTTACGAACCGGGAATGCACTTCCTCGATGTTCTGCGCGAGGAATGCGGCATCGTTTCAGCCAAAGATGGCTGCGCGCCCGAGGGCTCCTGCGGCTGCTGCGCCGTCATCGTGGACGGCCAGCCGGTTCTTGCCTGCCGCCGCAAGCCCGAACAAATGGAAGGCCGCGCCGTCACCACGCTCGAGGGCCTGCCGGAAGAAATGCGCCGCGTCGTCGGTGAATCGTTTGTTCTCGAAGGCGGCGTCCAATGCGGGTTCTGTACACCCGGCATTGTCGTCCGCGCTTCCTCGTTGATCGAACGCGGCCGCACCAGCGATCGCGAATCGGTCGAACAAGCGCTTTCCGGTCATCTCTGCCGCTGCACCGGGTACGCCCGCATCATCGATGCCATCCAGACGGCGGGCGAGGTTTGGAACAACGGCCACACGGTCGAAGGCCGGCAACCGCGCCGTCATTGCTTCTTCGGTGAGCAGTTCGGTCTGAGACGCACTACCACTCCAGGCAATGGCATCGGTCAGTCGCCCACTCGTTATGCGGGACTTGACCAGGCCCTGGGCCAACGCCCCTTCATCGGCGACATGCATGTCCCCGGGATGCTGCATGGCGCGCCGGTATTGAGCGATCATCCGCGCGCGAAGATTCTTTCGATCGACATTTCGTCGGCGGCAGCCATGCCCGGCGTGGTGCGCACCTTCACGGCGCCTGACGTCCCCGGGCAGCGCGGCACCGGTCTGAACATTCCCGATCTGCCCGTCTTCGTGGCCGTCGGCGAGACCACTTGCTGCGTGGGCGACATGCTGGCCCTCGTGGTCGCGGATACGCTATTCCACGCGCGCGAAGCCGCCAAGAAGGTCACGGTCGTTTACGAAGTCTATGAGCCGGTGACGGATCCGATCGCTGCGCTCGCGCCGGACGCGCCGCAGGTTCACGCCCCGGGCAACCTGCACGTTCATCCGAATCTTCTTGACACGACCGCGTTCTCCCGCGGAAATGTCGATGCGGCGCTCGCCACGTCGACCTACGTCATCGAGCAGACTTTCCGGACTCAACCAATCGACCCGGCGTTCCTCGAGCCAGAGGCCTGCCTCGCCATCCCGCAAGCTAAGGGTGTCAAGGTTTTTTCGCCCAGTCAGGGCTCGACCTACGACCACAACCAGATTGCCAAGGTTTTGAACCTGCCGCTCGAAGATGTCGACATCGAGCTCGCCGCGAGCGGCGGAGCATTCGGCGCCAAGGAAGAGCTCTCGATCCAAGCGCAGACGGCACTCGCGGCGTATCTGCTCGGCAAGCCCGTGAAGGTGGTCCTCACGCGCGCGCAATCCACCCAGCATCATCCCAAGCGCCATCCGATGATTCTGCAATACACGGTGGGAGCGGATGCCGATGGACATCTGCTGGCCGTGCGCGCCCGCATCATCGGCGACACCGGCGCGTACGCCGGGACCGGCGGTAAATGCCTTCTTCGTGCGGCGTGCCATTCCTGCGGTCCCTACCGCGTGCCCAACGTCGATATCGAATCCAAGGCCGTGTTCACCAACAACCCGACCAGCGGCGCCATGCGCGGTTTTGGCACCAACCAGGCGCACTTCGCCATGGAAGGCGTCATGGACATGCTCGCCGATCGGGTTGGCGTTGACGGCTACGACATCCGCGAGCGCAACGTGCTGCTTCCTGGTGACCAGTTCGCCACCGGCCAGATCATGCGTGACAGTTGCGGCATCCTGCAAACGCTCCGGGCCGTCAAGGACATTTATAAGAGCACGAAGTACGCGGGTATCGGCTGCGGCATCAAGAGCACCGGCATCGGCAACGGCACGATCGACAGCGGTCATGCAAAAATTCGAGTGCTCGCCGGCGGCCGCCTCGAAGTCCTCACCGGGTATACCGAGATGGGCCAAGGCGTATTCAGCACCATCAGGCAGGCGGTAGCCGAAGAAACCGGGCTGCCGTTAGACATGATGAGCGTCCGCTGGGACAGGGAACTGGGCGCCAAGTGCGGCGAGACCTGGGCGTCTCGCGCCACCACGCTCAGTTGCGCCGCTGCGCAGCGCGCTGCCCGCCAGCTCGCCGACGATCTGAAGCGCTCCAGTCTCGCTGACCTCTCCGGACGCGAATACTCCGGCGACTACGTCTGCAACTTCACGACGCGGCCCGGCACTCCCGAAGCCTTGCAGAATCCCACCACGCACCTGACGTTCAGCTACGCGACTCAAGTGGTGATCCTCGGCGAGGACGGCCGCATCGAACGCGTGGTAGCCGCCCACGATGTCGGCCGGGCTATCAACCCGTTGGCTTGCGCCGGCCAGATCGAAGGCGGCGTCCATATGGGTCTCGGCTACGCGCTCTCCGAAGATTTCCCGTGCACGGGCGGCCGCCCCGACTCTCTCCTGCTGCGCGACATGGGAATCTTGAATGCCAGGCACACGCCCCAGATCGACACCATTCTGATTGAAGTCCCCGACGAAGTCGGCGGCTACGGTGCGAAAGGCGCGGGCGAAATCGGCCTGGTCCCCACAGCGGGCGCGGTCGCGGCCGCTCTCCATTCTTATGACGGCATCCGACGGACACGCCTGCCGATGCAAGACTCTCCGGCCGCCGCACCCTCCGTCCCCAAATCACGACGCCGCGGAAGTACGCCCTCGCCCGTCGGCTCGTAACATCTCCGACAGATTTCGGAACATTTTCGCCTAAGGGCTTGTCCTTCACGATGGCCTGTGATATTGTCGCTCCCCACAAGGGGGGACTTGGAGTTTACAGGTCAAACAATATGGGTGCGCTGAACGTAACGAAGGGAATTCTGATTCTGTCCGCAGTATCCGGGGTTTTCTGTCTGCCGCTGTTCTCGCAAGCCAACACGGGCCGAATTCTCGGCAGCGTCTCGGACCAGAGCGGAAGCGCGGTGGTCGGAGCTCACGTAACGGTGACCGATATCGAACGCGGCACGCCGCGGACGCTGACCACGGATGAAGCCGGAGCCTACAACGTTCCGAGTTTGCCTCCCGGAACCTATCGCATCCGCGTCGAGTTCCAGGGCTTTCAATCGATCGAGAGGCCCAACATTCCGCTGGAAGTCGGCAAGGAGCTGAAGGTCGATTTTACGCTGGAGCCCGGTGAACAAGTGCGAACCATTACAGTCACCGGTGAAGTCCCGCTCGTCGATACGGCTACCGCGACACTGGGCGGCACGCTGGGGCCTGGGACTATTCAGGACCTTCCGCTGAATGGCCACAATTTCATGAACCTGCTCCAACTCCGGCCGGGTGTGACGATCTACCCGGGGGGCGGCGCCTGGACCCAGACTACTAACGGGCTGCGTCCCGAGCACAACGTCTACATCCTCGATGGCATCACAGCCATCGAGCCACTCGGCGGCCAAAGCACGATCAACTCTGTCAGCCTGGCCGGAGACGCCGCGACGCTGCTGCCCGTCGATACCATCCAGGAATTCAGCACACAGCAGAATCCTAAGGCGGAATTCGGATGGAAGCCCGGCTCCATCACCAGCATCGCCCTCAAGTCGGGAACCAATAGCTTTCACGGCACGGCCAACGCTTTCGGCCGCACCGATGCCGCCGACGCCCGCAACGCGTTCCTGGCCGAAGACCAGAAGCAGGAGATCAATCTCCAGCAGTTCGGCGCCACGATCGGCGGGCCGATCCGGAAGGACAAACTGTTCTTCTTCGGCGCCTACGAAGGCCAGCGCTACGACATCGGCAATCCCACTACGTTCATCTATCCGAGCATGGATCCGAATTCGGCCGCCCGCGCCGGAAGGACCACGAGCATCATAGCGGCCTGCAAAAGCGTGCTGGCTTCCGGCACGCCGCTCAGTCCCACCAGCTTGAAGATGTCGGGCCTCGATGCCGGCTGCAACCGCACCAGCGGGTATTCTATTTTCGATCTCCCCAACGCGTTCGAACGCGCGACCGACGCCAATGGCGTCCCGGGCGCCAGCGTCTCGGGGAGCCTCAGCACCAATTACAAGGTCGACGGCGGTCTAGGAAAAGTCGACTACAACATCAACGCGAACAACACCATCAACGGCCGGTATTTTTTCGGCACGCACACCGGATTAGTGATCAACAGCCAGACCATCACCCAGCCGTATTGGGCGCCAACGGACTACGCGCGCGTTCAATTTGCCGGTGCGCAATGGAATCGCATCATCAGTTCCGCCACCGTCAACACTCTCCGCTTCGGCTATAACCGTTTCTACCAGACATTTGAAACTTCCGACTGCGCCGGCGGCGGTGGTGCTCCGCAATATGGCATTCCGTTTGGCTACGGGGACACCAAACCCAACTGCGGATTCTCCAACGTCACGCTGACCGGTTTTTCCGGCGCGATCGGCTGCTGCTCCAGCTTCCCCAAATACTACGGTCCGGACAACATTTTCGAAGGTGTGGAAGGCCTCTCGTATTTGCGCGGTAAACATACCTTGAAGGTCGGCGGCGAATATCGGAACACCACCATCGGCCACGGCGGCACGTTCAACCGCGGCCGCGGTCAATCGACCTTCCCGACGCTGGAAAGCTTCATGTCGGGAACTACCACCGCGGCGTCTCAGATCTTCATCGGAGATCCGCGCCGCCACATCAGCAACTACGCCTTCGCGTTGTACGCCCAGGACGATTGGCGGATCACGCCGCGTCTGACGTTGAATCTCGGGGTTCGATACGAATACCTCAGCCCGTTGCGGGAGGGAGACGACCTGCTGGCGAACTTCACGCCCGCCCAGGGTTTTCTACAACTGGGAAAGAACACCGACCAGATGTGGAACCCGGATAAGAACAATTTTGCACCGCGCGTCGGCTTCGCCTGGGACATCGCCGGCAACGGCAGGACTGTGATCCGTGGCGGCGCGAGCACGATGTATGTGACGCCGGGCTGGTGGATTTTCCTCTCCCAGCAGAACACCAGCAACCCCACCACCGGTCTAGGCAGCAATCCCAGCGGATTCACGTTGTGCCGCGGCGCGATCAATGCCACCGGCCCGGGATGCGCGGCCGGAGTGGCCAGTGATCCGACGATCGGCACAATCCGCTCCGCGGGATTGCCGCTGCCGCCGGCGAACATTACGGGCGGCGTGCAGACGCCGTTACCGGGCCAGCTCAACTGGAATCAGAGTCCGTCGGTATATGGCGGCAACATCTATCCGAGCTCTAGCGACACCACCCTGCTGAAGTGCGGAACCAACCGGCTCTGCACCGTCCAGGCTACCGATACCAACCTCAGGAATGCGTACGTCTTCAGCTGGTCTTTCGGCATCCAGCGCCAGATCACGAATAACCTGTCGATCGACGCGAATTACGTCGGGAATCACGCGGACAAGCTGCTGGGACTTCAATACAGTAATACGCCGCCGATGGGCGCAGGCTACTGTCTCGGCTTCTCCGCCGCGCAGATCGCCGCGGTCGTAGCCGGCGGTGGCGCCTGTCCAGCCACCATCACGGCGGCGACCAGTCCGAATGCCAACACGATTCAGCTCTCCCGCCCGCTGAATGCTCAATATCCGTATCTCTCGTACATCTACACGGTCGGGAATCCATACTTCTCGAACTACAACGGCGCGCAGTTTGCGCTAACCCAGAGAAGCACGCACGGTCTGAGCTACACGATCGGGTACACGTTCTCGCACGCGCTTGATCAGTCCACCGGCGAGCGGGCCGGCCCCACGGGAACCCCGTTTGATTTCCGTCACGATTACGCAAGCAGCGACTTCGATATCCGCCATCGCTTTACGGGCACGGCTACCTACGCGCTTCCCGGCAAAAAAGGCCACGGACAGCTGCTGGAAGGGTGGAAGGTCACCTCGATCGTCACCATCCAGAGCGCTCTTCCGTGGGGCGTGATCGGCAGCCGCGGCAACGATCCTTCCGGCATCGCGGAGTTCGTCGACACGTGGAATTTCTACGGCAATGCCGCGGACTTTAGCGGCCTGAAAAGGGAAACGGTGCCGTTTTTCCTGCCCGGCACCGCGCCCGCCGCCGGGCAAGATCCCTCCCTACTCGCAATCAACAATTCCGCTTGCACTTCCAAAGCGGGACCTCCCGGTTCGCTCGGATACGTCTCTCTCCAGAAATGGGGTTGTTACGTGAACGGCAGCTCGGTCATGGTTCCGCCGGCCATCGGCAGCTACGGCAATCTGACTCGCAATTTCTTCCGCGGAAACGGCCTGCATACGTGGGACGCTTCCGTGATGAAGGAGTTCAAGTTTGGCGAGAAGCTCACCATGCAGGGCCGAGTGGAGGTGTTCAACCTGCTCAACACGATCAACTACGGCAATCCGCAGTTTAACGGCGCGGGCGGCAACGATGCATTTGGCACGCCCGGCGCGTTCGGTGCGTCGGCGGCTACACCCGATGTCTCGAACAACAACCCGTCGCTGGGCAGCGGCGGACCGCGCGAGTTTCAATTCGGGTTGAAACTGTTGTTCTGATTAATGGGCGGCGCAGGCTTTTCGCCTGCGCCGCACGTCTCTACGAGCCCCAGACCGCCGATTCCGGTACCATCTGCCGCAACTGCAGGCGCATCATGTCGAACACGCCGAGCAGATTGTCGACCTTGATCGTTCCAACACCCAGCTCAAACAAGACGAGGCGGGCACGCACCGCAACCATTCCTGCCGCGAACCGCATCTGGTTATGAAACAGCGTCGAAGCCAGCTCGGGCCGGTCCTGTTCCGACTGCAGCATCACAATTTTCAGTGCCATCGAGACGCACGCGAAATCGGTATTCAGCCGGTTCAGGTACTCGCGAAAAATACGCGTCCGGTCGCGTCGGAATGCTCGAACCTGCTCCGGTCCGAAACCGGGTTGGGAACGGAGAATCTCCAAATCCTCGCCATCGAGGAGCCGCAGCATGGGCCGGTAATGGTCGGTCGAGAGTTCTTCAATCCATTCCGCCGTCAGAGGATGCGTCGTCTTCGGCGACGCCACTTTGCGGACCGCCAGCGCGGCCGCCACTCCCATCAGACACAACGTGCACAACACCACCACGATCACCAGGGTCATATGTATGCTCGGCCCTGATTATGGCACGCCGGGAACCAATGTTAACTACCTTGTAAGTGAGGGATTTAGAGGGGTTGTGGAACCCGGGGAAACCCCGATCTGCCATTTTGTCCGGCCCCTGCGGACAGGTTGTCATTTGTTGAAAATTTCACCGCTTCTCCAAGTGCACCCGGTCCTTTTCATCCTCGGCGCAAATCGATTCCAAGATATCCGAATCCGGCTGTAGCGACTCCGTCAGTTTGATCGTAAGCGCCCGTGTATACATCTTCGGATCGTCTATCGTCACTTCCATGTCCAGGTGCCCGAAGTCGCGCCGCCGGATGCGTTCCGTCAGGTGCAGCGCGTCGCTGTGCGGGTGCCCGGAACCGTCCAGCCAGCTCTTGTCGTTGAATCCCACGGTATCGACCACTAGCGTGTCGGCTTGCCACGTACCCACCGAGTACCCCATCCAGAGCGGTTGCGGGTCGGCGGGATGTTTGCGCCCATCAGTATAGATTTGCCGGAACGTGCCGTCACCCTCGTGAATGATGGCGATCAATTTGGGTGTTTGGATCACTTTGAACGCCGTCGGGATCATATAAATGAAAGGCAGGCCGCCGGGCAGGCAAAGCGTCGTGGGTAGATTCGCTCCCCCGCCCTTCGCGCGCTCGCGCAAGATCCGCACTGCTTCGGGCCGTACCGGCTCCTCGCCGCGCGGGAGATCCGCGAAGATGTTGAACACGTACTTGGACATCGACCGTGGATCGTCGCCCAAGGTCGATAACGCGCTCAGATCGCCGTAAAGCCGCTTCAATTCGTCTGCCGGAGTGGGCTCGACCTGCCACACGCCGGACAGATCCGGTTTTCCATTTGCCGCGCGCGGCGCCGCTGCCGTCAGGTTCGGCTTGCCATCACGCGTTCGGGGAGTCGCAGGGTCACGGTAGTTCACCCACTGGGCGAAGCTGCAGGCCGCCGAGGCTGTCAGGATCGCAGCCATCTTGATGCTTTGGGACATAACCTTGACGATACCAATTGGCCACCTCGACCGTGTCGCCTTTTGCATTCCGTTTCCGATGTTCTAAATGGGGGATCTGCGGACCGACAAGAGCGGCACGCGCGTGCCGGCAGGTTCAAGCCCTGATTCTAGGAGGGAGAATTCGGTGCGATCGAGAATAAGCAGCAGGGCACAGTTGTTCGGACGTTGCTTGTTGGGCCTTGCCGGCCTGGTGGGCGTGGTCACAATGCCGGCGAGGGCCGACAGCATGGGAACGGTGGACGCCACCACGATTGGCAGTCTCACCACCGCTTCGTTGAGCTTTGTTTCCGGCGGACTTGTGACAGGGCAGACGTTTACAGTCCCCGGAGCCGACAACGTGCTGACTGAATGGCAGTTTTGGGTCGACGGATGGTTGCCGGGGCACGGCGTCACAGACGATATCGGGCTAGCGATTTACGATTGGACCGGTCAGCTCAAATGCCCGTGCACACCCCTCTTCACCACGTCTGTTGCGTGGCCGACCTTGCCCGGCGTAGTCTCGCTGACTGGGTTGAACGTGCCGCTGATATCGGGGCAGACCTACGCTGTCGTCTACGACATTGGCGACTACAACGGGAGCAGTCTCGGCATTCACGACATCAACCTCTACCCGGACGGCCAGCTCCTGTTAGCGGCGAGTATTTCACAACTCGGGCTGGATGCGCCCACCTGGACTGGCCTTGATACCGGCTTCGCCGCCACGTTCGAAACTTCGGCGGCCCAGAGCGGCGTGCCGGAACCATCCAGCTTATCCATGATGGTCCTGGTCGCTTTGATCATCGCGGCGAGGTCGCCGCCGCGATTCTTACTTCGCAACGACACAGCCGATCCTCGGCCCTAAGCCATCCGGCTCAAGCCCCGCCCGAAATACACGCTCGCCGCCGTTTGGCTGTCCCAGCCGACGTTGCAGTGGGCCACCGACCATTTCTCTACCTTGCGCGGCTCCAGCACCGGCTTGCCCAGCGCCGGACACGAAAGACAATAGCTGCCTTCGTGATCGCCGATCCAGATGAGGTTCCGGTCCCACTCGACGAACACGTTCTCCGTCATGCCCCGCCACCAGCTGTCGTAGTTGTTGATCTCGCCTTCATGCGGCGGCACGAACCAGGCGACTTCCTTGGGCGCCGTCGGATTCGAAAGATCGAACACCCGCACGCCGGCGTTGAACCACGCGATGGCGATGATCTCCGGCCGCGCCGCTCCCGGCGCCAGCCAGCATTGCGTGTTGTGCGAGCCGAATCGGCCGCGCGAAAAACAGAAGTCCGTATAGGGCGCGTCCTTAGGCGCCTGCGGCCGCGGAAAGAAGCCGATGATCTTCGGGTTTCGCGGGTCCTTCACGTCCACCACGTAGGGCGTGTGATACACCTCGCGGCAATCCGCTTCCAGCGCCTCGTGCGTCGCCACCACGAGATTCTGCAAGCGGGCTCCGAGGGCACCCCGCGCCGCATCGGCCGTCACCGGATAGCAGGTGTGGAACGGAATCGTGCCGATCGCATCGAACTCGTACTGCACTTTTCCGTAAGGCTTGGGCTTCGTGATATCGCTCAGATCGAGGACGTACATCCCGAAAGCGCCAAAACCCGCGTATCCCACTTTCCCGCCGTCTTCCACCCGCTTCGGCACGCTGACCGCGCCGTGATTGCCGGTCCACGAGGCGCGGTCTCCGGCAAACACGTACTTCTTGTATTCGGCTTCCTCGCCCAGGCGCTGCCCCGGAACCCACCAGCGCGAGACCTCTTTGACCTTCGCCGGATCCGACATATCCACGATCATGATTGCGTTGCTGAACGGCCGTTGATGGTTTTCCAGCCGCAGTTGGTCGTCCCAGCCGCAGTCGAGATAGGCGTACTTGCCGCCGTCGTAAAAGTTGTGATGGGTGCCGTTGCCCTTTTCGCCGGTCGAATATTCCTCGAGCAGGTCTGGTTTTTCCGGGTTCGTGATGTCGTAGTTCCGAATCCCGCGCAGTCCTTTGAAGCCCACCACCCGGTCGCGCAGCGGTTTGTCGTACTGTCCGTCGGGAAACTCCGGCGTCGCCGAGGTGAGCGGCGTAGCGGCCGTGCACATCATGATCCATTTCTTCAGATCCGTGCGATAGACCACTGCGCCGTTGCCGCGCACGACGCCTTTGTTCACCACCACCGGTTTCCGCGGATCGCTAACATCGACAAAGCCGCCGTTGGCCGGCAGCAGCCGCTGCTTCCCGCGCGCCCACATGGCCATCAGCGGTTCGCCGCCGCTGATCGTCGAACCCGGGATATGGCAGATCACCTCCATGTTGTGCATGTAGGTCTTTTTGTCGAGGAAATCGAGCGCGCCCATCGGCAGACGGAACGGCGGCGTGCCGCCGCCTGGTGTAAGGCCGGTCACCTGTGCATGAAGGCCGGCGCTGCCCGCGATCCCCGCGGCCGCCGCGCCCAGAAACGATCTGCGGCTGAGTCCCATAATGGCTCCTGTTCGGTCTGCAAGTATATAACAGGGGAATCGGCCCGCCTGACCACATTCCGGGACTCGCGGCCTGATTAGGCTCTCCCGATAACATAAGTATTCTTTTCAACGCCCGAAGCGGGAGAATAGAATCGGCTTGTACGGCCGCGGGCCCGGCAGAGATCGAGTTGCGCCGGATGGCTGGCGCCAAAAACCTTCCTCCCACGATGCCACTACTCCTAAGCCTCGAAACCAAGGCAGACGCCAGGTATGACCGAGGTTGCGTCGGTTGACCGATTGTCGGACACAATAATCTCCATGTCTTTTGAAGTCTGGGCCAGCGCGCTGTCGATGGCGCGGCCGAGGAGCGTGGCGCGGTTAACGGTGGGGATCGCGATCGTCAGACAGGCCGCGTGCTTGGTCTTCCCGTGATCAAACCAGCCGTTACAGACCGGTCCTCCGGCAAACCAGGAGCGTATTCGAAATTAATGCGTTCCAGTTCGACCGCGAAAGGACGACGCTGTACGTGCGTGTGGATTGCACCCACATATTCACCCAGAATGCCCATGAACACCAGTTGAATGGAGCTCAAGAAAAAGATTCCGATAACCACCGGCGCCATTCCGACCGAGAACCGGTTCCAGAAAATTAGTTTGTACACGAAGTAGGCTGCGCCGGCAAGAAACGACCAGAACGCGCCGATGAACCCGGCGAATACCATCAATCGAAGTGGCACCTTCGAGTGGTTGATGATCCCGAGCATGCCCAGATCGTAGAGCGAATAGAAGTTGTTTTTGGTAAGGCCGCGCTTCCGCAGCGGCTGGGTATAGTGCAGCTCCTTGTGAGGCAAACCGATTTCCGCGATCATGCCGCGGAAGTACGGATAGGGGTCCTCAAAAGTCTTGATCAAATCGATCACACGCCGATCGTACAGGCCAAAGCCGGTGAAATTTTCGAATGTTTCGATGGAAGAGAGCCGATTTACCAGGCGGTAGTAGCATTTCCGTATGCCGAACATCAGCCGGTTCTCTTCGCTCGAGCTCTTTATGCCCAGAACCATGGCGTAGCCGCTTTCCCATTCGCGCACCATGTCTGCGATCATTTCGGGTGGATCTTGTAAGTCGGCGACCAGACAGATCACGGCATCGCCGCGCGCTTGATGAACCGCGTGCATGGGCGATCGGATGTGGCCGAAGTTCCGCGCGTTCGCGATGATCTTTACGTTCGGATCTGTCGCAGCAATTCTCTTGAGCACGCCGACGGTTCCGTCGGTTGACGCATTATCGATGAAGATGTGTTCATAACGATACTGGCCCAAGCCGCTGATAACACCCTTCACGCGCTGATACAGTTCCTCGACGTTTTCCGCTTCGTTGAAGCAAGGCGTGATGATCGACAGGGATTTCACGCGATACCGTCCTCGCGCGAAAACGCCCCGGCGCGGTCCGGCGGTATTGCATAGCAGACCAAGTCAAATCCATCCTCGCAGTACGGTCGCAGTACCAGCATCGACTGCGGCGCGAATTTCCGGATCTTGAGAGGCACGCGCCAGAGGTGATCTTGCGCATGATACGTGCAAACCGCAAGAACAGGGTTGTGGCGGCGGAGCGTGACCCGAGCGCCATCAAGGGCATCCAACTCCGCGCCTTCGATGTCCATTTTGATGTACGTCGGCTTGGCATCGATGACGGAATCATCCAGCGAGACACAGTCGACTTCCGTATCGCCTGAGTCTGAGATGGCCGCGCTGGCCAGTCCGCATGCTGCAAACCGCACTTTGCGTGGCCCCTGGCCAACTGCGGCTTGAATCGTGTCGACGCGTCCGTGGAATCGCCGGTCGCCGGCAACCGCCTGCTGAAGCGCGCCAAAATTCACAGGATCCGCCTCGAAGGCAATCGCTTTTCGAAAAGATCCGCCAGTCCAGTCGGCAAAATCGCACAGCGTGTCGCCATCGTAAGCACCACAATCAACGAAGCATTCATCTGGAGCGACGCGGAACAGACTCCGGGGAAAATACTGTGGTTCCGAATCCGGCCGGTTCAGGCAGTCGAAGTTGCCCGTCAATCGCAACTCCAGATGATTGACGAATTCGAGCCGGGAACGAGAGTCGGTCAACATGGCGAAAGCATCCCGGATACATCGAGCACTGCTATAAACCCGGCTGGGCAAGTCCCACAGATAGTAGGGCAGGAAGGTATCGGCATGCTTCCAAAACAGCGATATAAATGGTGCAACGCGACGGCAACCACTCTGTCGCAACTCCGCACAAACGCGGGCCACGCCTCCGGGAAGGCTCGGGTTCCAAACCGCTACCACGAAAACAGCGTCCGAACCGAACTTGCGAATCGCGTTCTCAGGCGAAAGGACATCCACTCCACTTATGGTTCGACCCCAGACAGCCGCGTTCCGGTCAGCGAATGCCAATGGCTCGGCTCCGTTCGCGCGCAAACCAGCGATCGTGCGTTGGCCTAGTCCTCCCGCACCGTAGATAACAATGCGGCCTTCGTAGGGCGAAGAAATATCGTCGAAAGCAGTTCTTTCTCGGGCCTGTGCAGCGCGGTCGCCTTCCGCCAGGAGTTGCTCAAGCCGCTCCTCAGCAACCTCCAGAACTGTCCTCATGACGCGCGCACGGCCTCTAACGCAGGCACGGCCGGCAGCCCGCGGCGGTAGATCAACTCGCGGAGGGACGGAATGCTGGCGTAAGGGCTGTCGATGTTGTCGATCATGATCGGAGCGTCTTTTAGAATCGGCTGCATCAGCACTTCGCCCCGCATCAGCTCTCGGCAGGAAATCTGCCCTTGCAGCAAAGGAATAGCCAGGTACACATCCTCATCTGCAAGCACATGGCCTTCGGGGAGATCACGGCTCGCGTACACTCCCCTGACCAGGGAATCCAGGTACTCTGTCTCTTTAAACGGAGGAATCCGCTTTTGCGTCCCGGGAGCACCACACATCTCTTTGGCCTTATGAAATGCTTTAAACCAGGAATCCACCTGCGCGGGTAGCGAGCAATAGGGTGAAACCGGAATCCCGTCCGCCTCGATATCAATGTGGCGCTCGAAAGTGCGCGCGCCCTTGGCGTAGGCGATCAACATCGACGAAGACCAATCGCAACACTCATGTGTTGAAAAGCCGATGGTATGGGAGGGGTAGCGCGATCGCAGAAAATCGATCTGGTTCATCTCCAGTTCGCGATCTTCCGACGGGTAAATCGAGACGCAATGATTGATCGCCAGCGGAATATTACGATTCTGGAAGAACGTCACCAGGTCGTCCAGGTCCTTCAACGAGCTGCCGCCGGTGGAAACGATAACCGGTTTCTTGGTCTTGGCGATTTTTTCGAGCAGCATCCAGTCATTCAGATCGGAGCTGGCGACCTTCAAGATCGGGATGCCGAGCGCGCAGCATAGATCGACCGAAGTTTCGTCGAACGGCGTTGCCATTGGAATGCAGGAAAGCTGGCGGATGGCCTTCACCAGTGCGGCAAAATCATCCTCGGTCATGCGCGTTTCCAGGGTCTTCCGAATGTAGCGAATGTCGGTGCGCCTGAGATACTGCTTGTGGATGAAAGTGTCTACATCCCGGAGTTGGAACTTGATGGCGGCGCGGATGTTGTTGAACCGCACCACCTGCGCGAAGGTCCCGACGATTTTTAGCCCACGGTCCCGGCTACCCCAATGATTGTTCGCCATCTCCAACACGAACAGTTCTTCGAAAATATCCCGGTCGATCATGCTCGTCCTCCCGTTCTGGATGCGCGCGTGCCTTGCGATGGCCGGGCTGCCGCCGCTGGCATGCAAAGATCCAGCAATTCCGGCCACCCCTCAATCCGCTGAGGATAGACCGGTGGCGTGCCATAGCCGTGGGGGACCAGTACGCAGGCGATGCCCGCTTCTACGGCCGCACGCCAGTCTTCCTGGGTATCGCCGACCATGAGACAGTCGGCGGCGGAGAGTTCGTGACGCACCAGGAGATCTCGCAGCATCTCGCCCTTGGAGCGAAACGGCGGCACCCGTGAATCGCGGCAAACCACTTCCTGGAAACTGTTCAACTCGAGGTTGCGCAGGATCTTTTCGGCCGGCAGACGATTTTTGTTCGTTGCCATCCAAAGCCGCAGGCCGCTTGCGCGCAACTGCCTGATCATTTCGACCGCGCCATCATAAGAAGCAGCCATGCACCAACCTTGCTCGTCATAGCTGGCTCGGAAGGCGGCTTCGAGGCGGTCGAGCAGCGGCGGGTCCGTGATGCCGGACGCTGCCGCCAGAATTTCCCGGATCGGCGGCCCCATCAGTGGTTTGAGATCGGGACAGCGGACATCCACGCCGCACACAGCCAGCGCGAATTTCACCGACCACGTGACTCCGGGCAGAGAGTCGACCAGAGTACCGTCTAGATCGAAGATCACGTCGGTGATGCCGGTCACGAGGACCGCCCGATCAAGAGATTCGCTTCGAGTTCCGCCGGATCGAGGAACGGATACATGTCCTCAAGGTTGGGCGACACCAGCCGGCCATCCGGCAGCTCACGAGATTTCATGCGCGGCTCGAACTCCTGGGCCGTGTCCAGGCGAATTTCGCAAAGCGCCGGACCGTCCGCTTCGAGCACCTGCCGGATTCTGGGAAACTGTTCGACAGCGTCGATGCGGGTGGAGGCAATCCCGTAGGCGCACGCGACTTTCACAACGTCGGGCAGCCCGACGCCGCTCGACGCACTCTCTCCTGCCAACCGCCCGAAGAAATTCGACTGGCTC
This sequence comes from Bryobacteraceae bacterium, assembly GCA_036406715.1. Classification (GTDB taxonomy): domain Bacteria; phylum Acidobacteriota; class Terriglobia; order Bryobacterales; family Bryobacteraceae; genus PSRJ01. Next base: position 21,438 of record DASXAK010000162.1, on the reverse strand, counting down.
TGCCGGATCGAAAGGTAACCGCCATTGTTGAACACGAAGATTTTGACCGGGAGTTTATGGTGCGCGAGCGTGGCCAGTTCCTGGATGTTGAATTGAATACTGCCATCGCCGGCCAGGCAAACCACGCGCTGGCCCTCTCGGGCCACGGCTGCGCCGATCGCTGCGGGCAAGTCATACCCCATCGACGCGGCCCCAGAATTTGAAATCAGCCGCTGCCCTTCTTGCAAACGCGCCGCCTGAAAGGGAACGATGCAAGCGGCGGCATTCCCGCAGACGATAACGTCGTCGTCGGCCAGCGACTCGAACAGTTCTTCGACGAAGTGGTACGGATTCACCGGCGACCCCGCACGCCGATGTTTGGGCTGGACCACCGGATACCGTTCGCCGCGCTCGCGGCACCATTTCACCCAACCGGCGTGCGCTGCTGGATCGTAGCCCGATTCGCGCAGTTGGCGCAGCATTTCCCGCAGAAAGACCTTCAGATCGCAGTGAATCGGTAGTTCGGCGCGGACCGTCGGCTTTTCCAGCTCGGCCGCATCGATATCGACCTGCATTCGAAAAGCGTCGCGGGCAAAAGACGCCCAGTTATAACTGACCTGGCGAATATTCAAGCGCGAGCCCAGGATCAGCAGGACATCCGAATTCTGCACGGTGAAATTACCGGCACGCTCACCGATGGTGCCGGGCCGGCCGCAGAACAGAGGGTCGTCGCTGGCGATCAGATCGTGAGTCCAGGCGGTGACAACCGGGATTCCGAGGCGGCGGACCAACTCGCGGAACTCCGAGAGAGCACCGGCAGCCCGAATCCCTGTACCAGCCAGGATCACGGGGCGGCTGGCGGCGGCGATGCGCCCGATCACTTCCTGGCACTGTTCGGTGACGCGCATCGGGTCCCAATGCGGGGTGTCGCTGGTTGGATCGTAACCACGCAAGGCGCTTTCTTCGATGCGCGCACCCTGCACATCCACTGGAATATCGATCCAGCAGGGTCCCGGCCGGCCGGACCGCGCCAAGTGCCACGCTTTCTCCAGGTGATACCGAATGCTCTCGGGATCATCGAGCAGCACCGCGTACTTGGTGATTCCCTGAGCCATGCGGATGATGTCCACTTCCTGATCGCCGAGTTGCCGCAGATCGCCGGTTCCGCGCAGCGCCATGCAAGTCTCGCGCTTCACCTGTCCGGAGATCACGAGCATCGGGATGGAGTCGGTCCATCCTCCGAACACTCCGTTCAGGGCATTGATCCCGCCCGGACCCGTGGTGACGTTCAGAACACCGGTGCGCCCGGTGACGCGCGCATAGCATTCCGCAGCCATTGCCGCGGCTTGTTCATGATGAGTGCAGACGTATTGGATGCGCGAGTCGCGTCCAATGGAGTCATTCAAATGCATGGCTCCGCCGCCCACGACCATGAAGACATGGCGCACGCCCCAATCGGCCAGCGTCGCCACCACGTAGTCAGATAGCTTCACCATACGCGTGGGTCTCGGTAACGCACACGTGTCCAATCCCTCTATTTTCGGGACGTTGGGGTAGCGGCGTCATGCCGTATTTAGTTGTGGAAATGATGCTTTCTTTAGTTAAGGGACCGCGCACCCTGATGCCATTCCGCCGTCCGGCGGATGCCGTCTTCGAGGGAAATGCATTCCTGCAGTCCCAGCTCGGCTCGCGCCCGGGCCGTTTCCGGCACGTAGCGTTCGGCCGGCTCGCCGGTTCGCGGAGCCTGCGCGATCCTCACGGGCACCGGTGATTCTAGTGCGCGCGCGACCGTCTCAGCCAGCTCGCCGATGGAAATCGCCCGTTCAGAGCCGACGTCGTAGGGCACCCCGGATTGGCCGCGCACAAGGATGGTCCAGAGCCAGGCGGCCATGTCAGCCGCGTACAGATAGGAACGGAGCGGCGTGCCGTCGCCGCGAATTTCAATGGGTCTCCGTTCGAGGCAGTCACGGATGAAATTGCCGATGGCGAAATGGAGATCGAGCGGCAGATAAGGACCGACAAAAGCGAATCCGCGCGCAATCGGGCATGCGATGCCGTGCTGTCGCGCATACTCGCCGCAAAGCCGTTCCGCCTCGCGCTTTCCGTTCGCGTAGACGGCACGCGGGTCAGAGGGATCCCAAGCACCACAGACCGCGCCGGAGCTGAGCAGCAGAAGCCGGCGTGCGCCCGCAGCAGCAGCGAAGTCCAGCACGCGCCGTGTGCCGCAAACGATGGTCTCGAACATCTCTGCCGGACGCTCGCTGCTCAATTGCGCGTTGGCATCCGTCGCCGCCTGAATGACGTGAGTGAAGCGGCCCTCTGGAAACGAAAAAGTCCGCACGTCTCCGCCGACCAGCCGGATAGAGGGATGCGCCGCGAGGTGTGGCGCCTTCTTTCGAAAGCCCTCGGGCGAGCGGGTGAGCACGGTCATCGTGGCGTCTAGCCGCATCCGGTCGCATGCCCAGGCGAAACTCTCGAGCATCCAGCACCCGATGAAACCGGTTCCACCCGTCACAAACAGCCGGGCATCCTGTAAGTCTGTCCACACGGATCGGGTCTGCGCCTGAACGTGTTCCAGATCTCGGCGCAGCGGGTTGTCCATGGATTCAGGCAATCGTGGAGAGGACGGGCACATTCCGCCGCTCAGGCCTAAAAAACGCGGTGAACTGTTCGAGCACGTAATCGATCATTCCCGGCGTCAGCCCGGGATACACACCGATGAAGAGCGTATCGCGCATGATGCGATCCGACTGCGCCAGATCGCCGTGAATCCGTTTTTCGATGTGCAGGAAGCCAGGTTGCCGGATGATGTTTCCGCCGAAGACCAGGCGCGTCTCGATCTGCGCCCCTTCGAGGTGCTGTACCAGCCGGTGGCGTTCGACGCCCTCCCGAACCGTAATCGGAAAGCCGAACGGTGATGGATTGGCTCGTGGATCGATTTTCGGCAGGATGAGAAAATCTTCGAATTCCTTCAAACCATCAAAGAGCCGCTGGAAATTGTGGCGCCGCGCCGCTACGAAGCTCTCGATCTTTTCCGTCTGCGCCAGGCCGATGGCAGCCTGCAGATCAGTAACTTTCAGGTTGTAACCGATGTTCGAGTAGATGTACTTATGGTCATAGCTGCAAGGCAATTCGCCGGCCTCGTATTCGAAGCGTTTGCCGCAGGTATTCGATTTACCCGGATCGCACCAGCAATCGCGGCCCCAGTCGCGGATAGACCGCGCTGTCTTCTGCAGACCAAACGCGTTGATGGCGACTCCCCCGCCCTCGCCCATGGTGATGTGATGCGCCGGGTAGAAACTGAGCGACGACATCTCGCCGAATGTGCCGGCCAGCTTTCCGTCGAACGTGGCGCCGAGGGCGTCGCAGCCGTCTTCGAGCAGCCACAGCTTTCGCCTGCGCGCGATTTCGGTGAGGATCGCCATGTCACAGGGATTGCCGACCGTGTGCGGCACGAAGAGCGCGCGGGTGCGAGGCCCGATGGCATCCTCCACCAGATGAGGATTGATGTTATAGGTTCCGACTTCGCAGTCGACAAACACCGCGACCAACCGGTTTTGAACGATCGGTGCGACCGTCGTCGGAAACGTGACGGCCGGCGTGATCACTTCGTCACCCGGACGGAGCGGGACGAGACCGGCTTCGCGTAATTCGTTTTGAATCGTCGGTGCACAGAGCGTGCTCATCATCAGCAGATTTGCCGAAGACCCTGAATTGACGAGGAGAAAATCGCGGCATTCGAAAAACTGGCGCATCCTCCGCTCGAAGCGATCGGCGTACGGGCCCGCGGTCAACCAGAAGTCCAGAGAGGCGTCGGCCAGAAACGCCATCTCCTGATCGTCATAAACGCGCCCGGAATAGAGTATGCGCGTTTTGCCCGGCACAAACGCGGGACGCTGATGCGCAACCTGGTAATACTCGCGAACCAGCGCCAGGATTTCTTCTTTGATCGCCACCTTGCGATCCATCAGACGGCCCTCATTTCCCGGCCGATGGAATAATACCGGACAGCATCGGGCAGCCGCATGTCGCGCAGGACGTTGCGTCCGTCGATCACCACCGGAGTGCGCATTGTGGCCGCCAACCTCGCCCAATCCGCGGTGCGAAACGCGCTCTCGGTCGTGGTGATTACGGCCGCATCGGTGTCCCGGACAGCCGATTCAATCGAGCCGCGATAGTAGCCGTTCAGTCCGGCGCGTTGAGCCGCCTCGCCGGAAACCACCGGGTCGTAGGCCTGTACATCGGCGCCGCGGGCTCGCAGCGATTCAATAATCGAAAGTGCCGGAGAGCTGCGAAGATCGTCGGTTCCCGCCTTGAAAGCGATGCCGAGCAACGCGACCGTTTTGCGCGATAGGCCTCCCAGAGCCGCTTCAGCCATGGCGACCACCCGGGCCGGTCGAAGATTGTTGGCGGCAACAACCGCATCGAGCATGGGAGTAGGCACACCGGCCTGTCTCCCATAGCACCGCAGCGCATTGACATCTTTGGGAAGGCAACTGCCGCCAAATCCGATTCCAGCGCGCAGATAGGAAAGGATCTCCGGCCGCACGCGTGCCCCGCCCTGGACCGGCGAAAGCCGCCGATCGAGATAGAGGCCTTCCATGACGGTTTCGACATCCGCTGCCGTTGTCGCCTCGCACAAACTCGCGATCTCGTTGCTGAACGAGATGAGCGTCCCCAATAGAGCATTGGAGGCATACTTCGTCAACTCCGCTTCTTCGAGGCTGACGCGCAGCTTTTCACAGGCAAACGGCCGGTACAGTTCCTGGAGTGCATCGCCGGAACGGTCGTCAGACTCGCCGATGATGATGCGGTCAGGATAGAGGAAATCCGCGACGGCCGAACCTTCGCGCAGGAATTCCGGGTTCATGCAGAGGCCGAAAGCGCCCGGCCGCATTCCCGATTCCCGCGCCACGATCGTTTGCACTACGTTGCGGGTCGTCCCGGGAACGACCGTGCTCTTAACGGCGATGACGTGATAGCCACCCCGATGCCGAAGCGCAGCGCCAATTTGCGCGGCGGCCGTTTCTAGTTGGCTAAGGTCCGGCTCTTCGCCGCGTGGCGGCGTGCCTACGGCGATGAGTGTAATATCGCTCGCTTCGAGCGCGCCAGAAAGATCGCTGGTAACTGACAGGAGCCCACTCGACAATCCCTGCCCCAACAACTCATCCAGGCCCGGTTCGTAAAAGGGAGCTTTTCCGGCGCGGATCGTTTGCAACCGTTCCTCGGAGATCTCGACGCACCGGACCGTATGCCCGTGGGACGCCAGACAAGCGCCGGTGACCAGGCCGACGTAGCCGGTGCCGACGACCGTTACGATCACGCGTCCTCCCGGTAAGATTGCAGGGTTCTAGCCAGCCCTTCTCGAACCTTCACCCGCGGCTCCCATCCCAGCTTGCGCAGTTTGGTCAGATCCGGACAGCGCCGCAGGGGGTTGTCGCTCAAGTAGTCGGCTTCGCCGCTGATTTCGAAATGAATCGGCAGTTCCGGGATGCCGTCGAGCCCGGCCGCAATTCGCGCGACATTCCCAACGGAGATTTCTTCGTCGTTGCCGACATTAAACGCCTCGCCGCCTTGCGCGGAAAGCAAAACCAACAGCATGCCCCGAATTGCGTCGCGGATATAGCAGAAACTGCGCGTGGCGCTCCCATCGCTGTAGAGCACGATGGGACGGCGATGATATGCTGCCGATATCAATGAGGGGATGATCCGCCCGTCATCCAACCGCTGGCCGGGTCCGTAGACATTGAACGGACGGATGATCTTCACGGGAGAGCCATAACGCCGGAAGTAGGTCATGGCCAAGGTTTCGGCCAGGCGCTTGGATTCGTCATAACACGCGCGCGGCCCGGTGCACGAAACGAAGCCGCGATAATCTTCCGCGGTGGGGATGTGCGCCGGATCCGGATCTCCATAGATTTCGCTGCTGCTCAATAGCAGCATGCCGCTTCCGCCTCGGCGCAGCAGATCCAGCATATGGCGCGTCCCATTGACGTTCACGTCAATCGTTTCGAGGGGGAACTGGCGATACATCGGCGGCGAGGCAATGCTGGCGCCGTGAATAATCCAGTCGACGCGTTGGCCGGGATCGAACGATTCGGCCGCATTATGGCGCAGCATGCTGATATCGCCGCGGCCTTCAATCCAAGAGAGCCGCTCCGGGACGCCTGTCTGGAAATTGTCGACGGCGATCACGCGGCAGCCCGGACGCGCCGACTCGTTGAACGCGGCGATCACGTCCAAAAAATGGCTGCACAGAAAACCGCCGGCTCCGGTCACCAACAGAGTGGCGCCTTTGAGCGGCTGCAGAAGTGTCCGGAGTTCCTCTGCCACCAATGCTGCGTCTTCACGGATCACGCTCGCTGCGAGCGCTTTCATATCGATTCCTCACGCTCAGGCGACATGGGTCTCGGCCGCGGGGAAAATGTGCCGCCCGCAGGCTGCTGCGGCGCGCGGGAATAAATCAAAGGTGCCGGCGCCGACCCTTTGTCCCACACCTTCCACGGCGCGGTATTCCGGTTCCAAAGCTCGTTCAAATGCTGGTATTCCCGATAGGTATCCATCGCGTAGAAGAATCCTTCATGCCGGTAAGCCATCAGCTCTTTGTCGGCCGCCAGGCGCTCCATCGGCTCGCGTTCCAGAATGCAATCGTCATTCCCGAGATAGTCGAAGAACTTCCGATTGAAAACGAAAAAGCCGGCATTCATCCAGCCGTCTGACTTGGGCTTCTCAGTGAATTTCACGACTCGATTTCCATCGGCCAGCTCGAGCATGCCAAAGCGGGAAATGGGCATCACGGTCGTGACCGTGGCGATCTTGCCGTGCGTTCTGTGGTATTCGAGCACGCGCCCGATGTCGACGTCGCTGACGCCGTCGCCATAAGTCAGAAGGAAAGTGTCCTCGGTAATGTATTTCTGGACTCGCCGGATGCGGCCGCCCGTCATCGATTCCAGGCCGGTGTCGGCGAGCGTCACGTTGAAGCCTTGCTCGGCATGATTGCCGTGATATCGAATTTGGGAGCTTTGTCCGAGGCAGATGGAAAAGTCGTTGTTCATCGCCTCGTAATTCAAAAAGTAGTCCTTGATGGTCGAGCCCCGATAGCCCAGGCAGAGAACGAAATCGTGAAAACCGTAGTGCGCGTAAAGCTTCATGATGTGCCAGAGGATCGGCTTACCCCCGACTTCCACCATCGGCTTCGGCCGAAATTCGGTTTCTTCTCGGAGCCTGGTCCCGAGCCCTCCGCACAAAATGACTACCTTCATTGAGGGCATCTCCTTCCCGAAGCTGGAGTTCTCTACCACTTGTAGCGCCGCGGGAGGGAGGCGGCCAAGTCTCCAACGGATACTAGCGTTCTGCTGACTGAAGGTACTTGTCCGGGGTGTCCGTCGCGGAATGGCCGCACCCAAACACCCGAAAGTATGAATTCTCGAACAAAGCCCGTTGGCGCCATACCCAGGCGTTCCGGTCGCCCCAGACGGCATCAGTGTCTTTCGCCACGAGAATGTCCACCGGCAAGCCGCGGCACGCTTCCGCCAGGTTCGCGGAAATCGCGGGACCTTTGGCCGAATAGAGTTCTTGCAAACGCGAAACAATCGGGACGCAGAGCTGGGGATTGCCGCCGAATGTTACATTGCAGCCGAGGTCGGCAGCTGCCGCACCGCGATCGGCATAAGCCAGCGCCGCGGTCTCCTGCCTCGCAACCGCGGGGTTGTACTGGACCGTCGCCGCCTCCGGCGTCTGGCGGCGAATCCACTCGTACGCCGCTCGCGCGGCATATGTGCGCTTGCCGAACTCTCGATCGGTCGCCATCCAATCGAGCGGCGGCAGAACCCCCGAGTCCGCCAGCAGCGGATAGAACCGGGTGATCGCCAGATCATAAGCGCTCCCAGCAATTCCGAGGCCGACGAGCGTGACAAGCAGACCCTTCTGACCGGCTGTGAGCCAGCCGGCCTTACCGCGTTTGACCCAGAGGTCTACTGCCCAGAGCAGCAGGATGAATTGCGCGAGCAGGAATCCGCGCCAGCCCAGATCGTTGTTTCCGATCACCACCGATTTGAGAAATGTGCAAACCAGAAAGCTCGCGGAGAGCATCACCCAGCAGGCCAAATCCGGAGGCGAAAGAGGTTCTCCACTGCGGCGGTGCTCCCGCCACTTAAAACGGCCGACCAGGAAGAAGAAGCCGAATTCGAGAAAGTAGTTCATCGGCAGAAGCGAGCCGTTGACAAAGACCAGCCGCGCCCATTGAGGCATTCCGGACGGGATGCGAACCAAAGCGGCAAGCGAGAAATCTCGCACTGTCAAGTGAACCAGCGAGCCAACCCCGGGCGGGCCGGACTGAGTCGTCCCCGAACCGGCGGGCGCGCTGAGGTCACGCAAATAGGGCAACACCAAAACGAGACATATGGCTCCACACACCGCCAGGGTTCGCAACTGCCCCCACCATCGCTTGCACGCACAAACGAGAGTCCAGGCGATCAGGAACGCGGCAAACACAAACGCCACCCAAATCGAGATACCAACCGAAGACGCCAGCGCCAAAGCTGCCGCCAGGCTGGATACGATCCACCGCCGCCGGCCTGTGGGTGCGTGCCAGATGATGAGAAATCCCGTCAACTCCGCAACCAATGCCGCGATCGCGTGGGGCGCCCAGAGGCTCGAGTGAAGAAACCAATCTACGTATTCATTCCAGGATTCTCCACTGGGAAGGACGAAAGTCAGCCACCCTCGGGCGTAGAAGCTCAAGAGCATGAGAGTCGGCAGGATATCGAGCCCAGTGATACCTGCCAGAAGTGTGCCGACCAGCACGCGGCGGCGCAGTGGCACGGAGGGGTTGACAGTGAACAGCCGAAGACAGATTGCCAGTAGCGCCAGGAGTCCGACTCCTGCCCAGAAAACGCCGCCCATTTCGGCGTGCCGCGCGCTCACCAGTCCCGGCGCTGTCTGGTTCACGAGACTGCACATCAGGGGCCAGAAATAGTGATAACGCAGACCGACCGGATGCCCAGGAAAAATAAACGGGCTTGCGGGCGGGACTCCCGAGGCCGTGATCGCGTGAATGAGCGCCGCACGCAGCGAAAAATCAAAAGTACTGGTCGGATAATACAGGCGATCGCCAATCTGTATGTCGATTGTCGAAAACAGGACAATCAGCAGCCATACCGCGAGAACGGTGATGAACGCTCTTGAACCGTCCGGCAGACTGATGCGGACTAGGCCACGCCGCCACCCGGAAAACACGATTCCGCCGAAGACCCCTGCAGCCAAGACGTAAAACGTCCAAACGGCCGGCATCCCGACAAAACGACCCAACAAATACGTGACGCTGGGGCAGATCGCGATCGAAACCGGCAAGGCCAAGACAATCTGAAACCCGGTGGTGCGCTGCCGGAACTGAAACAGGTTGAGATACCACGCGATCACATATCCAGGAATCCAAAGAAACAGCGGGAACAGAACGATGGCGCACAAGCCTCCGACAAGGTCCTCGGCCATGAAGTTCTGCATTGCGTTGAGGGTAGCAGTCCTCTGCCGCTGAAATGAACGTATCAATCGGCAGGTCGGAACTGCTAACCTTCTGGGATCATTGCCTTTACCTTCCGAGCACGCACTAAACACCGAGGCTGCTACAGCTTAGCGACGAATCCAAAACGCCGGCCGGGATTCATACGCCGACGGAACTATCCCAACGCGTCGTGCGTATCGCTAAAGGAAACGTCAAAACTTATGACCACCACAACTACTCCCCAGTTGGGTCAAATCCACGCGCTGCTCGCGGATAACGGCTATCAGGTCTCCGAGCCGGCGCCCGACACATTGAGAATTCAAGAAGTGCAGAGCGGCATCTCCGTTCAGGCGGTACTGGAGGGCGATATTCTTTTCTTTTCGCTGACCTGCACCGTGGTTTCGCGATCGGCGATCACTCCCGACTTGATGATGCGGATGCTCGCCGCCGAAAATGGCATCTCGACATCGCATTTCCAGCTTTACGAGGCCGGCACCGGCAAAGTCGCGGTGACTTTGAACAACTTCTGCAAACTGCAGGACATGGGACCGGAGGACGAAGATGATATCCTTTCTTGCGTCCATTTTCTGTTGGCGGATGTCTTGAGCGCCCGGCGGCTGCTCGGCGAATTGCGATCGTAAAGGAGAATAGCCATGGGATTTTTCGCTGATTTCTTTAGCCGTATCGGACGCATCGCGCGCGGCCAGGCAAACGCCGGGGTCGACGTCATCGAAGATGCCACGTTCGAATCAACAGTCCGCCAGACTGTCGCTGACATGAAAAACGAGCTGAACAACGTGGTTCGGGCGTCGGCCGCCGCCATGAGCAATTACAACCGGCTCGATGCCGAAAACCAGAAATATGTCCGGCAGGCGCAGGAATGGAAAGATCGCGCCGGCCTTGCCCTGGATGCCGGCAACGAAGATCTGGCGCGCCAGGCGCTGGCCAAAAAGGCGGAATGCGATCGCCAGGTCGCCTCCATGCAGCAAGCCGTTCAAAGCGCGCAGCAGGCCAGCGACAAGCTAAAACAGCAGGTGGCCGAGCTGAAACGCAAAATCGATGAAGGCGAGCGCACCGCGACCACTCTGGTGGCGCGCAAGAACGCCGCTTCCGCGCAACGCAAAGTTTCCGAGGCCATGGCCGGCGTCGGGAACGCGGACAATGCGTTTGCCGCGCTCAACAAGTACGAAGAATCGGTGGCGCGCGAAGAAGCCACGGCCAAGGCTTTCGATGAATTGGCTTCAACGGGAAAAGACGACCAACTGGAAGCCAAGTTCGCCGAGTTGGGTGGTCACAGCGTCGATGCCGAGCTGGAAGCGTTGAAACAGGAGCGGCGCAAGAACGCTCCGCCGACGATGCCGAAAGAACTGCCTGCGCCGGCACGCTCTCTCGCCGCCGGCCAGCAGCAGAGCGACAAAGCGTAACGAGGGGGCGCCGGCGGTTTGTGTCCGGTGCCCGGCTCCATGACTACCATCCTGCTTCTCGCCGTTTTGGGCACGTTGTTGGGGATCGTTCTGATGCAACTCTTTAAAAAGCCAAATGCGCCCGCCGTGCAGCCGGCGGGCCCCGATCTTGCGAATTTGAAGGTCACGGACGCCCGCGCCGGGGATGTCATCTCAATATCCGGCGCTGGCGACAACCTGGCCGACCTCGACTTTACCGCCGAACGCCGCATCCGTTACGATGCCGGAGCCTACCAGTGGTTTGAGTTGAGCGGCCCCTATCGCGAGCGCCGCGTCACCCTCCGCGTTGCGGGCGACGATCAGCCGGAGGTCAGCCTCCACAACGAACCGCGTACGGTCACCCTCACAGATCTGGGGCTTACCGAGGAAGATCTCGCCGAAATGGACGAGCGGCAGAACCCCGAAGACCTGTTCGATTTCGATGGCAAGGATTGGATGTATCGCCGCAGCCGCGAGGTGAAAGCCTGGCGCGACGGCGCCACCCAGGCCACCAGTTTTTACTATTGGGAATTTCACGAGCACGATGGAAAACGTCTCCTCGATTTGCGTAAGTCGGAAGGTGAGCCGTTTTCGATTGCGGTCTACACGAAGATTCCCGCTGAAGATGTCGCCGTTTACCGAGGCGGACGGGCCTGAGAAACCCCGCCGAGTGCTAAAAGGAGCCGCATGAGCCGGCCTACATTGCGAATTCTCGCGGTCATTCTCACGACCCTGATCATCGTCGTACTGGTCAACGCGTTTGACCATCTGCCCGGGAGTGTTCGGACCCAGATCGAGTCCGAGCGCGGCGCGCTGGCGTCCGCGCAAGGAGAGCTGAAGAGCGCGCAGGATACGGTTGCCCGCGAGACGCAAGCCCAAGCAAGTTTCTTCGCCGCCATTGCAGCCAGCCGTCAATGGCCAGGCATGTTCCAAAATGCCTCCGGAACTCTGCAGTCGGCCGGGCGCGACATGGACGAACTCTCGCGTCTCGAGAAGCAGGGCCATTACCGGGACCGGCAGCAAGCCGAGAGTCTGCTGGCCGATGAGCGCCGGCTGCGTACGGCGGCGCTGGGACAAGCCTCATCCGTGCAGAGCGAAGCGGCGCACTGGCTCAGCCGAAAGCAGCAGTTGCCCGGTGAAGTCGAAGCCATGCAGCGGGATTATCAGGCCATCCATGCCTACGATCTCGCTCCGCTCGCTGCCACGATCGAGCATGCCGAAACCGATTGGCCGGAGAAGAAGCCCGATCTGGAAGCGCGCCTGGCCTCGGTTCGCGGCATCGTCACTCATGGGGACCAGCTGTGGCAATCTACCGCCGCCGGCCGTGCTGCCGCGGCGGCCGGGAAAATCGAAGACAGCGACGCCGGAACTCTGCTGGTTTCGGAGGACGAGCTAAAGGCGTCTGCAGCCGCTCTGCCGAAGCAAGCGGGCGAATTGCAATCGCGCGCCGGACAACTGTACGACTCCTGGGACAAGATTCTGGTCGATATGGAAGTCCGCGGATTTGGCTCAAGCCGCGAATACGACCAGAAGATCCGGACAGTCCGGACCCACGCCGGGTCAACCACCTCCGAGGAGCGTTGGAGCCCCGTTTCGCAGGCGACCTACGACTCCATGCACAACGACTTGGGCATGGCGATCGAGCAGAAGCCGGCCGGCAAATATGATTCGGAAGCCGACCACGTGCCGCAGCCGGCGGGGTTCGCCTACGTGGCGCCGCCTACTCAGGGATCTAATCAATACGGTCACTGGGAGCAGCACGATGGCCACAGTTTCTGGGTCTTTTACGGACAGTACGCTCTGCTGCGCGACCTGCTCTTCAACCGTAGTTATCGGCCGCTCGACCGGCGCGACTGGGAAGGCTATCGCACCGAGCGCAGCCAGGGCCACACTTACTACGGTCAGAATGCCGAGTCGAGTACGAACGCTCCGAAGTACGGAACCAATGGCACCACCACCCAGGAGCGTTATTCCGGCAGCAGCTACGCAAAAGGCGGAGGGTTTCGCGATTCCGAGTACGCCAGTCGGAGCGGATCATATCGAAACTCGCCGTATGCCTCGCCCGCCGCCCGCGACCAGGACGCCGACCGTTCGCCGAAGACCTTCGGACGTAATCCCCGCTCCGGCGAGCCCCACGCCGCACCACCGCCTGAGCATTCGTACCATCCCGCACCGCGCCCCGCGCCACGGCACATTCCCAGCGGTGGTGGCGGGCGTCGATTCGGCCGCCGCGGGCGCTAGCTCTCTTCCCGCAATGCCGCCCGTAACTCCGGCAAATCGCTTGCAGGCGGCGGGTACTTCATCTTCCACGACGACATCGCATCCACCAGGATCTGCGACACAGCGAGGTTCCGGAACCATTTCTTGTTGGAGGGGATCACGTACCACGGTGCACGCCCGGTGCTGCACTCGGTAAGAGCGTCTTCATAGGCCTTCGTGTAGTCGTCCCAATATTTGCGCTCCGTAACGTCGGCGAGCGAGATCTTCCAGTTCTTCCGCGGGTCCTCGACGCGCTGCTCCAGCCGGCGAGCCTGTTCTTCCCTGCTGATGTGCAGGAAAAATTTGAAGATCATGACATGGTTCTGCGTCTGGATTTTTTCGAAATTGTTGATCTGCTCATACCGCGCTGACCACACCGGCTTCGGAACCAGTTTGTGCACGCGCGCCACCAGCACGTCTTCGTAATGCGAGCGGTTGAAGATACCGATCTCGCCGCGGCGCGGTATCGCCCGGTGGATTCGCCAAAGGAAATCATGATGTGCTTCTTCCTCGCTCGGCACTTTGAACGAAGTCACCCGGCAAGCCTGCGGATTCAGGCCGGTCATGACGTGCCGTATGGTGCCATCCTTTCCACCTGCATCCATTGCCTGCAGCACAATGAGAATCGCTAGTTTGCTATTCGCCGCGAGCAGCGTTTGGAGTTCGAACAAGTGTTGGATGTTCTTCTGAAGAACTTCCTGATACTCCGATTTGCTGCGCAAACCCGCGGTGTCGTCCGGATCGCGCTTGTCGAGCTTCAATCGCTTGCCCGGCGTGACGATCAACCGCTTGCCCAGATCACTTTTCAATTGCGGCATTTTACAAATTTCCTTTGGCTTTCGCCTGTTCGCTTCGCGAGGTCGTTTCGCCCGCGCTGGAATCGATCCGCTCGCCCAGACTATCGCGAACCTCGCGCGGCAGCGAACTGCCTAGGTACTCGACCGCCAGCGCCCGCAATCGCCTGTCGTTACTGTGAAGAGCGCGAAAGGCTGTGCGCACCGCCTCCCGCGGCAGCACGAGGCCCAGCAGCGCGAAGACATGCGCGAGGCTGTGGGAGGCGCCGTTCGCCGCGTCCGACGAAGGTGGTGGTTCGTCATCAGCAATCGTTGAGAGGCGCTTGGCGCTCCAGACACCCGTGCTGACGCGGAGTTCCCGGATCACGATCTCGTACACCACCGCCGAATCCGGCCGGAACTCGGGATGCCGCTGCAGCATCGCTTCCAGTCCCCGGCTGCAACGGAAACGGATTTCGAATTTCGGGTCGTTCAGACCTTCGAACAATCCATCCCAGGCGCGATGCGTGTCGCATGTCGCCAGCAGCCGCGGGATGCGCCGCCGCACTGCGTATTCCAGGCTCTCGTCCAGCAGTGCGTCGGACAACTGTCCCGCAATGCGAAATGTGTTGCGCGCCAAAGCACCGTGTGCCGCGCGGCAAACCGCGTCGGAACCGAGAAGCCGGATCACCTGCGGCACCAGCAGCGGATCGAGCATACCCATGTCGCGCAGCGCTTCCTTCACGCGCCGCGAATCGCCGGAGCGTAGATCGGTGAGCTGCTGCAACTGCGCGTCCGTCAGCACCGGTTCGACCGGCAGCGAACCTGATCCAGGTGCGGGCTTGAACACCATCGTTTGTTCGAAATCTTCAGCCTCGGTCGGCTCCAGCCGGGCTCCTTTGCGCGAAAGGTTCTTTTGGATGACCAGCGAATAGACCTGATCGAGCCGGAATGACAGCCATGCGGCTATTCCCGAAACCCCCGCCACGAGCAGCAGAACGCAATATGGCACTACCGCCGCGGGTAGCCCCAGGATCAATTGCACGCACGCATACCCAACTCCGTCGCCGGCCCGGTCCGCGCCGATATCTATCACTGATTTGACCGAACGTTTCTCCGCTTCCGGCATCGGTGCGTAGAACAGTTCGTAACCGGACCGGAATAGCGACCCGCGCAGCATCTGTTCTAGCGCGCGTGTCAACCCTAACACCACCGCTCCTGGCGAGACCAATGCCAAAACGCTCGCCCCAGCCACACCCACGGGCAGTGTCGCCACCGTGCGCCCCAGCCCGAAGCGGTCCAGCCAATACCGGCTCGCGCCGATTTGCGCAAGAAAACTGCCGGCCGACGTGATTACCCAGAAGAGCGCGAAAAAGCGCGTCAGCGGCACGCCGCGTCCGATATGCGCCTGCGACTGCTGCTTGAATAAAAAATCCAGCGCCGCGGCCGCCAGATTCACCAGCGCAACCAGACCGGCGACAGCCAGCATGTAGGGAGCGCCGGCCAGGGTCTGAGCCAGAGGCGGCGCCTCTTCGCGCACGACCGGCGCTCTTTGGCGAAACTGCAGCAGCACTACGCCACAGGCAAGCTGGAGGACAAGCAGGAGGCCTAGGACGGCGGCGTTCGAAAACAGCGAGGCCACCTCTCCCACCACCAGACCGCCGCCGACCGCGCCAAGCGTGCCATACGCGGCAATCCGGCCGAACCTCTGGCGCGCTTCGAGCGGATCGAAACATTCATTCGCCAGGGCCCAAAAACCTGAAAGCAGCACAGACCCAAGTGCCACGACGTGGAGGTAGATCAGAATCGAGATTGGGCGGGGGAAACTCGGCAGCAGCGCCCACTCCACGGCGTGCAGCCCCATGCTCAAAAGATATCCGGCGGGAATGACGCGGAACGGACCAAGCCAGTGGAGCACTCGCGCGCTCAACACCGCTAGCAACACGGCGGTCAACGCTGCGCTGGCCGCCATAGCCGGCAATTGCCGTGCGTCGAAGATCGAGAGAAACAGGCTATCCCGGATGGTCTTTGACGCCACCTGCCAAGCCATCATCAGCGCCGCCGCCAGCGCAGCTTGTTGAGCCAGCCGGGCGCCCGGGTCACTCATAGGTCTAGTATGCGCTATGGCGCCCAGCGCTTAGGGAGGAATGAGTAGGAGACGGCACGGGCGACCCGCGCTTCCGCGAGCCGCCCGGCTCAGTGAAGGGCTTTAAACTTGGAAGGAACTGCCGCAGCCGCAGGTGGATTTCACGTTCGGATTATTGAACTTGAAACCGGAACCTTCGAGTGTCTCGACATAGTCGACTTCCGCCCCATCCAGGTAAAGAAGGCTTGCCTGGTCCACATACACCCTCAAACCATCGTAGTTGAGGGTCTTGTCCAGCATGTTGGGCTGGTTCTCGAAAGCCATCGAGTAGCTGAACCCGGAACAACCGCCGCCGACTACCGCAATGCGGAGCCCGTTCGGTTGCGGCTCTTGGCTCGCCATGATCTCTTTTACCTTGCCGACTGCGCGTTCGGTTAATTGCACCATTTTCGTTTCGACTCCTGGTCGTGAGAGCTTCGCCCTTCCATTATACAATCAGGAGCCTTTTGCTCCACAACCTCAATCCTTTAGATGTGGGGCGGGCCGTCCCGGTCGCGAAAAAGCCGCGTCGAACGGCAAAACCGGTTCCACCTCTCGTCTGTGCTATCTTTCAGGGTAGCGATATCCGCAGCCTAAGCGAAACCGGAATCGAGTGGTTTGCGTCGGAAACGGTGTATGGCAACACTGACCGGCGCGCTACCACTCCCCGCCTTCGGTGCTAGGGTCGCGGCAAAGCCGAGAGTGGACTATCAAAACACCCCGGAAGGCGCGCTGGTGCAGAGGGCGCAGGCCGGCGACGAGACCGCGTTTCGCGAAATTGTAGAACGCTATCAGTCCAAGGTGTTCTCGATCATCCACGGCATCGTACGCCAGCGCAATGATATCGAAGATATTGCACAGCAAGTGTTTGCAAAGGTTTATCTGTCCCTCCGGAGCTTTGATTTCCGCAGTTCGCTGATCACCTGGATCTACAAGATCACGGTCAATGAGTGCTTCGACTACCTGCGCAAGCGGAAGGTTCGGCGGCTGGTCTATGAGAGCGATCTGAGCGAGGAAGAAGTGCGGCGGGTCGAGAACACCGATCCCGCCATCGAACGGCAGATTTCGGCTGACTCTAGCCTGGCGCAGCGCGATTATGTGCTCAAGTTATTGACGCGAGTCTCGGAGGAAGAGCGCAATCTATTGATTTTAAAAGAAGTAGAAGGCTTTTCAGTGGAGGAACTGGCAGCCCAGACCGGGATGAACGAGAACACCGTGAAGGTGAAGCTCTTCCGGGCGCGGCAGAAACTGGTCAAAGCCGCACAGCGCTTGGACAAGGCCCCGGGTTTGGTTCCGGGCTGAGGAGAACAGTTTTCGGTACTACCTCCGAACGGGCGGCCGGCAACGGAAAAGACTCGTAGGAGGGTGGCTCGGTGTAAGATAGGTAGCATTTGTTAAGGGAAGAAATGATATGCATGCGGTAGTGATGCGAAGTCTCGAGGAGTTCCTGTCCGGAACGCTGGATCCGGCGGCTCACCGGGAGATTCAGGGCCACTTGAATGGTTGCGAGACGTGCCGCAACGAGGTCCGGAGCATGCAGGATGTATCGCAATGCTTCGCTTCCTTGCGAACGGATGAACCGGTTGTCTCGCAGCCGGGGTTTTGTGCGCGCGTTCTGCAACAGGTTCAAGAACAAAAGGCGGTGCCCGCCCTGGCCAACCTGTTCGGGTTGGATCTGGCATTTGGGCGGCGGCTGGTGTTCGCCTGCCTGCTGATGCTGGCCGTGCTGGGCAGTTATCTGGTTACCCACGAAACAGGCTATCCGGCAGGTCCTTCTCCGGAAGCCATTATGGCGCAGCAGGAGTCTCCGGCATTCGACTCCGCGCCCGCACCCGACAACATGCTGGTGACCCTGACCGCCTATGACCACTAATATTCTGGAAAGACCGGTGGCACGGCGGTGGGATTTCCGGCTGCCCGTGTTGCTCGGGCTGGTCTTCCTGGTAGGGGCGGCAGCGGGCGCGGTAATTATGCAGCCCGCGGTTCACGCACGGATGCATCAACCTGCATTCGACACCCCGCAAGGCCGCACGCTCAACTTCGAAAAACTGCAGAAGGAACTCAACCTGACGCCGCCCCAGGCGGAGCAGGTTCAGTCGATCCTGAACGATTTTTGGCAGTATTACCGGACCGTGTTGAGCGACAGCAAGTCCCGTGTCGAGCAGGTGCTGACCGAGGAGCAGCGCCAGAAATTCGAGCGGCTCCTGCAGCAGCAGCGCTGAGATTAACAACCGCGGCATGCGCGGGGAGCCCGCGCGATCTAAAATTCAAATATGTGGGTGCTCGCGGCGCTTTTGTTCTTTCAAACAGCCGGCCCCGCCGCCGATGGCTTAAAAGCGCTCGATGAAGGCCGCTACGACTCCGCCGTCCAATCGTTTTCCAAGGCCATTGAAGCCGACCCCAACGATTACACGGCCCACTTCAATCTGGCACTCGCGTACAGTTTTCTCCAAAAAGACACCGAAGGGGTTGCCGAATACCGCAAGACCCTCGCGATCAAACCAGGCTTGTACCAGGCGCAGCTGAACGCAGGCATCCTGCTGCTGCGGCAGAAAAATGCGGCCGAGGCTTTGCCGCTCCTGGAATCGGCCGCGACTCAGAAACCCGCTGAATTCCGGCCGCGTTTTTACTTGGCTGAAGCGCAGCTTGCCACGGGCGATGCGACGAAAGCAGAGGAGAGCTATCGTACCGCATTGGACCTGGACCCTAAGTCCGCCGGCGCGCACCTGGGGCTCGCGCATGCGCTTGTTCGCGCGAATCGGCTGGCGGATGCCGCTCCGCAGTTCCGGCAGGCCGCCGGCCTTGACCCCGA
Source organism: Bryobacteraceae bacterium (assembly GCA_036406715.1). Taxonomy (GTDB): domain Bacteria; phylum Acidobacteriota; class Terriglobia; order Bryobacterales; family Bryobacteraceae; genus PSRJ01. The sequence continues at coordinate 2,546 of DASXAK010000162.1, read as the reverse complement.
GTATCGCGACTCTTTACTGGAATTGGCTTCTTTGTACGAGCGAGACAAGCAGTACGATGACGCTATCGCAATCTACCGGCAGTTTCCCGGCAATGCGGCGGCCGAGGAACATCTCGGAACGTTACTGCTCCAAACCCGGCAATACGCCGATGCGATTCCACGACTGGAACAGATTTTCCAGCAATCTCCAACACCGGCGAATCGAGCCGCCCTGGCGGCGGCGTACATCTTCAATAATCAAGGACCGAAGGCACTGCCGCTGCTCGACAAGGCGGTTTCCGACGATCCGGGGAATTACGATCTACGGCTCATGTTTGCGCGCGCTCTGCGCGACCAGAAACAGTACGCGGTTGCAGGGCGCCAGTTTGCCGAAGCCAGCAAACTGAAGCCGGATGTGGGCCCGGTCTGGGATGAACTCGGCGGCGTTCTCTATCTCGCCGAAGATTACGCGGGAGCACTTGCCGCATTCGAGCGAGCGAGACAACTGGGAGAGAATACGACCGGGAACACGTTCTTTCGGGCGCTCGCGCTCGACCGGCTGCACCAGGTCAAGCCGGCGCTCGAAGCGTACCAGCAATTCCTGGCAATGAGCCAGGGAAAGAATCCGGACCAGGAATTTCAGGCCCGCCAGCGTGCGAAGCTGCTGCAAAGGGAAGTCGACAAACGATGAGGGCAATGCGGCTGATCGGGGCATCTCAGATAACCGTCATGATGGTGCTGGTTCTGGTTGGGGCAGCCAGGGCCGAACTGGACGAGGTCCGCCGCGAGCCGAACCTCGAAAAGCGCTCCAAGCTGGCATTGGAAAATGCGGACGCCGCCCTCAAGGCCGCACGCGAAGGCTATCGGGCCGGCGATACGATGGACACGACGATGAAAATCAACGAGGTCATCGAGTCGGTCGACCTGGCGTACAACTCGCTGACCGAAACCGGAAAGAACCCCCGCAAAAGCCCCAAGTACTTCAAGCAAGCCGAAATGCAGACCCGCGAGCTCTCCCGCAAGCTCGACGATTTTCAGCATGAGATGAGCTATACCGACAGGCCCAGTCTCGACAAGGTCAAGCTGCGGGTTCAGGAAGTACATGACGAACTGCTGACCGGACTGATGGAGGGCAAGAAGAAAAAATGAAAACCGTGCTCTGGTGCCTGCTGGTCGCTGCGCCGCTCTGCGCCCAGCGAGATTTTCTCACTGCCGATGAGGTCGACCAGGTCAAAGAGGCGCAGGACCCGGCCGAACGCCTCAAGCTCTATGCCAAATTCGCCAAGCAGCGCGCCGACATGGTGCAGAGCCTGTTCTCGAAGGACAAGGCGGGTCGGTCTCTGCAAATCCACGACACGCTGGAACAGTACTCCAAAATTCTCGACGCGATCGACGATGTCACCGACGATGCGCTGCTGCGAAAGATGGAAGTGAAACTGGGGCTGCAGGCCGTGGTGGACGCAGAAAAGCAGGCGCTCCCGATTCTCGAGAAGATCCAGAACAGCAATCCACGGGACCTATCCCGCTACGATTTTGCCTTGAAGCAGGCGATCGAAACCACCGAGGACAGTCTGGAGGCCTCGCAGGCGGACCTCGGCCAGCGCGCCCGCGACGTGGAAGCGCGCGAAGCCCGCGAAAAGAAGGAACTGGAGCAGCTGGGCACGCCCGAGGAACAAGCCGCCAAAAAGGAAGAAGAGAGCAAGGCCGAAAGCGATCAGTCGAAGAAGCGCAAAGCCCCCACTCTGAAGCGGCCTGGCGAGAAGTGAATTTAGCCCAGTTTCATCCCCAAAATCAGCAGCACGCCAAACGTGCACGCATAGGCTAGTTCGCTTTTGCCGAGGGCATGGATCACCAGCGGTTTCGGTTTGCCGGCGAACCAGGCAAAGCCGCGAAACAAGACCGGCAAAAATGCTAACCCGCCATACCACGAGTACCAATGCGCGAGGCAGGCAGAGGCCAGCAGGATCGTTAACGCGACTTGGCCGGCGAGGAAACCGCGGCCGGCAGTCAGCTTGTCGGTTCGGGTTTTCGCACGCGCCGCGTGGATGCGGAGCTGTACAAAATGGATCTGGTTGACAGCGAACAACAGATTCGCGGCCCAGAGCGACCAGGCGGTATCGTTCCAGGAGCCGATCACCGCACAATACGCGGCAGGAGCCGTTGACGTGAGACCGGCTGCTCCGATCATCTGAGCAACGGTTCGCGCGTTCCGGCGGAGCATCCGGAGCACCGCCTGCCCGAGGAACGCGGTTGCGGCGGCGGCCCCGATCCACAGCAAGACGCGATTCCGCCCTCCCCAGAAGAGCCAGATCAGCGCGGCACAAGCGACGGAGGCTAAGAGGAGAACTGTATTGCGCACCAGCCGGATCTCGCTGGGACCACGCGCGCGAATGGGCGTGGATCCCACCCAGCTTTCGAGCGGCGTTCGCACCCAGAATAGTGAGACCGCCGCAATGCCGAGCGGAGCGAGACTACCTGCCTTTCCGCCGTCCAGAAGGCCCGTGATCGCCCCGGTCACCAAGGGGACGAGCAAGATTCCCCAGGCGCCGTGTTCCCGGGGAACGATG
>DASXAK010000161.1:0-12604 GCA_036406715.1 Bryobacteraceae bacterium | reverse complement strand
ACCCGGCCTTGCACGTCCACCAGCGGCCCGCCGCTGTTGCCCGGATTGATCGGGGCGTCGGTCTGGATGTAGATCATGGTGTCGTCCGGCTTGAGCTGCCGCGCGGTCGAGCTGACCACTCCCATGCTCATCGAATTCTCGAGCCCCATCGGATTCCCGAAAGCCAGCACGAGCTGGCCTTGGTGCAGCCCGTCCGAATCCGCCAGGCGCAGAAAACTCATGCCGGCCCTTTCCACTTTCACCACCGCCAGGTCCGAATCGCGATCGATTCCGACGATACGCGCCTCCAGCAGTTTGCCTTCCGGTTGCAGCGTCGAGCGCCCGGTTCGTTCCGCGGCGATGCGCACGCGCACCCGCCGCGCGTTCTGGACGACGTGGGCGTTCGTCACAATGTACCCGTCGGCGCTCAGAACCACTCCCGAGCCGGTGGCCCGCTGGCGGGTGATGACTGCTGAATTGCCTCCTTCGCTTTCTTCGCTCAGGGCGAAGCCTGAGGAGAAGATTTCCACTACCGAGCGGCTGACGCGCCGGGAAAGCCGTTCGAGCGACGCGCTCATTTCGCGCAGAGAATCGACCCTTCTCGGTTGAGTCGCCGGAGTTTGTGGGGCGGGGCTAGCGGGTGCGGGCGCGGATGGCTGTTGCGCGGGGGCGAGCACGGAAATCACGAGAAGAACGCCGGGAAACCGCATAACTCATGCTAGCGCGCCCGGCGAGTTGTTCGGTGACATCGGCAACACGCGCCGGCCGCCGTGTTGTAGCGTAGGAGTGTGATTCAGGACGCGAAGGCAGTCAGCGCCACCAAAGCCGCCGAGCCCGCATCTGGCTCGCGGGGGGACTTGCCTTGGCTGCTACTGTTGCTCGCCGGAAGCGGCTGCGCGGCTTTGATCTACGAAATTATCTGGTTTCAGTTGCTGCAACTGGTCATCGGCTCGTCCGCGATTTCGCTTGGCCTGCTGCTGGCTGCTTATATGGGCGGGCTGAGCCTGGGAAGCGCCGCGCTGCCGCGTTTGGTTTCGGCGCGATATCATCCGCTCCGCGTCTACGGGATCCTCGAATTGGGAATCGGCGCACTGGGCATCGCCGCGCTGTTCGGCGTCCCTTGGATCGCCCGGCTCTACCTGGCCGGCGCTTCCGAAGGCCTCGCCGGTCTTGTGGTGCGTGGCATCGTGGCAGGAATGTGCCTCTTACCTCCCACGCTGTTGATGGGCGGATCGCTCCCCGCGATCGCGCGATGGACCGAGGCGAACCGCAGCGGCGTGTCGTGGCTCGGTTATCTCTATAGCGCCAATATCGCCGGCGCGGTCTTTGGGTGTTTGCTGGCCGGCTTCTATCTTCTGCGCGTCCACGACATGATGGTCGCGACCTACGCGGCAGCGGCCCTCAACCTCGCCGTCGCTCTGCTCGCTCTCGCATTGGCGGCCCGCTGGCAACACCGGACGGATCCGAAGTCTGCCATGTCCACCCATGTTCGCCGCGCTCCGGGCGCCGCCCTGGTGTATCTCGTGATCGGCCTCTCGGGCTTGTCGGCACTGGGCGCGGAGGTGGTTTGGACCCGTCAGTTATCACTGCTGCTCGGAGCCACCGTTTATACCTTCTCGATCATCCTCGCGGTCTTCCTCGCCGGTCTGTGGGCGGGCAGCAGCGCCGGCTCCTGGATGGGACGGCGCACATCCCAACCCGCTACCGCCCTCGCGGTCTGCCAGATTCTACTCGGAGCCGCAATCGCGTGGACCGCGTACACGCTGGCTCATTCGCTCCCGTATTGGCCGGTCGATCCGTGGCTCTCGGTGAATCCGTGGTTCAATTTCGAACTCGATCTCGCGCGCTGCGTGTGGACTGTCTTTCCCGCCACGCTGCTCTGGGGCGCCAGCTTTCCCCTGGCCTTGGCCGCTGCCGCCGCGCCGGGTGAAGACCCCGGCCGGCTCTCCGGCGAGGTCTACGCCGTAAACACCGCCGGCTCGATCGTGGGCGCTCTGGCGTTCACCTTGCTTTTTATTCCGCAGTTCGGCACGGCGGTCTCCGAGCAGCTTCTGATTGGAACCGCCGCATTGTCTGTTGGCGTTGCCGCTCTGGCGCTGCGCGCCATTTCCGGAGCGCGCCCGTTGCGCGTCGCGATCGGCGCTGTCCTGGTACTCGCATTAGCGTGGACCGTTTCCGATGTCCCTTGGCAGATGATTGCTTATGGCCGGCGGTTCGCGCCGATTGTTCGGGCCGCCGATCTATTCGATCGCGCGAACCCGTCCGCCGTGCTCTTCCGCGGCGAGGGAATCAACTCCTCGGTCGTGATTACGGAGCGCGCCGGCCAGCGCCATTTCTATGTAAGCGGCAAAGCCGAGGCCTCCACCGCGCCGCTCGACATGCGTCTCGAACGCATGATGGGCCATCTGCCGGCTTTGATCCACCGTGATCCGCGCTCCGTGCTCATTGTCGGCTTCGGCGCGGGCGTGACCGCCGGCTCGTTTGTTCCCTACCCGGATGTCCAGCGCATTCTCATCTGCGAGCTCGAGCCTCTGATCCCTCCGGCCTCGACTCAATTCTTCGGAAAGCAGAACAACTGGGTGGCTAACGACCGCCGCACACGCATCGTCTACGACGACGCGCGCCACTTCGTCTTTACCACCAAAGACAAGTTCGACGTCATCACCACAGACCCTATCCACCCCTGGGTCAAAGGAACCTACACGCTCTATTCCAAGCAGTATTACGAGCTGGTGAAGAGCCACCTCAACCCCGGCGGCGCCGTCGCGCAGTGGCTGCCGATTTACGACAGCGATCTGGAAACCGTCAAGACCGAACTCGCTACATTCTTCGATGTCTTTCCATACGGCACCGTCTGGAGCAACAACGTGAAGGGTGAGGGCTATGATCTGGTTCTGCTCGGGACAACCGAGCCGGTCGCGCTCAATGTCGACGACCTGCAGCGCCGTCTCGATGGCTCAGGCTATGTGTCGGTCTCGCAGTCTTTAGCGGAAGTCGGATTTCACTCGGCCGTGGATGTGCTGGCCACCTACGCCGGCCGGGCCGAGGATCTAAAACCGCTGCTGGTGAACGCCCCGATCAACGAAGACCTCAATATGCGGCTGCAGTATCTCGCCGGCCTTGGCCTCAATTCCATGGCCGATCAAGTGATCTATCGCTCGATCCTGAAATATCGCCGCTTTCCCGACGGCCTCCTAACCGGCGCCGGACCTCGGCTGGACGCCCTGCGGACCATGCTGGCTGCGAGCCGCTGACGATCCTCAGTTATCCGTCGGCGTCTTTTCCGCGTGGTCGACCACGATCATTTCCACAGGAGCTTTGCGGGAATCGAGCTTGAGCCCGAGCTGCTGGACGGCCGTGAAGATCGAGCTGGTCGGAGTGGAGGCGGCATCAGCCGGCGACCGAGAGGCATCCGCCCCCGGAGCACCGGGTCCCGGCCCCATCATCGCTCCCATGCCGCTCGCCCGCGCGACCTGCATCATGTCTTGCATCGAGAGGTCCAGCGAAACCTGGTAGCTACCCTTCAATTCGGTCAGATCGAGCACCGGGCGGTCGGCAAACGGGGAGAGCAGATCTGCCAGGTCGGCCATCTTCATCTTGGAAAACTCCATCCGCATCATGCCGGCTTCGCCCATGCCGATTTTCATCTGCCCAAACTTGCCAGAATTGATGGTCGCGCCCCGGCCACCTGCGTTTGGCGTAACCCGCACCTGGCTGTCGCCGCTTCCAAACACAAGTCCGCCACGCCCCGGAGGCCCGGCCGGTTGTCCGTCCGGTTCGGCGGCGGGCGGTGGATCGGGCTCGGCTTCCTTCAGCTTCGATCCGTTCTTACCCACAACCAGCGCGTAGACCGAGTGCTCCGTGTTGGTGCGGTGAACCGCCAGCTTGAATCGGTCCGCCAGCAGCGTTTGCAGCATCTCGGGCACCTGATCGGCTGAGGCCCCATCCTGGATCTTCGCCATAATGTCCCATCGCGCCGACGACAGCCAGTCTGGCCCTGTTAGCTGGTACGGCTTGATCTTGTACGCCACGCGAATCAGGTCGGACAAAGAGAGAAATCCGATGTCGACGCGGCCGGCATCGGTCTTCATCCCGATGTGCAACTGTCCGGCTGCGATCTTCGCCGGGTCAAGCGGCGGAGCCGGCTTAATGGTAGCGACCTCGAAGGCAGGAGCCGCCGGGGCCTGCGCGAACGCGCCTCCGGTGAGCAGCAACCACACCGCGGCTGATCTGAAAAAGGACCTGTTGGTCATGGGTTACTACTCAGAATAACGGTTTCCGAGCGTGCCTTGCAGCAAGCGGATCGTATTATAGGGAGAAGCGCCGATGAGCGACACTACGCAGCTCCGCAAACTCACGGCTCACGTGAAAGCGGCGGGTTGAGCGTCCAAGCTGAGTCCACAGGTGTTGGACAAGGTTTTGGCCGCCGTGCCGCGGTGGGCCGATGAAAACGTGCTGGTAGGGTTTGACACTGCCGACGATGCCGGCGTGTACAAGCTGACGCCGGAGCTCGCCCTCGTGCAGACAGTCGACTTTTTTACGCCGATTGTCGACGATCCGTATACGTTCGGCGCGATCGCGGCCGCCAATTCGCTGAGTGATGTCTACGCCATGGGCGGGCGGCCGCTTTCGGCGCTGACGATTGTCGCGTATCCCGCCAAAGGCGATCTCGGGGATCTCGAACAGATTCTGAAGGGCGGCGCCGAGAAGATGCACGAGGCCGCCTGCACGGTGCTTGGTGGGCATAGCATCGCCGATGACGAAATGAAGTTCGGTTATGCCGTGACCGGGACCGTGCATCCCGGCCGCGTCAAACCCAACGCGGGCGCACGGCCGGGTGATGCGCTCGTCTTCACCAAGCGCCTCGGCACCGGTGTGATCGCCACCGCGCTCAAGCGCGGGATCGCCGCCCAGGCGCACGTCGACGAAGCCATCCGCTCCATGCTTACCCTGAATCGGCGCGCCTGCAAGGAGATGCTCCGCTTCGACGTGCACGGCTGCACCGACGTCACCGGCTTCGGCTTGATCGGTCACGCCCGCGAGATGGCGCTGGCCAGCAAGGTGACCCTGGAAATTGAAACGGAGCGCATACAATTTCTGCCTGGAGCGGTGGAGTATGCGCGGCAGGGCGCCGTACCTGGCGGTTTGAAAAACAACCGCGAATTCGCTGCCGCGTGCGTCCAGACCACCCGGGCGTGGGCGCCCGAGGTTGAAGAGCTGCTTTACGATCCGCAGACTTCCGGGGGCTTGTTGATCACTCTGCCGGAAGTCGACGCCGTCGCGCTGGAGCGAGTCTATCCGGATGCGTACCGGATCGGCCGCGTGCTCGTAAGTGGAGAGAAACCAATTCTCCTAGTCTAGAAACGGCTTGACTCAAGCCGTTTTTAAATCGTAACTGTTGCAATAAAATGGGTTACGGGGATCCTGACGCTGCGATCGCGACCGTTTCAAGGCGTCGTCGACGGAGCCGCCGGCTTCGCCGCCACTTCCCGCTGCGGGCCGAGCCCGAGTGCAATCAGCGACAGGGAATTGATCTTCCCGTTCCCGTCCAGGTTCTGGTCCGTCTGGAATTTCTTCATCGCCTCGGTCGAGGTGTCGTCCCACTTGCCGGTCGCTTGATCTGCGGATAGATAGCCCTTTGCAGACAGCGCCTTCTGAATTTCCTTGTACCGCTCGGGCGTGGGTGTTAACTGCCGGTTCCGCCACGTGGTACGCGAACGCGAACCGGCCTTTTTCCCGCTTTTCGTCGTGGCGGTTCCCGTCGAGGATTTCTTCGTGGCCCCGGCTGTCTTGTGGGTCGAAGCGGCGGTCCCCGTCTTTGCGGTGGACTTCTTCTTGGCGACGGTAGCTGCGCCGACCAATCCCACGGCCAAGCCGAGCGTAACCGCCAGCGACAAAAGCCTTCGCATCTTTACTTAGTGTACCAAAACGTACAGAACCACCCCTGCCGCCGGCATGACTTGGCCGGCGGCAGGGCGCCGAGTTTCTTACTGTTGGCCGGCCGGAAGGGTTCCCGCCAGGAACTGGGAATTCCACTCCCGCGTACCGGGGTCGCGCCGCAGAATCCGCACGGCCACTGCGTCTCCGGGCTTCAGGTTCTTCTGGATGTTTTGCACATCCCCGTAGGAGTTCACCGGCTGCCGGTTGATCGACAGCAGGATGTCGCGCGGGGCCAGTCCGATATCTTCGGCGAACGAGTCCGGCTCGACCGAAGTGATCTGCACGCCGCCTTTCTCCTTGATCCCGAAATTCTGGCGCTGGGCATCGGTCAGGTTCTGGATGCTCATGCCAAAACGAGCGCTGGTGTTTTCCGACTTATCCGGCTCTTCCTTCTTACCGGTGCCGAATTCCTCCGGGAAGACCTGGGCCAGATCGCCCACCACCACTTTGAAGTTCTCACGCTTGCCTTCACGCATCGCCGTGACATTCAAAGTATTCCCGATCGGCGTCGTGGTCACCGTGTTCACCAGGTCGCCGCTGGTCTTGACCGGCTTGCCGTTGATGGCAACGATCACGTCTTCGGCCCTGAGGCCGGCCTTCTCGGCGGGACCGCCGGGCGCCACTTGTTGGACAAAAGCTCCCTCGGTGACCCCATAAGACTTCAGCAGCGATCGCCCCTGCTCGGAATCGGCGGAGCTGAAGCGAATGCCGATCGACCCGCGCGTCACCTTGCCGGTCTTGATGATGTCGTTGTAGACCGACGCAGCCGTATTGATGGGCAGCGCAAACCCGATGCCCTGGTACCCGCCCGACCGCGATGCGATCGCGGTATTGATGCCAATGACTTCGCCGCGGATGTTCAGCAGCGGCCCGCCGCTATTGCCGGGATTGATCGCGGCATCGGTTTGCAGGAAGTGCTGGAACTGGGTTGAGTCGCCCGGGATGTCGCGCTCTTTGGCACTGATAATGCCGGTGGTGACCGTGGCCTGGAAGCCGAATGGCGAACCGATGGCGACGGCCCAATCGCCGACCTGCACGGCCTCGGAATTTCCGATCTTGGCCGGCGTCAGATCCTTTTTGCCTTCGACGCGGATCACCGCGAGGTCGGTTTGCGGATCGGTCCCCACCACCTTGGCGTCGTACTGCGTCGGATCGCCCGCGAATTTCACCTGAATACGGTCGGCTTTATCGACAACGTGGTTGTTCGTCAGAATGTAGCCGGCTTTGTCGACCACCACGCCGGATCCCAGCGCGAATCCGCGGCGTTGTGGCGAGGGTGCGCCTTCACCGCCGAACGGGTTTCCGAAGAAGCGTTGGAACAGATCGGGGAGCCCGCTGTCGTCGCCGCCGCCCTGATCGTCATCATCGGGAGGTTGAATCTGCCGGCGACTCCGGTTCGGCGTGGCGCGCGTTTGCGCCTTCGGCCGATACTCCGTCGAGATGTTCACCACCGAAGGCTCCAGTTGCTTGGCAATCTGCGTAAACGTGGTGGATAACTGGACGGGATCCGGAATGGAGAGCGGGGTCGCTCCCGGGGCTACCGTATTATCCTTGGCTGCTTTCACGCCGGACGTGATCAGAGTGCCGATCACGATTCCGATCGAGAGCGTGAACAGAATCAGGGTAAACGAGAGAAATTTCTGGGTCCGCAACTTGTCAAAAAAACTCATGGATTTTTCTCAATCCTCCGTGTGCTCACGGGACAGATTCATTATAATCCTGCCCCCGGGAGCGGCTGATTTCATGGATGTAATCGACTGTGCATTGGTTTCACTTCCACCAGCACAACACCGCCCAGGATCAGGACGGCACCGGCCGCCGCGCGTCCGGCCAACCCCTCTCCGAGAGCCCAATAGGAGATCAGCCAGGCAAAAAGGGGCTCCAGCGAATAAATCAGAGCCGTTCTTGTCGAGCTGGTGAACTTCTGGGCCCAGCTTTGGATACTGTATGCCAAAGCCGTGGCGAGAAGCCCTGTAACCAGTATCGCGTAGATGACACCCGGCCGCCAATGGATTCGGGCCGGTTCTGCCCACCAAAATAAACCGAGCGCCAGGACGGCCGATGTCCCCACCTGAACTATAGTCAACACTTCGAAGCTGAATCTCTCGGAATAATGTCCCAGGGTGACGATGTGGCCGGCGAACGCGACGGCGCAAATTAAAGTCAACAAATCGCCTTTACCCGTCGAGCCCAGCGGACCTTCCAGCGTCATCAGAGCCAGACCCGCCGTCGCTACTAAGACACCGAGCACCTCGACCGGCTGCGGCCTATTGCGATAGACGATGGCGGCCAGCAAAGGTACCATCACGGACGAAAGCCCGGTCAGGAACGCGGATTTCGGCGGTGTTGTGAACTGTAAACCGACTGTTTGGAAGAAAAAACCGGCGAACAGAAGAGCGCCGGTGACTATTCCGGCGGCGATGGCACCGGCTTCCGGTTTGCGGCGCTTCCAGCCGAACATCCAGAGGGCGGCCAAAGCGCAGATTGCCACCGAAAAACGGAGTGCCAGGAACAGGAGTGGTGAAATATCCCGCAATGCGGATTTCACCACAGTAAAAGTAGCGCCCCAGATGAGAGTGTTGACCGCTAATGCGGCGTCCGCCTTGCGGCGGTTCACTTCCGGCTCCCGCCGGGGTCGCGCATCAACATCATCAGCAACAGCAGGATGCGCTTGAGGCCGAGGTCGCGGCCTTCCGGCCGGTACCATTCCTGAGTGGTGTGCGCGCCGCCGCCCACGCCGCCGCCGCCAATGGCAATGGCCGGTATCCCGAGCGACATCGGAATGTTGGCGTCGGTGGAGGAGCAGTCGACATGAGAGCGGATGCCGAGGTGCGCGTCGACGGCCCGGATGCATTGCAAAATGGCGGCGTTTTCCGGCAATGCGGCGGCGGGGCGGGAGCCGATTTCCTTCAGCTTCGCCGTGACTTTGCCGGCGCTGGCGCGCTGGTTCTCGAGGTCGCGCGCGCGGTCGATGGCGCCCGCGAGAATTTCGACCAACTCCTCCATCTTTTCGTTGCTTTCGGAGCGGATATCGACTTTGGCGCGCGCGGTCTGCGCGATCGCGTTCACGCTCGACCCGCCGTCGATCAGGCCGACGTTGATCGCGGATTTCGGCGCGGTGTCGAGCCGGGTCTCGGAGAACAAGGCCACGGCGCGGCAGAGGGCGTGGATCGGGTTGCCCAATCCAAAATCGCTCCAGCTATGACCGCCCGGCCCGGAGAAGGTGACTTCGAACCGGCGGCTGCCGAGCGCGCGCGTGGTGATGTGATCGGTATTGGCGCCATCGACGACCACGAAAGCTTCGATGTTCCGCGCGAGCGGCCCTTGTTTACAAAGATGGCGCATTCCGGACAGGTTGCCTTCGCCCTCCTCGCCCACATTCGCCACCAGCAAAAGGTTCGCGGAGAGGTCGAGCGCCTTGTAACACGTCTTCCAGACGCGGGCGAAGGCCAGCAGTGCGGCGAGCCCGGCGCCGTTGTCGGACACGCCGGGGCCGTGAAAACGGCCGTCGCTCTCGACTGTTATGTCTTCCCTGGAGCGTGGGGCGATGACGGTGTCCAGGTGCGCGGTGAGCGCCACGTACGGGCCGATGCCGAGGGAGGCGATCACGTTGCCGGCGCGGTCGATCGACGCTTCCCAGCCGAGGTTTCGAAACTGCTCGGCGAACCAGACCGCGCGTTCGCCTTCAAGAAACGTGGGCGCCGGGATCCGGCAGAGCTGCAGCTGCATCTCATTGATCCACTGCTTCTCGCGGGTGAACCACTGGAGGCAGTCGCGCACTTCGCGGATTTCCGAGATCCCGCTGATGTGATTCGCGGCCGGGGCGCTGTTAGCCATTCTCTGTCAAGTGTAACAATCGCGCGGGCGAAACCACCACGAAAGGCAGGGTTTCACTTGGTTCGAGGCTTTGAACCGATTGAACAGTGAGCTCCAAAACGTGAATTTGTGCTGGCGCCTTTTCGCGGCAGTTCCGCAAAGGCCATTGAAGCAGTGAAGGCCCTTCGAACGGACGAACAGCTTCACAATTCTAGCGCGCGGGCTGTAAGCATCCTATGAACACCACTAGCCCGCAGGGAGTTGACGGGCGCCTAGTGGTGGCATGAGCAACCAAGAGCGGGTGGCGGAGCGAAGGAAGCACTGGGGCGAGCTGATTGCCCGTCAGCAGCAAAGTGGGAAGACGGTAACGGCGTTCTGCGAGGAGAACGGAGTAGGCGGCCCGCGTTTTATGCATGGCCGAAGCGGCTGAAGAGGAAGATCCAGCCAGTGGACTTTGCCTTGGTGGAGACCGCCGCGGTGGGCCAGCAGCGAGGTCAGGCGATGGAGTCGATCTTGTCCTCCGGAGAGCGCCTTCCGATCGGCTCGCGGGCACAACGACGGGCACAGTGATAGAACGGGTTTTCTCATCCAAAGGGCCTTGGGAGTGGGCTAAAATAGTGCGGGCACAGCCGGGCTGAAAACCCTACATAAACCCCCTTTATCAGAGATCGCCAGGCCGGGGCCTGGAAGATTCTCCTCGGCCATGCCCGCTTATGCCGACTACCCTCACCCTGAACGACTGAACTCGTCGTCGTTTTGGATAGGAACCAGCCCGGGCCGAGCGAGAACGACGTCTTAGCATTCCAGGCTCGGCCAGGGTTATACTGCGTTTCGGGTCCAGCCTTATCGCAGCGGGCTCGAATAGCGGCGCAGGATAAAGAAAACCAGTGGTTCCCAAGAGAGTGGAATACCTCATCGCCTTGGCCAGAGAAGGCCATTTTGCGCGAGCTGCGAATGCCTGCAATGTGTCGCAACCGAAGTTGTCGGCAGGGATCCAGCAACTCGAACACGATCTGGGTGTGATGATCGTCCGGCGCGGCCAACGATTTCAGGGACTGACTGAAGAAGGGGAACTGGTACTGGCGTGGGCGCAACGATCGGTAGTCGAGTCCCAGCGCCTCAATCGGGAACTGCGGGACCGTGTGAAACAACTTGCTGGCACACTTCGAGTCGCTTTTTTAGCATCGACCTCTCCGCTTCTGCCCGGTCTGATGATGCTCTTCATCGACCGCTTTCCTCGAATCAGCTTGCGTGTTACCCGAATCGATACAGCGCCAGTCATCCAGCAGGGCTTCAATGATTTCTCAATCGACGCAGCGTTGACGCACATCGATGGAAGAATACCTCGCAACAGCCGCACCGCAGCTCTGTATGCGGAACAGTATCAGCTGCTGGTGCGAAGAGGGACTCGCTTTCATGGAAGGAACGAGGTCGCTTGGGACGAGTTGAAGGATGTACACCTGTGCGTGTTTCCGCGAGAATCGGAACTGTTAGGCGCGGACGAAGCGGAAAAGATCTGGCGTAATCAAAGAGACGGTCCGCAGATAGTCACTGATTCCGTGTTTCTGCTTATGGATCTGGTGAGAACGGGCAACTGGGTGTCTGTTTTACCGAGGGCGATCCTGTCGGGAATGGCTAAGGAGCCGGATCTCGAGGCGATTCCATTGTCACAGACGGATCACCCAGCCCAGGTCGGTGTCGTGATCCCGCCACGCGACCCGCCCTCACCCCTGGCCGAGGCTTTCTTCGAAGTGGCGTCTTCTCAGGACTTCCGATCCAGGGTGGCCGACGCCATCGGAGTTAATAGTCTTTGCCTATAATTCATTAGAAACATTCGATTTGACGGCGTTCTGCAGTGCGTTCTAGCATGCCTTATGCAACTCCGAATGGGAAAATTCGTTGCTCCCACTCTGCTCGCCCTATCCAGTTTCGCCTTAATTGTCGACGCGGCTGATGCCCCTCTTACGTTCCACAAGGACGTCGAACCGATCTTGCAGAAAAACTGCCAGTCATGTCATCGGCCGGGCCAAATCGCGCCAATGTCGTTCCTGACATACGACAGCTCGCGCCCTTGGGCGAAAGCCATGAAAGTCGCTGTGATCACGCGCAAAATGCCGCCTTGGTTTGCCGATCCGAAGTACGGGCATTTTTCAAACGATCGGTCTCTGAAACAAACGGAAATCGACACGATCGCGCGGTGGGCGGATTCCGGTGCTCCAGAGGGAAATCCGACGGATGCGCCAAGGGCTGTCGCTTGGCCGGACGGTTGGATGATCCAGCCGGATATGGTCATCGATGGACCCGCCACGAAGATTCCAGGAAAGGCCAAGAACAACGTGATCGAATGGATCTCGGTTACCGTTCCTAGCGGCCTGAAGCAGGATACCTGGGTCACTTCGGTGCAGATCAAGCCCGAGTTTCCGGAAGCGACTCATCACATCTGCATTGGCTATGTGCCGCATAAGGAGGGAGTCAAGTATTTCGAGCCAGTCTGGACCGACAAACCACGCGACGAAGACGGTTCTGCAATACCAGTCAATGGGCAGACCTTCGGCGCGGGAGTTGGCGGCGCAAGACTGGAAGATTGCTATTTGCCGGGAATGATCGCGGCTGATTATCGTGGCTTTAAAGCTGCAAAGCTCCTGCGTGCCGGAACCGACATCGTTTTCAACCTTCATTACATACCAGCGGGCAAAGACGTGATTGATCACGTCAAGGTTGGTCTGACGATAGCCAAGGAGGCGCCTGAGCGCCGTTACGTGTCGCTCACGACCAGCGCACCGCCTGACGCCAAGTCCTTCGCGATCCCTCCGAACGATCCCAACTGGAAGAGCCCTCCCGCCGAAGCCGTTTTCTTACGGGATGCCGA